>PAJK01000051.1 GCA_002706025.1 Oceanospirillaceae bacterium
ACCGAAAGACAGCTTCCCGGATACCGTTATGTTCCAGTTGCTGCGCATCAATGACATGGTCATCCTCCCTGTACCGTTTGAATCCACCACCGAAGCCGGGCGCCGTATGGCGGCGGCCGTTAAGGCGGAACTGCAGGCTGACGGACAGGACGCTAAGTATGTCTGGGTGGCCAGTAATGCCAACGGCTACTTTGGTTACACCACCACACCGGAAGAGTACCGCCGGCAGAACTACGAAGGCGGACATACCCTCTACGGCCAGTTCTCCACCCCCTATATTGCCGCTCAGCTGGGAGCGCTGGCCCGTGATCTCGCCCATCACGGCGAGGTTCAGGAATATCTGCCCGCCTGGCAGTACCGCTTAAAAGTGAACGACTTTCTTGCTGATCCGCAGCCAGCACAAGGGCAGCGCCGCTGGCTGCTGGAACCAAAGGTCCGGCTTGCACGGGCCAGCAACGAAGAGGATTACATTGCCGTGCGCTGGCTGGATGTCGGGCCGTCGCTTATCGCCTTTGACCGGCGTCTGGTCAGCGTCGAGCAGCGGCTGGGCGGTGAGTGGCTGCCTTTAGTCGTCAATGGTGAGCCGGTGCACGACGATGGCTATGATGTGGAAGTCCGCTACCTGCAGGATGACGATCAGGGCATGGCGAAGTATGAGAGTCGCTGGTATAACCCGCTTGCCGCTGGCGAGTATCGCTTTGTGATCGAAGCCCGGGAAGGCCAGCCAGCTTTACGTTCAGCTGCTTTTACCTGGGGTGGAAAGCACGATGGAATCGCTCTGCTGGAATAGAATCTGGCCGGATTTTTGCGGACAGTCCATCAAAAGTAGGAAAGAAAAGAGGTATTTACGTGGTAAATGCCTCTTTTTTATAGGAATGTCACATTGTTACATTAATTTTTCCGCCCCCGTTAAGTAGAATGATCCGCTGTTTTGGATAGGGACCGCAGTCAACGTCATGTTTAAAGCCATTTGGGCAGCCCGCTGGTATTTGTTACTGGGCCTTCTGACCTTCATATTTGTTCTCGCCATCAATACGCCTTTACATTTCGTCTGGGGTTTTGTGGAACCCAAAGTGCAGCGTCTGCCGGTAAAGATCGGTCATATCAGTGGCACATTATGGGACGGTAATGTCACACTCACCGTACCTCAGATGCGTGCTCTGGGTGAGCTGGACGCCCACTGGACACTGAGTCCTCTGAGCCTGCTGACCGGCACTGCCGCAGTGAATCTGGATATCAGTGGCCAGGGACTGCGGCTGAATGCCGACGCTGAGCTCGGCATGGGTCAGCAGGTGGTGATCAATGACGCCAGTGGCTATCTGGAGTCAGCAGTGATTGCGCCTTTGCTGAAACCAAACCGCATCAGTGTGGCCGGCAACTTTGAGCTGGGTCAGCTGCATGGTGAAATGAATCTGGCCGAGCGCTCGTTTGCCGGTTTTGCCGGACGTATCGTATTCAGCGGTGGTGCTGTCAGCGTGCCGGTGGATAACAAAGCGGTGGAAGCCAATATGCCAATGGTGATTGGTGATATCGGTATGGACGGTGACAAAGTCGTGATCCGCGCCAATACCACCGAGGGCCAGCAACTGTTACAGGCTTATATGCAGCCAGATGGCTGGGGTGGCGTTGCGGTTCGCCGTCGTTTTATCGACGCGCTGGGTCAGACATGGCCGAACAAAGCGGATGAAGACACAGTAATTTTTGAAGTGTCGCATAAGATTTTATAACCTTGGCGCGCGCTGAAAGCGCCGGGGAAAAATATAAAGACGGAGAGCAGGACTTTTGACACAAGAGGTAGCGGTGCTGACAAGCTGGCAGCGGTGGACGCTGGTCGGCGGCAAGATTGCCCTGACGCTGTTGCTGGCGTGGCAACTGGCGCATCTGACCTGGCAGATCATCGCCCCGCAGCCATTGATTCTGCAGGCGCCAAGCCAGGGCAATGGCCAGAGTGCACAGAACACGGTGGCCGGCACTGCTCAGTATCATCTGTTCGGTGACTACACAGCTGCACCGGTGCAGGAAGTGGCTAAACAGGTGGATGCACCGGATACCCGGCTGCGTCTGGATCTGCTGGGTGTGACCCGCTCTTCTGATGAAAAAGCGTCATCGGCCATTATTGCGCCGAAAGGTGGTGCCGGTGATTTCTATCGTGTAGGGGATGCTGTGCAGGGCCGGACCCGACTGGCGGCTGTGTATGACGACCGCGTTATTCTCGACACCAACGGTAAGCTGGAGACACTGAAATTTGATGACTCGCCGGCCACTGGCGTGCGCGCGGTATCCCGAGCCTCAGAGCCAGCTGCCCGGGAGCGGGACGACAATAACCGCGTATCACTGCGTGACCGCTTTAAGCGGGTGCGGAACGCCGGTGATTTTCTCGATATGGTCACTTCAGGTGCTGAAAATGATCCGGAAGCAACGCTCAATCAGATGGGATTGAAAGCCGTCGGACCGGGACAGGGCTATGAAGTACAGCGTGGATCCATGCTGAATTCTCTGAACCTGCGTCCGGGCGATATTGTATTGTCGGTCAACGGTCAGTCACTGGGGGATCCGCTCAGCGATCAGCAGATTCTTGAGCAGGTAAAAAGTGAAGGTAACGCCCGCATTGAAGTGCAGCGGGGCGACAGCCGTTTGACTGTTACGCACAGTCTGAATTAAAAGGAAAAGAACGTGTTAAAGCAGTGGGTATTCCTGATAGTTCTGGCTTTTGCCAGCGTCGTTCAGGCTGAAGAAAAAGACTGGCAGATCAACCTGAAAGAAGCCGATATCGGCGCTTTTATCAGTCAGGTTGCTGATATTACCGGCAAAAGTTTTGTCGTTGATCCACGGGTAAAAGGCCGGGTCAGCGTTCTTTCCAGTGCGCCAATGGACAAAGAAGGTGTTTATGAACTCTTCTTATCCGTGTTGCAGGTTCAGGGTTATGCCGCCGTTCCTGCCGGTGACGTGGTACTGATCGTACAGCAGAACGATGTGAAGCAGGCTGGCCGTGACCTTAACGAGAACGCCGGCAATCAGAGTCAGGAAATGCTGACCAAAGTTATTATGATCCGCAACACGCCTGCACTGGATCTGGTGCCTATTCTGCGTCCGTTGGTGGCTAAGTATGGTCATCTGGCCGGGGTTAAATCGGCGAACGCGCTGATTATTTCTGACCACGCTGCCAACATTAACCGTATCGAACAGATCATTGATCGTCTGGACAAATCCGGCAGTGAAGAGCTGGAAGTGGTGCAGCTGAAAGAAGCCTGGGTTGGCAACGTTGTGACCATGCTGCAGAGTCTGGACCCGGCCAAAGTGTCTCAGGGTAACGGCAGTGCTAATGCTGAAAATACCGCAGGTTCTATCCGTGTCGTTGCTGATGAACGCAGCAACCGCCTGATTATTAAGGGTGAAAAAAGTGCCCGTGAACGTATCCGTAAACTGATCGAAGAGCTGGATCAGCCGTCTTATTTCTCTGGCAGTGCGAAAGTGATCCGTCTGCAGTATGCCGATGCCACCAAACTGGCTGAGTTGCTGAAAAACCTGATGTCTGAAACCAATTCCGGTTCTGCCGCGCAGGAAGAACAGCAGGTTAAAGGTACCGCGGGTATTTATGCTGATGAAGAGCTGAATGCTCTGGTGGTACGTGCTGAACCATCGGTGATGAAAGAAGTGGAAGAGCTGGTGGCCTCCCTTGATGTGCGCCGTGCTCAGGTTCTGATTGAGTCCGCAATTGTAGAAATCAGCGGCGATATCAATGACGCGCTGGGCCTGCAGTGGCTGCTAGGTGATACCGATAATCCGGTTGCTGCCACTAACTTCTCAGAAGCCGGTAATTCCCTCTCCGGTATTGCTACCTCTATCGCCACTCAGGATTACGCCGGTGCTCTGGGCAACGGTCTGACGCTGGGTGGTTACAGTGAGATTGATGGTCAGATTGATTTCGGTGTGATTCTGAATGCCCTGAAAAGTAATTCGCATACCAACCTGTTATCCACGCCAAGCATCATGACACTGGATAACCAGGAAGCAGAAATTATCGTTGGTCAGAACGTGCCGTTCCGTACCGGCTCAACGGCATCAAACAGCAACACTAACCCATTCACTACCATTACCCGTGAAGACGTGGGTATTACGCTGAAGGTGAAACCACACATCCACGACGGAGAAGCGATTCGTCTGGAAGTGGAAGCCACGGCGGAATCGGTATCCTCCACCAGTGTTGATGGCAGTGCCGACTTAATCACCAATAAACGTTCGATTAAGACCATGATTCTGTCTGACGATCAGGAAACCATTGTACTGGGTGGTCTGATCCGTGATGACGTGACAGAAACCGAAAGCAAGGTTCCTCTGCTGGGTGATATTCCGGTACTGGGTTGGCTGTTTAAATCCAAATCCACCAGTCATACCAAGAACAATATGATGGTATTCCTGCGTCCGACCATTGTGGATAACCCGGGCACCGCTCGCAGTCTGACCCATGATAAATTCAACGGTATCTGGGAATTTTCAGTGTCGGATAAACTGGGCGAACAGGATATCGATAATCGTCTGGATATGCTGTTTGATGGTTTACCGGTGCAGATGCAGCAGAAAGACTGATTGAGCGGACGGTCATAAGACATAAAAAAGCCCCGGAAACGGGGCTTTTTTATGTCTGCAATATGCGCTTATTCTGCTGCCAGCAGCGGACTCATGCCGGCGTAACGCATCAGATCCACCAGGGCGATCATGGGTAACCCGATCAGGGTATTAAAATCCCGTCCTTCAAGTTGTTCAAACAGGGTAATTCCCAGTCCTTCCACTTTAAAACTGCCGGCACAATCCAGCGGCTTTTCCAGTTCGACGTAACGACGGATTTCCTGAGGACTCAGATTTCGGAAATACACGGCAAATGGTTCACACAGCGTATGCTTCAGTCCGCGCGGTGATGCCAGGCACAGGCCGGTATAAAAACTGATTTTTTGACCACTGCAGGCGGTCAGCTGTTCAATGGCTTTTTCTTCGCTGCCAGGTTTACCACAGATTTCACCATTCAGAACGCAGGTCTGATCACTGCCGATAATCCAGTAGTCCTGATATTGCGTGGCCAGGGCTTCGGCTTTATCACGCGCCAGGCGCACAACATATTCCTGTGGAGTTTCATTTGCCAGGGGTGTTTCGTCAACATCGGGTGAGGCGTATTCAAACGGGATACGCAGCCGTTCCAGCAGCGCTCTGCGGTAGGGAGATCCGGAAGCGAGTAAGAGTTTCATCCTGATAAAGGGTTCCTGTGCCAGATTTTACGCAGGCCCAAGGTGGCGCGCGGCAGTTAATTTATGCGAAGCAGTGACGCCTCATAATTATATTGATTGACTGTCGTTATGGCATAAAAAAGCCGGGCAGCGCCCGGCTTTTTATCGTTCTGATGATTAAGCCAGGTTCGCGTTTGCGAATTCCCAGTTAACCAGAGCCCAGAAACCTTTCAGGTATTCAGGACGAACGTTACGGTAGTCGATGTAGTAAGCGTGTTCCCACAGGTCAACAGTCAGGATCGGAGTCAGACCTTCAGTGATCGGGGTACCAGCGTTAGAAGTGTTAACGATGTCCAGGGAACCGTCAGCTTTCTTAACCAGCCAGGTCCAGCTTGAACCGAAGTTGTTTACAGCCATGTCGTTGAACTTGGTCTGGAACTCTTCGAAAGAACCAAAAGCAGCGTTGATTGCTTCAGCAACTGCGCCAGTAGGTTCGCCACCGCCATTAGGGCTCAGGCAGTTCCAGTAGAAAGTGTGGTTGTAAACCTGTGCGGAGTTGTTGAATACACCGCCGGAAGAAGTTTTGATGATGTCTTCCAGAGACTTACCTTCAAACTCAGTACCTTCGATCAGACCGTTCAGTTTGGTCACGTAGGTTTGGTGGTGCTTGTCGTGGTGGAATTCCAGGGTTTCAGCGGAAATGTGTGGTTCCAGCGCATCTTTTGCATACGGCAGAGGTGGTAATTCAAACGCCATAGTAATCTCCATTCTATATCTAAGCTGAGTTCAGGTTACACAGGTTACGACCCTTCAGCTGATTCTGAGTCAGTCAGGGCCGCAGCTAAGTAGCCTGATCATAGCACTCTGTATAAAGCGGCGCTATTCGTGTGCCCCCCGTGGTTTTCCTGTCAAACCCATCATTTTTGGCCTGACGCTCATAATTTCGCATGATCGCATATGCCGGTATACTGACCGCAGAATAATGAAGAACACTTTGCCTGACGGGGACCCCATGGATACCGAAAAAGATCCGATTTTGCCGGATATGAAACCTTCGAAAGAAGATATTGCACTGCGACAGAAACAACTGGCGGCACGCCGCGCGGCCGCACAGCGGGCGGCTGCAGCCAAGTCACGACCGGCCCCGGTGGTCACTGCGGCGCCTGCTCCCAAGCAGACTCTGGCCATTGTTGCCCTGTTAGTAGCGATTGCTATGGGGGGCCTGGCTGGCTTTCTGTTTATGCAATTGCAGAGTGTTCAGCAGCAGCTGCAGGCCTCGCAGAAAGTGCTGAAATCACAGGCTGATAACCTCGCTGTTCTGAACGAGAAACTGTCTGTTACCGGTGAGAATGCAAACCTCTCAGTGGATGCGCTGAAGGCACTGGTGAAGGAAAACGGCAGTGAAATCCGCAAACTGTGGGATGTATCGAACAAACGTAACAAAGCCAATATCGCCAGCAACAGTAAGAACATCGCTTCGGTGAAAAGCGGTATTGCTGCTGTGAAGAAAGATCTGGCAGGTCTGGAAGCGAAACAGGCCAGTGGTCTGAGCGCGCTGGAGAAGAAAGTTACTTCGGGTGATTCCGCATTAACCTCACGTATTGCCAGAGTTGAGAAAGAAGCACTGGATGTTCCGGCTGAGAACCAGCTGCGCATTGCCCAGATCACTGAAAATCTGCAGATGCTGGATGCCAAGGTCAGCCGTGTTGGTAACGGCGGTGATGTGGGTGATATGAAACTGGAAATCGAAGATATCCAGATCCGCCTCGACCGTATCCAGAATGCGCTGGGTGGCTCTCTGCAATAATGGCGAATCCATCGTCTGAGCAATCTGTCAGTCTGCAAGCGGCACCTGCGGCATTACGTACGGTGCTGGCGCAGTGGTTGATAGAGCTGGACAGCATGAATGCAGCCCACACCGCCGGGCTACATTCTGGAACGCCGGGAACGGCGTTTTTTTGTGGCTATCAGGCGGCCATGCGCTGTCTTGATCCGGCATTGCCGGCGGATATCTGGGCGGCATTCTGTATTTCTGAATCCGGAATGAAATCGCTGCGAGATATGACGACCTGCTACTCGCCGCAAGAGGGCATCAGCGGTCGTAAATCCCACGTTATGCTGGCCGGCAAAGGGCTGGATACTCTCTACGTCGTTGCCCGCAGTCAGGTGCAGGAGCAGACTGAGTTGCTGTGTCTGAAGGTCAGCATGCAGGCGCCCGGCGTTAATTGTCTGGAGGCTGTCAAACCACAACCTTTTATGCCGGATGTGCCTCATGTGCCGGTCAGTCTGTCATCCGTTGTGGCAGACAGGCTTGTCAGCAGCGATGCACATAATGAACTCAACCGGCCGTTCCGTTATTGGGAAGATATGCATATCGCTGTGGCGCTGGCAGGCTGGATGTCGGCCAAACTGGGTGGTAATGGTGTGCTCGATGAGCAGGCGATGTGCTTGCGTGATGCCTTTCAGCAGCAGAGTCGTGAATATCATCTGGCGGCGCTGGATGCTTATGAAGCTCTGATTACGCAGATGGAAATGGCCTCTGTGGGCCTGACTGGCGAGGCGGCCAGTCAGTGGCAACGTGACCGTATGCTGTTATTAATGGCGGCACCTTTACGTAACAAAATCCGCGCGAACTTTAGCTCTGACTTCAGCGCTCCCCCGCTCTGACCGAAACCCGCACAGAAACCGGTGATGCCACACCAGTCGCAATATCCGGTGTCTGGGCGGAGGACGTACGTGAACGGTTGTTACTCAAAGATATATCGTCCTGACGTGTCGCTGAATCTGTCTCAGGCAGAATATCCAGTGCATCCGGTGCCTTAATAATGGTCTGGGCCATTTCCTGATTGAGCAGCCGTGGTATCGGAATGCTTTGTGAGGTACTGCGGTTATAGCGGGTGGCCTGACTGTAGTCGTAATGGTGCGTTCGTTGTCTGGCTTCTTCGATGGCGGTAAACAGGTCGCCGGAATAATATTGATCCTGCGGAGAGGCAGACGCCACGGCAGGGACCAGTACGAATACAGTCAGGGTAGGCAACCATTTTTTCGGCGACGCTGTTAAGTATTGACGCAACATAGTGGGCGGCTCCTGATCAGGGACGGACAGTGGCAGTCACGGATACGTTGGCGCGGATTTCCCGTACACGGCTTTCCCGTGAAGCCGCTTCACGGATATATATTTCGTTATTATTGCGGCGATATTCTTCCTCTTCTTCCTCGTCCTGCTTTTTCGAATTTTCTTTTAATGTGTTGCGTTTGTTCAGGCGCCCCAGAGCAGCATCTCTGACTGGCTGTAATGCGTCAGTGGCAGCCCGGTTGCCAGCGGCGGTCGGGCCCATAGCGCCTTCAATAACCTGATTATCCATTTCAGTATTGAGCATTTTAGGCAGGTCGAAACTGCGCGATGTTGTGCGGTTATACCAGCTGGAACCGACATAGGTCTGATCGGCAGGATTGCGTTTGGCAGCATCAATGGCATCGTCCAGATCCGGCGAAAAATACGCTTCGTTATCGGATGAAATGGCCTGATGAGAAAAGGATGGTAACAGTAAAATCAGAGCGGCCGCGAACGGGCGTAAAGCCCCTGAATATGCCCATGAGCGGGAGCGTTTTTCCATGCCGTTTACCCATTTGTTTTTGTTATTTTTTGTAAGTGTGTCATCATAGCAGCAGTCTGAAAAAGTGTACAATAACTGACCAGTTCTGGCCTGTAAGGAGCGTAAATCCTGACATTGGCTGCTGCTGTCAGACAGGGAATAATAATGATAAAAACCATCTCGCTGCTGTTATCAGCATTTCTTTTTCTGCCCGGTTGCACCGTTTATCAATCCATCGGTGACAGCTTTGGCTCCTATGTTTCTGAACCTGATGGACAGGCTTTTAAACCCGTTGGCTACCGCTGGGATTATGAACACACGGCTTTGATGTATGTGTATCGCCCGGCGTCGGAGTGGTCGATGGATGAACTGGAAAGCCCCAGTTTTAATGTCGATGACGAGCGCCTGTTTAACGTCAAAGGCGGTGGCTATACCTGGTATGAACTTGAGCCAGGCAGTTACAACATTGCTATGCGCCGGGGACTGTTAGGGCTTGAGGGCATTAAAAATGTGTTTGTGCTGAAAGAAATCGCCCGTCTGGAATTACAGGCCCAGGCCGGCAAAATCTATTATCTGCGTTATTCGGAAATTGATCCGCCAGTACTGCAGTCCCAGGGTCAGTCTGGGGTGACGCCGCTGGGCGATGGTCCGCTGCAATTGGTGGATCCCGGACTGGCGCTGAATGAACTGCCGGTGACTAAGATGATTCACCACGGTCGCGGGCGACTGCAGCCGCAGGCTGACAATACCTCTGCATCTGCTTCTGTGGATGCCTCCGCAGAGCAGATGCAGACGGGCGGGCAGGGCACTGAAGCACCCGCTGGAATAGATAGTACTAAAGACAAAGGCTGGTGGCCGTTTTAGCTGAGCGGTTACTGAGTTACAATACGTCCCGTTTTTACGCCCACTCAGTGGGCGTTTTCACGCCCGCCTGATGCCAAAAGCCGGGGCGGACACCGGCCAGGGCTTAACCACAAAGCCCCCTGAGAGAGAATTCACCATGACTGTGATCAAACAAGAAGATCTGATCCAGAGCGNTGCTGATGCTCTGCAGTACATCTCCTATTACCATCCGAAAGACTTCATCGATGCGATGAACGAAGCATACGAGCGCGAAGAATCCAAAGCCGCTAAAGATGCCATCGCACAGATTCTGATCAACTCCCGCATGTGTGCCATGGGCCACCGCCCGATCTGTCAGGACACCGGTATCGTTACCGTTTTCCTGAACATCGGTATGGATGTGAAATTTGAAGGCGATATGAGCGTGGAAGATATGGCGAACGAAGGTGTACGCCGTGCTTACCTGCTGCCTGACAACGTACTGCGTGCTTCTGTGCTGGCGGACCCTGATGGCGCCCGTAAGAACACCAAAGACAACACGCCAGCCGTTATCCACATGAAACTGGTACCGGGTAACACCGTTGANGTGCATGTTGCCGCGAAAGGTGGTGGTTCTGAAGCCAAATCCAAGTTCGCTATGCTGAACCCGTCTGACGACGTGGTGGATTGGGTGCTGAAGCAGATTCCGACCATGGGTGCCGGCTGGTGTCCACCAGGCATGCTGGGTATCGGTATCGGTGGTACTGCAGAAAAAGCCATGATGCTGGCGAAAGAATCTCTGCTGGAGCCAATCGACATTCACGAACTGCAGGCCCGTGGCGCNCAGAACCGTGCTGAAGAACTGCGTCTGGAACTGTTCGAAAAAGTGAACAAGCTGGGTGTTGGTGCNCAGGGTCTGGGTGGTCTGACGACTGTTCTGGACGTGAAAGTGATGGATTACCCAACCCACGCNGCNAACAAGCCAGTGGCGATTATTCCTAACTGTGCTGCAACCCGTCACACCCACTTTGTGCTGGATGGTTCCGGCCCGGCTGCNCTGAAAGCACCGAAAGTGGAAGACTGGCCAGAAATTACCTGGGAAGTNGGTGATTCNGTACGNCGCGTAAACCTCGATACTGTAACCGCGGAAGACGTTAAAGACTGGAAAACCGGTGANACCATTCTGCTGTCCGGCAAAATGCTGACTGGCCGTGACGCNGCGCACAAGCGCATCGTNGATATGCTGGCTAAAGGCGAAGAGCTGCCGGTGGATCTGAAAGGCCGCTTTATCTACTACGTAGGCCCGGTTGATCCTGTGCGTGACGAAGTGGTTGGNCCTGCNGGTCCGACAACCGCTACCCGTATGGATAANTTCACCCGTACCGTGCTGGAGCAGACTGGTCTGCTGGGNATGATCGGTAAATCCGAACGTGGTCAGATCGCGATCGANGCGATCAAAGACAACGAAGCGGTTTATCTGATGGCTGTNGGTGGNGCTGCTTACCTGGTGTCTCAGGCGATTAAAGCNTCCAAAGTNGTNGGNTTTGACGATCTGGGCATGGAAGCAATCTACGAGTTTGAAGTAGAAGACATGCCGGTTACCGTCGCTGTGGATACCAAAGGTGAATCCGTTCACCGNACTGGTCCNCAACAGTGGTACGCCAAAATCAACGCTACCGAGATCTGATCGGTCGTTGATTGCTTATAAAAAGGCGCNGCGGCGCCTTTTTTTGTGCCCGCAGAAAACAAAGCGATGCAGTACCTGACTGCAGGACNGCTTCAGATCATGATTCTGGCATGTTTTGTCTGTTTAAATTCAGCCTGTTGAGCGCATAGTGAGTGACGACTTAACAGGCNTTCTGAATCCCGCTTGCTACCTGCAGGAGAAGACACGATGAATAATGATCTGATAACACAGGAAGCGCTCANNGAGTGGCTNTCTGAACACTCTGACTGGCAGGTCAGGGATGGCGCTCTNTACCGCNCGATGGCGCTGACNAACTTCAGTTGTGCCATGCATCTGGCCAATCAGATCGCNGTANTGGCNGAACAGCAGGANCATCACCCNCAGCTGAATGTCAGCTGGGGTTCACTGGAAATTTTCTGGGTGAGTCACGATGTGAAAGGTATTTCTCAGCGTGATGTTAANCTGGCGCTGATGACTGACCGCGCCCTGCAGGAATACCGGCGTAAAAGTCACGCAGCCTGAAGGCGGTCTGCGCGGNATTATCTTCTCACGCCAATAAAGCCGGTTTTCATGGCTTTCCCTTCACANCCTTNTGTGCCGATGCTCACCTTATACTGATGGGCCAGAGCATCGACAATCAGACGGAATTTTCTGTCGTTCACTTCTCCATGACGACTGTATACACGAAAACGGTTGGATGGTTTGCCGCCACATTNATGCGCCGGTTTATCGGTAAAAAATTCAAATGCGGCACCGGCNTCNTCGTCCATCTGATAGACGGCAATTACTTTCAGGTTGTTCACCGGTTCAGCCGCTGACAACAGCGGGCTGATCGTCGCACTGAGACAAAATAAGAAAATTTTCATGGATGGCACATTGTTCACTCTGTAGCTCTTTCGACCTTTAACTCATTCGACTTTTAACTAATTCGACTTTCAGCTCTTCTGAAAAGGTCGCGCTGCCTGNCAGCGCTTTTGTCAAAAGTGTAGTCAACGACGTCCGTTCGTCACTGTATTTTACGGNACGAANGTACGTAAAACCTGNGCTGTCGTTTTANCTGCTGTTGCTNCAGCGCCNGTATTTCAGGANTTNCTGATATATNGCTTTNTNGTTATGTCGTAAATCTGTCACGAAAGTTAACTAATTCTGTCATTTACATTCTTTACGTTTGTCTCCCGGGAAAACAGACCCTTTCACATGAGAGAGAAATAGTGATGGATTTTTTTAATAAAAAGCGCCTTGTACAGGCGATGATGATTGCTTCAGCAGCCAGCCTTGCTGCCTGTGGCAGTGACGATTCNAGCAGCAGCAANCCAANCCTGACNTTTACCGGTGTTCCNNCTCCGGCCACNGATGATCAGAAACGCGCNGTTCTGGCNTCTGAAGCGGTTGTNGATGGCGAAACTTACGGCGGNGANTACAACACTCTGGCCCGCTCCGGTGATGTTATNAATGGTATTCCTTTTGGTCTGATCGTNGATGATCAGGGCAANGCNGTTCAGGAAGAAGATGGTTCTGAGCGTATNACCAACGCTAACGAACACACTTCTCTGCTGCCAATCGACGGTCGTCTGTTCTCTGTTTCTCAGATGGAAACCCGCCCGGGNGCNATGTTCCTGTTCGANCTGAATCAGGATTCTGAAACCGGTGCTCTTTCNCCTAAGACTATGTATCAGATCGANCAGTCTGGNGTAGACGGTGGNTGGGTNCACTGTGCCGCTTCTGTTACGCCATGGGGTGCNCACCTGGCTTCNGAAGANTATGAGCCGAATGCCCGTACTCTGATCACTCAGGCNGATGCNGAAGCNGANNGCTACAGCTCAACTCAGAATGATTACTACGCTTCCGGCGATCTGANCTGGAACCCGTACTACTACGGCTGGAACATCGAAGTNGTGGTTGATACCGANAACGATGACAGCACTGANGATCAGCCAAGCGTTGAACTGACCAAGCANTATGCAATGGGTCGTCTGGCGTTCGAACTGGCTTACGTTATGCCGGATTCCAAAACCGTTTATATGTCTGACGACGGCGGTAACGTTGGTTTCTACATGTTNGTTGCNGACACTGCCGGNGACCTGAGCGCAGGTAACCTGTACGCAGCTAAATGGAACCAGACATCTGGTGAAGGTGCNGGTGAAGCAGATTTGAGCTGGGTATCACTGGGTCACGCTACTGACGAAGAAATCACGGATTACGTTCACGGTACTAATGGTCAGACTGCTCTGGCATTTACCGATATCTTCAACACCGGCACCATCAGTGAAGAAGACGGCAGCTGNAGCGTNGGTACTAAGATCCAGACTGACGTAGGCGTTGAGTGTCTGGAAGTGAAAAGCGGTATGGAGCAGATNGCTTCCCGTATGGAAACCCGTCGTTACTCTGCNCTGCAGGGTGCAACCACCGAGTTCTCCAAAGAAGAAGGTATCACTTACGACAGCAAGCGTAACAAGCTGTACGTTGCTATGTCCCGTGTTTACGACAGCATGGAAGCNGANGCNGAAGCACCNGCNGATNATATNCAGCTGANTANNAACCGTTGTGGCGCNGTTTATGANCTGGAACTGGGTGAAGATTCTGACATCGGTTCTGANTTCGTNGCTGCAAACATGAAAGGTCTGGTTGTTGGTCGTCCAACAAGCACCAGCCGTGGTGTAGCCGGCGTTAACATCGAATTCCAGGTTCCTGGTTTCGAAGNCAACAACTCCTGTCATGTAGACGGCATTGCTGAGCCAGATAACCTGACTTATATGTCTGGTTACGACTATCTGATTATCGGTGAAGACACCGGCAGCCATCAGAACGACGTGATCTGGGCTTACGATTTTGAAACTGCNCAACTGACCCGTATCCAGACAACGCCATACGGTTCTGAGACTACCTCTCCTTACTGGTATCCGGACATTAATGGTTTCGCTTACCTGATGTCTGTTATTCAGCATCCATACGGTGAGTCTGACCAGGANCAGGATTCCGGNAACGGTGAGAACCGTGCTTACACTGGTTATATCGGTCCTTTCCCTGCGGTAAAAGAGTAATTATTTACTCCGCNACTCAGGTTAAAAAAGGGGTGGCCTGTGCCACCCCTGCTTTCGTTTCAGGTGTTATATGAACAATCGTACTATTTTTATNTTTCTGTTAAGTCTCGCNCTTTCCGGTTGTTTTACCGGTTCTGATTCTTCTGATGCGGTGNCCAAAGACGATACGGATACAACAACAGAAAACCCGGCTGCAGAATCCGGAGACAGCGAAGCCGGTGAAGATGCCAGCCCGGNGAATAACGATGATCTGGTATTCGGTACCATGAGCAATATTACTGCGGACAGAAAAGACAATATCGTGCCGTATGTACCGCCGCAGTGTTACACCGATCCGGTATCTGAAAATGGCGATATTCATAACCCGTGTTACGCCTGTCATACAGAAAGTAAGCGTCCGAACTTTCTTAACGACGTTGACGTTCAGCTGGAATACGGATTCCCGGATACCGCGCTGAAAAACAACTGGTCCAATGTGTATAAAGACCGCACCGCGGCCGTTGCTGCCATCAGCGACGAAGAGATTCTGAATTATGTGCGCGAGGATAATTATAAAACGGCGGATGGCCGGATTATTCTGGCGGAAAAACTGCACAATGTTCCAGCCAGCTGGGACCGGGACAGTAATGGCAGCTGGGATGGTTATATCCCGGACCTGTACATGGATTTCGATGAAAACGGCTTTGATAAAGACCCACAGGGTGGTTATACCGGCTGGCGCGTCTTCGCCTATTATCCATTCCTTGGCACTTTTATGCCGACCAACGGCTCAACCGATGACGTGATGATCCGTTTGCCGCCGGCGTTCCGTGAGCTGAGCGAAGGGCAGTTTGATGTCGAGACATACATGGTCAATATGGCTGTGGTTGAAGCCATGATGAAAGAAAAAGACATCACCATTAATGAAGTCGATGAAAACCGTTACGGCGTCGATCTGGATAAAAACGGCGTACTTGGCAAAACCACCACCATCAAATATGAGTGGGCACCGCTGAATAATGTTTATATGCACTATGTTGGTCAGGCCGGCGTGCTGGCTGNCAGCGGTAAAATTAAAATGGCGGCGCGCCTGTTCCCGACTGGCACAGAGTTTATCCACAGTGTGCGTTATATCGACGTTGATGCTGATGGCAGGACGAAAATGGCCGCGCGTATGAAGGAGCTGCGGTACAGCCGTAAGCATGGCTGGCGCGATTATTATGCACTGCGCAACATCGTCGATGACGAACTCAAGGAACGTCATGATTTTCCTGGCCGGGTGAAAGAAATTGTCGGCAACATGGAAACCGGCCTGTTCCAGAAACAGGGCTGGACTTATCAGGGCTTTATTGAAGATGACGCCGGTCAGCTGCGTCCGCAAAGCTATGAAGAAACGTATTTCTGCATGGGCTGCCACGGTTATATTGGCGCCAGCAATGACACCGTGATTTCCTTCAACCGTAAGCTTGACCATGGCTCGTTCCGCAACAGCTGGTACCACTGGCTGGAAAAAGATCTGAGTGGTATTGCCGATCCTGCACGTGAAGATGGGCAGGGAGAGTATGCTTACTATCTTGAACAGAATCCGACCGGTAACGAGTACCGTAATAACGATGAAGTCCTGAATAAGTTTTTTGATGCGGATGGCCATAAAAAGCCGGAAGCATTCAATAAGCTTGAAAGCGATATTTCTTATCTGCTGATGCCATCAGCTGAGCGTGCCCTGATGCTGAATAAAGCTTACAAGGTTATTGTTGATGAGCAGAGCTTTGATGAAGGTCGTGAAGGCGTGGTTAAACCTCTGAATGCCATACATCACGAAGTTGAACTGGATCAGCCGACAGGCGTGAAAGATGTACTGAGTTATTACTGAATTTGGCGAAAATAAAAAAGCGGCTTTTCAGCCACTGCTGTCCCACAGTTTAAAACGGATCTTTTTATAAACGGCTTTTAATGCCGCAAAGCCTTACGCCTCCTGGGGGAACTTATCCCCCGGGCCGGCAAGGCGCCCCCCAGCTTTTCGCTTTTTGGAGCGTCA
>PAJK01000052.1 GCA_002706025.1 Oceanospirillaceae bacterium
CGGTCGCCGGTGACTTTGGTCAGCGTCAGCTGACCGTCTTCCGTACGGCCAATAAACCTGAGGTCGTAAAAGCCTTCTTCCTGAGCCTGTGGTGACGGGCCTTCGCCGGGTTTGGGCAGTACGTATTTTTCCAGCAGAAAACGCGTCGGTTTAAGTGCTGCACCAAGCAGAAAGGCACCAATCCCGAGACTGTAAATCCGCGCTCCCAGCCAGCCCTTAAACCCGGCGCCGGTGAGTACCGCTTCGTTATAGCTGAAGTTATGACCATAGTAATTTTCGCGCAGCGCATTCGAGCGGAACACGATGCGGGTATTGATTGCAGCCATGATAAAAGGTGCGGTATGGCTGACCATATCTGTGTCCTGCGCCGGTTTTGACATGGTGTTCTGGCGCACAGTAAAGCCATGTTCGGCAGGGCAGATGGAATAGGGATTAGCCAGTTCTTTTTTCAGCGCCGGATTGGCGATCACTTCTTTGGTCAACTCAACCATACTGGCGACGGTGCCGCCGGATACGCCACCTTTGCCAGCTTTAAAGCGCATTTTTGACTGCACCGCCGGTTTGCCGTAACGGCGATAACTTTCTTCCTGTAAAAACCATACGCCCATATCGGAAGGGACCGAATCAAAACCACAGCTGTGCACAATGCGCGCACCGGAGGCTTTGGCCGTAGCTTCATAGCGCTCCAGCATGCGGCGGATCCATTGCGGCTCGCCGGTTAAGTCGCAGTAATCGGTACCGCTTTGCGCGCAGATTTTTACCAGTGTTTCGCCGTACAAAGCGTAAGGGCCAACGGTTGAAACCACGGCACGGGTCTGATTGCACAGTGTGTTCAGTGCGGCATCGTCAGCGGCGTCTGCGAGTATGATGGGCAGGTTGTCAGGTTGAATGCCCAATGGAGTGAGAGTCTGAGCGCGCACAGATTCCAGTTTGCTTTGTGAGCGACCGGCGATGGCCCAGTGGAGGCCATTGCCGACACTATTACCAACACCATAGGTTTCGGCCAGATAGCGGGTGAGAATCTGGCCAACAAAGCTGGTGGCACCGTAAACGATCAGATGAAAAGGGGTTGAGGATGGCATGCCTGACTCCGCAAATTATTATTCTGCCGACAGCTTACCCAGATTTGCAGCCGCAGATAAGTGTCTTCAGAGCCATTAGGGATGGCTTTGTGGACAGTCTCTGACCGGCTTTCACTTGTATATATGGAAATCCATATATACTATGAGCGGCATGATGAAAGAAGCCCTTATGAGTAAAGAGAAAATTACGCCCAATACCCTGTTTCGTTGTCTGGCGGATGACACCCGCCTGCAGCTGGTGCTGCTGATCGAGGCGAAAGGGGAGTTGTGTGTGTGCGATCTGATGGCGGCGCTGGACATCAGCCAACCGAAAGTGTCACGCCACCTGCAGCCGCTGCGGGAAAGTGGTCTGCTACTGACGCGCAAAACCGGACAGTGGGTGCACTACCGGCTGAATCCACAGCTGGAAAACTGGGTGTACAGCGTTATATCCGAAACTGCCGAAGCCCATCCTGAACTGATTCCGCAAATGCCCCAGGCGGGCTGCTGCTGAAGCCAACAAAAATCAGAGACTCCTTTTATGAAACTGCTGTTCGTCTGTACCCATAACCGTTGCCGTTCCATTCTGGCCGAAGCCATTTGCCGTGACGAAGCGGGCGGTGCTTTCGATGTGCGCAGTGCTGGCAGCCAGCCCGCTGGCGTAGTGTATCCGGGTACTCTGGCATTTCTGCAGCAGCAGGGAATTAATACCTCAGATCTGCAGAGCCAGGGCTGGGACGAATTTGAAGCCTTTTCCCCGGATGTGGTGATTACCGTGTGTGACAGCGCCGCCGGAGAGAGCTGCCCGCTGTGGATGGGCAATGCCATTAAAGTGCACTGGGGCTTGCCGGACCCATCGAAGGAACAGGATGCAGAAAAACAGCAGCAGATGGTTGAGGATGTTGCTGCGCGGTTACGTCAGCGTATCCGTAATCTTGTCGCCGTGGACTGGCAGGACAAAACCAACGAGCAGATTAAAGACCTGTTTATGATGCAGGCAGGAGAATAATCATGGGTATTTTTGAGCGTTATCTGACGCTGTGGGTCGGCGCTGGCATGATCGCTGGTGTGGTGCTTGGACTGCTGTTACCGGATCTGTTCGCCTTAGTCGCCGGGCTGGAAGTCGCCCGGGTGAATCTGGTGGTGGCCGTGCTGATCTGGCTGATGATTTACCCGATGATGATTCAGATTGATTTCACCGCCATCAAAGATATTGGTAAAAAACCACAGGGGCTGGTGCTGACGCTGGTGATCAACTGGCTGATCAAACCTTTTACCATGGCGGCGTTGGGCTGGTTATTTTTTAAAGTCTTTTTTGCCTCGCTGGTGGATGCGCAGACCGCCAGTGAATACATCGCCGGTATGATTCTGCTGGGTGTCGCACCCTGTACGGCGATGGTGTTTGTCTGGAGCCAGCTGACCAAGGGCGACCCGAATTACACACTGGTGCAGGTGTCAGTAAACGACCTGATTATGATTTTTGCCTTTGCGCCGATTACAGCTTTTTTGCTGGGTGTTTCTGATATTCAGGTGCCGTGGGAGACCCTGCTGCTGTCGGTGGTGCTGTACGTTGTACTGCCGCTGGTCGCCGGAGTTTTAACACGCAAAATTCTGTCGGCGGAGCGCCTGAATCATTTTTCGGTGGCGATTAAACCGTTTTCTGTTCTCGGCCTGATCAGCACCGTGGTGATTCTGTTTGCCCTGCAGTCCAACACCATTGTCGCCAAGCCGTTTGATATTCTGCTGATTGCGATTCCGCTGCTATTACAGACTTACGGCATTTTCTTTATCGCCTGGTTTATTGCCAGACGCATGAAGCTGAAGCACAATATTGCAGCACCTGCCTGCATGATCGGCACCAGTAACTTTTTTGAACTGGCGGTTGCCGTGGCGATTTCTCTGTTTGGTCTGAATTCCGGTGCTGCCCTTGCCACTGTGGTGGGGGTGCTGGTGGAAGTCCCTGTGATGTTATCGCTGGTGGCGTTTGCCAATAAACACAGGTTTTAAGTGATGAACGACATCCCCAATATCGTTGGCGATATTTTTAAAGTGCCGGACGCTGACGCAGTCTTTGCTGCAAAGCCGGCGACTCATAAGCCAAAAATTCTGTTGCTGTACGGTTCATTACGTCAGCGTTCGTTCAGCCGCTTAGTTGTGGAAGAGAGCGCACGCATCTTAGAAGCCATGGGCTGTGAAACCCGGGTGTTTAATCCCTCCGGTCTGCCGTTGCCGGATGACGCCGAACCGGAACATGAAAAAGTGCAGGAGCTGCGTGAACTGGTGACCTGGAGCGAAGGCATGGTGTGGTGCTCGCCGGAACGTCATGGCTCAATGACCGGCATTATGAAATCACAGATCGACTGGATTCCTCTGAGTCTGGGCGCGGTACGTCCGACTCAGGGCAAAACCCTGGCATTAATGCAGGTGTGTGGAGGTTCGCAGTCTTTTAATGCAGTAAATCAGATGCGTATTCTGGGCCGCTGGATGCGTTGTCTGACCATTCCTAATCAGTCGTCCGTGGCCAAAGCCTGGGCGGAATTTGATGACGATGACCGCATGAAGCCTTCTTCTTATTACGACCGTATTGTCGATGTGCTGGAAGAACTGGTGAAGTTCACACTGCTGACCCGCGATCGCAATGATGTACTGCTGGACCGTTATTCAGAGCGCAAAGAAACCGCTGAAGAACTGATGAAGCGGGTGAATCAGCGTTCAATATGACAGCAAAAAGCTCAGGCGGCGGGCAGTTAGGGCTCGGTTCAGAAAACGCGCGGTTTACGGTGTATATCGCCAACCGCCCGCCATTGCCGGAATATCAGCAACTCAAAGGAGTTGCTGCCATGCAGCCCGGTGAGATTGCCCATATTGCGGCAACCACCGGCAATCATTGGCGCAAAATTTTTAATGTCTACGCCAAACTGATCGCTGCTTATAAACAGCAGTGCGTAGAGCCATTGGGCTACCCACGCTGGCAGGACTATCGTGATCAGCAGTTATTGCAGCAGCACAGCGATGAAGCGCTGATATTCTCCCCACCGCAAGTCAAGCGTCAGCATGGCAGCGTTCGTCTGGTATTGGCCAAAGGCTATGCCGGAACGTTGGGATTGAATGATGAACTGCATTGGCTGGATACGGATTTTGCCGTACACGCCGCCAGCGGTATCGTGGTTTGTCCTTACTTTGATTACCGCCAGCTGTCTGATATTAAAATTCAGCGACTGGTGCATATTCTGACCGGCGAGCTTTAATCCGGATTAACAAGGGTTACCATCCGGTGGTGAGAGTCATCTCAGTCTGAATCAGGAAAATACGCAAGGCATACCGCAGACTGAACGTAGGAAGCAGTAAGCAGGAAGCGAGAGAAAAGAAAAAGAAGAACGAAAAGGGAAAACGAAAAACTGAAAACGGTAAAAGGAAAGCGAGAGAAGAGCAGGGAGTCGTCAGCAGCTACTGGCGGATATCAGCTGCGATCAGCAGGCGAGGCGAAAATCACTGAACAGCAGGCAATAAAAAGGGGAGCTGTTGCCCCCCTCACGCATTGCCTTTTTCAGTTGCTGTTTGCTGCCAGCCCGTTTGGCTTTACCGCTTTTTTCATGCACTCCACCTTTACGCATAATGGTCGCACAGGCATGCAGGTTACGGCCGGCTTTCTTCTGGCCCTGTTTTTGGCTCTGTTGTTGGCTCTGCTGCGCATGGCGTTGAGAGGCCGCGATGGCTTTCTTAGTCATGGTATTCCTCAGTATCAATACACATCTGGTTAAATGGGCGAACCCGGTTGTCAGTGGCTGTCTGGCTTGTCCGGACTGAAATATCCGCACCGATCATAATCTGATCAGTTTCAGCCGCTGATGGCGCGAATAATAGGCCGATTGCACCGCTGCGCAAGCGAATTCTGGCATCATTGATACAATTAATCGAATGGCTCCGTACCGGTGGTCTGCAGGTGCTTTGCCGGCCGATTGCGGATAACACTGACTCAGGTCGGAATCAGCGTATTCATAGTTATTCTGTATCAGTATATGCTCTGAGTCAGAGTACCGCTCTGCCCAAACACAAAGTGATAAACGTGACAGAAGCCCAGGCCAAGATGGAGAAGCCCTTATGAGTGAAATCGGATCAATCGGGATCCTCAACTGGATCAGTCTGGCGTGGTTCGTCACCTGCTGGGTCAGCTACACCCAATTCTCTGCTTACCGTGGCAAAACCACCGCGTCTCTGTCTTCTGTACTGCACGTTCACCGGATCAACTGGATGCGCCGTCTGCTGGGGCGGGAAGTACGGGTCGGTGATGCGGCGTTGCTGGCCAACATTGAGCGCAATGTAAATTTCTTCGCTTCGTCCTGTGTACTGATTATGGCGGGTTTGTTAACCGCCANNACGGCGGTTGATAAGCTGGAGATCATGCTGGCCAATGTCTCCTTTGTGATTCACGACAGCCTCTCCACGCTGGAGCTGAAGATGGCGACGCTGATCTGTATCTTTATTTATGCGTTCTTTACCTTCACCTGGTCCATGCGTCAGTTTGGTTTCGCCTCGGTGTTGGTGGGGGCTGCGCCGACCCCGGCAGAGGAGGGTGTTACTGCGTCTGACCGCCGCAGCTTTTCGATCTACGCGGCAAAAGTAATCGATCAGGCGAGCCGCAGTTATAACTATGGCTTGCGCGCGTTCTACTTCTCTCTGGGGGCGCTGGCCTGGTTTATCCATCCATTTGCTTTTATGGCTGCGACTGTGGTGGTGGTACTGGTCCTGTACAAGCGGGAATTTAATTCCAGTGCGCTGTACGCCATGATGGGCGTAGAGAATGTTGGCGAGAAGGTCTTTAAGGATGATAAAGAATTATCCGAACCGGGTGGCCGTCAGTCCTGACCGGCACTGGAATTTCTGACCACAGGCTGGTGGTTTGTTGCCGCCAGCTTCTGCTGTTATTTCTCTGATGGCTGTCGCCTGAATGTTAATCCAGTCACTTTTAATCCTTTTTCTGTGAATCCTCTTGCCGTAAATTCGCGGCCTCTGCATCCAGCCAGTGCAGAATATCCTGAGCAATTTTCTCCCAGCCGGGTTCGGCAATCAGCCAGTGGGCATGATGCGGATAACCACGATATTCCGCGCCGTAGCGCGCGGCGATTTTACGGTGCACTTTTGCTGGCGTAATACGGTCATTCAGACCGCTGACGACCAGCATTGGCAGCGTCACCAGCTCAGCATTGACGGCACTGGCCTTGCCCGGGTCCACTAACCAGAAGCCAATTTCCGCGGCTGCACGTCCACTTTCGTAACGCATGGCGGCCATGGCGGCGGGAATCTGCTCCTGGGGCATTTGATTAAACAGCGCGTACTTTGCTGCAGCAGGGGATAATTTATTGGGCTTTTTCCAGAAACCCCAGCGCGACATTACCGCAAAAAAGCTGCGCACCACCGACAGTGTCAGGGCATGGATGCCCGCCGGGGACGCCGGGCACAGCAGCACCGCTTTTTCTGCCAGACCGCGGGCACACAGCATCTGAACCAGCAGGCCGCCCATGCTGTGGCCAATCAGAATGGGTTTGGCCGGCAGGGTGCGGATAAACAGTTCCAGATCCCGGGCATAGTCGAGCAGGCCGATGGTGCCCGGCAGCTCGTCACGGTTATCTGCCTTATCATGGTGGCGCAACGGTGGGGCGTAACAGGTGAAGCCTTCGGCAGCAAAGAAGTCACGGTAATGGTCGAATACCTCCGGTCCGCACCACATACCATGAATAAACACGATCGGTGGTCGCCNNNGTGCTTGTGTCAGGGTTTGTGCCGGGGCTTGTGTCTGAGCTTGTATAGNNCNGTGCGCTGCAGCGGCCATGGCTTCTCCTGTTCCTTCAGACTGGCTGTGGGATGTTCTGTCTTTTGTTCTGTCTATTGTTGTGTAATGTGTGCCGTATCCGTATTTCTTCGCATAATATCGTCAACGCGGCTCGCATGAAGTCTGTCTGGCGGATAAAATCAGGCGCNGAACTTAATGACCCCGGGCGGAGAGCTNCATGTCAAAAATTATTCTACTCATCGTAATCGTTGCNCTGGTGGTGTACGCCCTCAAACGTGCCGGTGTCGGCAGCAAAGGCGCCGCCGAAAACCGTGAGGAAGGGCAGCGTTTTCTCGATGAGAACAAACAACGNGACGGCGTGACCGAAACCGCTTCAGGCCTGCAGTATGAGGTTCTNNAGCNGGGCTCTGGTGAGCGTCATCCGTCGTCCCGCGACAAAGTACTGGTGCATTACCACGGCACATTGATTGACGGTACGGTATTCGACAGTTCCGTNCAGCGCAATCAGCCNATTGCCTTTGGCCTGAATCAGGTTATCAGTGGCTGGACAGAAGGGCTGCAGCTGATGACCGAAGGTGAAAAAGCNCGTTTATACATTCCTGCCGATCTGGCCTACCGTAANCAGCGTGCCGGCACCATTCCGCCGGGTTCGACTCTGATTTTTGAAGTCGAACTGNTGGAAATTCAGAGCTGAGATGGCATCTTTCTTTGCGCGTCTGGGTCAGCGGATCTTCCGCTGGCTGGACGGAGAACCTCTGCCATTACCGCCATGGCAACCTGGCTGGAGTGATTTTNTGCGTGAGCANGTGGTGTTTTANCGCACCCTGTCTGCACAGGATCAGGCCGTGTTTGAACTGCGTATCCGTCAGTTTCTGGCGACCACGCGGGTAGAAGGCGGCGAGCAGGTGGAAGTCACCGACGAAGACCGNCTGCTGGTAGCNTCCGGTGCTGTGATCCCGGTCTGGGCCTTCCCGGACTGGCATTACTTCAANGTGAATGCNGTTTTTCTGTTGCCNGGGCTGTTTAATTCACGCTTCGAATGCAATCGCCCGGATTCAGTGATTTCCGGNATGGTNGGCAATGGCCCGATGGCGGGTAAGCTGGCTTTGAGTAAGCCGCANATGCGNGNNGGCTTTGCCAACAGCCGCGATAAGCAGAATGTAGCGATTCATGAATTTGCCCATNTGGTCGANGGTGCCGATGGCAATGTGGATGGTTTTCCGGAACGNATGGAAAGCTATCAGCAGAGTGAACCCTGGTTTGCGCTGGTTAAACATAAGGTTGAACAGATCGAAACCAGCCGCACCGGTATTTCAAAATANGCGACGGTTAATCATGCNGAATTCTTTGCCGTGGCCTCAGAATACTTTTTTGAGCGCCCGGAGCTGATGCAGAAAAAACATCCACAGCTGTATCAGTGGTTGTCTGAGTTTTACCACCAGAACGTNGCNGAGCAATATCAGCATAATTCNGGCAAAAAAGGCGGAAAGAATAAGAAGAAGGGCAGTTAACTGCCCGNTNATTCNGATCGNATCAGCGCCGGNTTTGCGGCGCGATTTCAACGCTCTTATCACCACTGCCCAGCCATAACACGCCATCCTGAATATTTGCCTGTAATTGCATNGTGCGGTCTGCCAGGCCNTCCAGCTGGGATACTGCTTCAGCGGCGAGGTCAATCACCTGNAGGTTATCAAAGCGGCTNCAGACTTTTTCNATCTGCTCCCACCAGAGGTTAGCGGCGCGGCCGTGGTAGGTNTAAACNATTACCTTCTTCGCGCGNTTAGAGGCTTTGCGGATGCGCTTTTCATCNGGCTGGCCCAGTTCGATCCAGAGTTCNATTTCATCACTCAGCGAACGGGCCCATAAATCCGGCTCATCATCTGTGCTCAGACCNCGGGTGAATTCCAGATTGTCTGCCGCATTGAGGGCAAAGGCGACCAGCCTGACCATCATGCGTTCAAGGGTTTCTGACGGATGCAGAGCAATGGTCAGCGGATAGGTCGCNTAATGGTGACGGTCCATATCAGAAACCATCAGCTCAGCTTTATAAATCGTTGCTTTCAGTGCCATGCANATATCCAGCAGTACGTCAGTCAGAAAGGCCGGCATTGTAGCGGGTTTGCTGCGGCAATGCCTGCTTTCCGCATGTGCTTTGCCGCTGTCGAACGGATTACAGGTCCAGNGGATTGCTGGCACTATCTGNCTGGCGCAAGGGGCGCAAGTGGAGNAAGNGGAGCAAGTGGAGNAAGTGGAGCAAGTGGAGCAAGCGGGCGCAGGCGCGCCCTGATATAAAGCCCGACACCNGNNGTTTAAGAAGCATAAGCCGGGCGNTGAAAGAAACGCTGATACGCACCTTCGATACTCAGCTTGCCNCCGCCGTAGATNACAACCTGCGCCAGCAGCAGTCCCCAGACGACATGCAGGTAGAGTGCCGCAGGAGCAATGTCGCTGAGGCTAACTACAGCAACAATATTGATCACCGTCAGCGACAGTGCGGCAAAGCGCGTAGCAAAACCCAGCGCCAGCAGGACAGGGAAGAACAGCTCGCCAAAGGTACCGAGCACGGCAGCCAGTTCAAAGGGTAAAAAAGGCACACTGTATTCCTCTTCAAACAGAAACAGCGTGGTATCCCAGTCAGCTATTTTGGTCAGGCCTGCGGCAAAGAATACCTGCGCAATATACAGCCGCGATACTAAAGCTGCAGGATTATGTAAGTGTGTCAGCCAGGATTCTGCCTGCTGATACAGGTTAACAAGACGAGCGAAAGTTGAAATGTAAGTGGAAGTCATTATGAACTCCTTATATTTTTAATTAACGATGGGTGGGTTAGGGTTATTTATTCGCTGTCTTTCTTTTCTGTTTTCCTTTGCTGCTTTTCTTTGCTCCTTTCGTTTGCGCTTTTCGTTTTTTTGACGCTACGGTTTCAGCAGAATATTCAGAATTAAAAACAGCCGTGTTAAAAATTTAATTTACGTTTTTGTATGCGATTTATCGCAGATAAATCTCTGTCAGCCAGCCGCATTGAATGGCATTGCTCAACCAGCGGGCAAAGTCGACCTGCGGCGTTGCATCAATGACCTCGTCCAGGCTCTGGCCCTGTAACAGGTGCTGAAACCAGTCGTACTCAGCTTCGCTTAATGACTGAATCTGCAGCCCTGCGGCATTCAGCCATAACAGGGAGTATTCGTGTTCAGCCCGCTCAGAAAATACATCAAAAACAGCGGATTCTGCCGGTAGATAATGCTCCTGCAGAGGGCGGTGTAACTGGCGTAACTGCGCGACCGGATATTCACTGAGAAAGACGCTGAGTGACGGTACAAAACGCACACCCAGCTGCTGCAGTGGATGTTCTGCCAACAGCCCCAGGCTGTCAGCGGCAAAGCTATTCAGCGGGCTGCGCAGCAGAGAATGAATGCGCCATTCAAAACTGGCCATATCCGCCAGATATGGGTGCTCTTCATGCAGCTCGCTGCTGACGATCAGCCAGTCGAGGCTGCTGCCCCATTCAGCCCAGTCGCCCTGATGGGGTGTTTCCTGTTGCAGCAGCTGGCGGGCGAGAATCGTCATTGCCTCTGCCCCCAGCATTTTTTTCAACACCGGATAGCTGAGCGACAGAGCGCGCTCAGCTGTCATGATTAAGTTGTTGCGGTATACGTTCATGCCCGGCGGCTGGCTTTCCTGTGAGCGCATTACCGCATCCATAAAACCACGCTGCTGCTGCAGCCGTTGATTAAGCTGTTCCTGGCTAAGCTGGTATTGGCTAAGTTGCTGGCTAAGTTGTTGGCCAGACAGGTGCTGGCTGTCAGCCTGGCAGGCGTGTGCGTTGAGTTGTAATTCAGGCGACATGACGGGACTCCTGTACTTTATTCAGCAGGTTGCGGGCATGGCTGGCTTCGGACAGCAGCTCTGGCCAGGAGGGCAGATTGTTATCGCGCTCTATCAGGGTGGCCAGCGGACCAAGATGCGCAATGGCGTATTCATACAAAGCCCAGCTTTCAGCGGAAACCGGCTGAGCGTGATCATCAATGATGAGTGCTCCAGGCTCTGGCTGTGTGCAGCCGGCCAGATGAATTTCACCGACCAGTGTTGCATCCAGTTGCGATACCCAGTGCATAGCCTGAGTCAGAGGTGTGTCATTCAGAGGTGTTTGGTCTTTGTGACTCCCGCCGGCGGATGGCGAAAAATTACTGGCATTCACCAGCACATTGTTCAGATCGATTAACAGCCCACAGCCACTGCGGTACGCCATTTCCTGCAGAAAATCGGTTTCCTGCATGGCGTCTGCGTTCTGTGGTACATAGGCAACGATATTTTCAATCAGCAGGCGACGGCCAAGAAACTGCTGCACCTCCTGAATGTTGTTAACCATAATATCCAGGCTGACACTGTTCATCGGAACCGGTAATAAATCCCCGGCGTGACGCCAGCCACTGCCTTCTGCTGACCAGCAGAAACAGGCGTGATCAGAAATTATTAGCGGGTTCATCGCGTCCACCAATATTTTCAGCTGCTGCAGATAATCCAGATGAATGCCGGCTGCTGAGCCAATGCCCATCGCTGTGCCGTGCAGGCTGACCGGGTAGTCTGTGGCGACCTGTTGCAGAAATGTCTGCGCCGGGCTTCCATCAGCAAAGAAATTCTCGCTGTGCACCTCAATAAAATCGGGAGAAACCAATGCGTTCCCGGCATTGTCATCAGGCGCGGATGACAAAAGTACATCCTGATAATGCCCATGACGCAGTCCCACACCGGCAAGTGGTTTCTGCTGCAGAGAATCTGCCTGATGACGGTTTAAGGTATTCATTGGTTTCTCCCTTAACAGTTAAATTAAAAATATGCGGTGGCGGAGGCGTTGCCACCGCATTTAACGATTACAGTGGCGTGTTAAAGCACAGCGCTGAGGCTTTTCTGGTATTTGGCTTTGGCGTCTGCTTTGAGCATGCCACCCATGCTTTCACAGGAGCCTTTGGCCACCAGTTTCCATTCGCCCGGATCGTTATCGACCTTGGATTGACCGGCACAGGAATGAGTACCGGCCAGGTTGCCACAGTCGTTCTGACCGGCTGCCGCAATGCCGTAGCATTTTTCTTTACCGGCGGCGTGGGCTGGCAGGGCAGTAATGGTGGTCAGTGCCATGGTTAATGCGGCTGCTGCCATTGCGTGTTTACTTGTCATGGTAATACCTCGTCTGTGTTTTAAATGCTGATCTGTTGGGTTGTGTAGTGTTGTGTCGAACCCGTGCTGATTGCTCAGCGCCTTATTTAATATTTCAGCTTTAAGGTTCGGGTTCGTTATTTATCGCTTTCAGTCAGTTACCGGATTCGTCCAGATAACGGTCAATCCATTGGCTTAATTCTGAATAGGGAGTCGCCCCTACGGTAAAACTGAGCACTTTTTTCCGGCTGATCAGTACCAGTGTTGGTACAGCACGTACGCCAAACTCCGCGGCCAGTTCCGGTTGATCATCGACATCAATTTTCTCGATGTGTAAGCGGTCCTGGTAGGCACTTTTAATCCTGTCAATTATCGGCGCCAACTGTTTGCATGGCGCGCACCAGCGTGCGCTGAACCATGCAACAGCTAAAGGTTGTGGGTACGAATGCCCGTTGCTACTGAGCCGGATATCTGTGTTATCCATCCGGTTTTACGCGCCTTATTCGGCGTTGGTTTCGGCAACAGACAGGTTTTCGATGCCGTCCCATACGCGGTCTGCGGTGTGAACATTAGCCGGTACATCCTGCAGCCACTTCTTCTGGACATCGGCGTTGTAGTTCAGATAGAGTTTGTCGTCAGCGATGTAAAAGGCTGATGGATCAACGTCCAGTTTCTTGTTCAGTGCTACACCCATTGCGCAGTAACCACCGTACTGTGGTGCGTATTTCGCGGTGTTGGCTTTGAACAGATCGCGGTTTTCAGCGCTGGCAAAGCGGTAAATTGCACCATCATAAGTGGCTGTGTATTTGGCTTTACCTTCGATCGGTTTGTTCATGGTGAAGTAGGCGACCGGGTCATAACCGTGAATGGCTACATCGTTGTCACCGGTGTTTACCGCAGAAGCAAACGACAGGCTGCTGAATAACAGAGCACCGGCCAGACCAGCGATTTTCAGGGATTTGAATACGTTCATATCAGGTTCCTTACAGTTTTTAAGTTTTAATATCGTGATTAAATGGGTATGAATCCGGGTTGTTGTTGCCCGCTCTCCATGCTGTAAAGATTACGTGTGCGAACGAAATAAAAGCGGGCGGATACGCTTTAAAAAATGGCAGATCGTCCATTCCTTATAAAAATTCAAACAAACGGAAGCTCAGCCGGGTCAGAATGGCTTCTACTGAAAGGCTGACAGTGAAAGGCTGGCAGTGAAAGGCTGGCACTGAAAGGATGAACACAGATATGACGGATTCCTTAAGCGAATTACTGAAAGATATTGATCTCAGCGCCGATGTGTTTTTTACCGGTGGTTTGTGTGGCCTGCAGGGCGCAGAACGGCTGGAAACGGCTTCCCATCTGCACTTCCTTAAAAGTGGTGCTATGACGGTGTTATCTCCCACGGATGAGCTGTCGCTGACGGCGCCTTGTGTGATCTTTATTCCCGACGGTGGCGAGCACAGATTGCGCATCGATGGCCCGGACGACGCGGAGCTGGTGTGTGCCACCATCACCTTTAATGCCTGGCAGAAAGCCCGGCTGGTAGAAATCCTGCCGCGCTACGTGACGGTGGATGCGTCGCAGGAGGCCAGTCTGGCGGGCACCATCCATCATCTGTTTGTGGAAGCCTTTGGTGCCGGCGAAGGCCGTGGGCTGATCATCAACCGCCTGACCGACATCTTTATGGTGCAGCTGATGCGCTATGTGCTGGATCAGGGGATTATCAGTGCCACCGACCTGGCGGCGTCTTCCCACAATGTTCTGGGGCCGTTGATGGCCGAACTGAAAGCACGCCCGGCGGATAACTGGACGGTGGAGCAGATGGCGGAAAAAGCTGCCATGTCACGTTCCAAATTCGCGGCGCTGTTTAAAGACATCGTCGGCAAAGCACCGATGGATTACCTCACGGATATCCGCATTGGCAAAGCCCAGACGCTGCTGCGCAATAACCGTCCGGTTGCTCTGGTGGCCAATGAAGTAGGATACGATGACAGTTCTTCTCTGAACCGGGCATTTAAAAAGCGCCTTGGCACTACCCCCAAGCAGTGGCTGAAATCCCTGTTAGGCAAAGAAGGATAAAAAAGGGGAAGGATGCGCAGGGATAAAAGCGTCAGCGGCTGAATCCCGGGCTCAGACCGGCCCGGACAAAAACACATACAGACCGGCAGCCACCAGAGCGGCAACGACCAGAGCATTGGTGATGTTCTGACGGCGTTTCAACGCGTCATCTTTCGCTTTGATACTCAGAGGCTGACCTGCTGTCTGACCAGCTTGCTGGCGTAACTGTGCTGTTGAGCCTTTGCGGGCGCTGATGGGTTTGTTTTCCGAAGAATAGGTACTGGTTCTGGCGGAGAGGATTCCTGGTGTATAGGACTCGTGGAAGGGGTTTGCCTGACCGTTTTCCAGAATATCCGGAATACCGTTGCCATCGTGGTCGGTAAACATCCCTGAATCCAGCATGGCTTTGCGCACGTCATCCGGCAGATCTTTGATATTGTCCAGCGGTCCGCCGTTGAGAATCACTTTGGTATTGCTGTTGGTTTTGACGATGCGTGTGCCAGCGGCTTCCGTGATGCTGCTGAGGGCTTCAAAATCGACATCGTCAGCGCCATTTCTCAGCTGCTCAAGGGCGCGGCGCGCATCTTCCGGCAGATCCTCTGCCCGTACCTGTTGTCCGTTTACGATAAAATGCTCGATCATCGTGTCTTCCTTAACGTACTGGGGAACAGCTGGTGGCTGCTTTACTGCGGTCGTCATGCTGCGCCAGCGGTTCAGCATTCGGGTCTGCATATAGTGATACAGAGAGTGCTGGTTTAGCAAGTCAGCACCTGTCTTGCTCAGCGGATATGTAAGCGGGTGGGGGATCCGAGTTGGATTTTGTAATCAGTT
>PAJK01000053.1:0-43239 GCA_002706025.1 Oceanospirillaceae bacterium
GCTCCAAAAAGCGAAAAGCTGGGGGGCGCCATGCCGGCCCGGGGGATAAGTTCCCCCAGGAGGCATAAGGCTTTGCGGCATTAAAAGCCGCTTATAAAAAGATCTGTTTTAAACTGTGGGACAGCAGTGGGCCACGCCTCTCTTTTTTTCAGCAAAGTCATAACATCTGCACTGAAGTGCTCAGGTACGCAATGACGGACCAATAATGCGGGCGAAGCCAGCTTCTTCCAGCGCCAGTTGCAGCGTGGCAGTCACGACGGGGGCACTTTCCAGTTTGATAACTTCCGCCAACAGCTGCTCTGACCACTCACGGCTTACGCCGCGCAGCACAGATTTCACTTTCGGCAAATTAGTCGCGTTCATCGACAGCATGTCATAACCCATGGCCATCAGCAGCACGGCACCTAATGGATTACCGGCCAGCTCGCCACAGACACTCACCGGGCAACCGATTTCTGCCCCCACATCCGCAATCATTTTCAGTGCACTCAGCACCGCCGGATGAAAGGCCTGATAAAGATCTGCCACCCTTGGGTTGTTGCGGTCTACCGCCAACAGATACTGGGTTAAGTCGTTGGAGCCAACAGAAAGAAAGTCGACCCGACTGCCCAGCTCACGGATCTGATACACAGCCGCGGGCACTTCGATCATCACACCGACTTTCGGCATGGTCACGCTGTAGCCTTCTTCAACGACCTCAGCATAAGCCCGGTAAACCAGATGCAGGGCATCATCGACTTCACCCACACTGGTGATCATCGGCAACATAATGCGCAGGTTATCCAGACCTTCACTGGCTTTAATCATGGCACGTACCTGCAGCAGGAAAATTTCCGGGTGATCCAGGGTCACACGGATACCGCGCCAGCCAAGAAACGGATTGGCTTCGTTGATCGGGAAATAGGTCAGGGCTTTATCACCGCCGACGTCCAGTGTACGCATGGTCACCGGGTTAGGGGCAAATGCTTCCAGCTGTTGCCGGTATATCTGCAACTGTTCCGTCTCACTGGGGAAGCGGTCTTTCATCATAAATGGCACTTCGGTGCGGTACAGACCCACACCTTCGGCACCACGTTCCAGGCTGCGCACCGCATCGGTTATCAGACCGGTATTCACCCACAGCGGCATACGATGGCCGTCTGTGGTTTCTGCCGGCATATTGCGCAGGCCTTCGAGATCTTCCTGCAGCGCCTGCTCTTCGTCATAGATGGACTGATACTGATCGCGCAGTTCATCGTTCGGACTGGAATAGATATGCCCACGATAGCCATCAACAATCAGCTCCAGACCATGCAGCTGAGCATAGGGAACGTCGACCACACCCATCACGGTGGGAATGCCCATGGCACGCGCCAGAATGGCGACGTGGGAGTTGGATGACCCTTTGACGGATATCAGACCACGCAGCTTTTCTGCCGGGACTTCACCCAGCATCGCCGGAGTCAGCTCTTCACTGACAAGAATGGTGTCCGCCGGAAACTCATATTCCGGTACTTCGTCGTGCCCCTGCAGATGAGCCAGAATACGTGTGCCGAGATCGATAATGTCACTGGCGCGCTCACGCAGATACACGTCTTCCATCATCTGGAAATGACCCACGTACTGCATCACCACCTGACGCAGGGCGCCATCGGCCCAGTTGCCATCAACGATACGGGCACGCACTTCTGCACCCAGGGCCTGATCATCGAGCATGTTCAGATAGACATCGAACAGCGCCATTTCTTCCGGATTCAGTTCACTGCTGAGCTTTTTACCCAGAATGCGGATTTCACGCCGGGCTGCTTCCAGCGCTGTTTCAAAACGCTCAATTTCGTCTTCAATGGATTCCGCCGGTTTATCAACAACACCACTGAGATCGGCTGCCGGGGAAATAACAAATGCCTGGCCCAATCCAACACCAGGTGCACCCGGAGCCCCGGCAAAGCGCGTGCGCTTTTTCTTTTTCTCAGCGGAGGGCGGAATTTCAAGAATATTGCCGGTGGCTTCAGCATGGGCGATAACGCCGGCCAGCTGCGCCGACATAGTTACCAGAAAGGCTTCTTCACTCTGATCAAACTGACGGCTGTCGCGCTGCTGTACCACCATGACGCCCATCAGGCGCTTGTGATGGATAATCGGCACACCAAGGAAAGAAAGGAACGGGTCTTCTCCGGTTTCCGACAGGAAGTGGAACTTAGGGTGTTCCGGCGCGTTATCCACGTTGATCGGTTCTTCGCGGGAGCCCACCAGGCCCACCAGACCCTGGGAGGAACTCAGGCTGACACGGCCAACCGCTTCCTGCTTAAGACCCTCAGTAGCCATCAGCACGTAACGCTGACTTTCCGGATCGTACAGATACACTGAGCACACTTCGGTACGCATAGCTTCGCGGATACGCGCTACGACGACCTTCAGTGCGTCTGAGATGTCAGTTGCTGAACTGACTTCCTGTACAATCCGTCTGAGAATATCGAGCATGATTCTCTGCCTGTGTAAGCGGCAATCTCCCTGTTTGCCCGGACGTGAACTCACGGCCACGGCGTTGCTGTTTTTGTTTCTGGCCTTCCGGACTGAAATCCCTCTGCCCGGGTAAGTTATCAGCTCCTGCGGCGCTGCAGCTTGGCTATACGTGGTGCCAGCTCAGTCATGGCGCGGCGGTAAACATCCCGTTTAAAGGACACCACGCCCCCCAGCGGAAACCAGTAACTGACCCAGCTCCAGCCATCGAATTCGGGCTTCTCACTGGTTTCCAGATTAATATCCGATTCTTCACCGGTCAGCTTCAGCAGATACCATTTCTGCTTCTGGCCAACACACACCGGCTTGCTGTCGTGGCGAACCATGCGCCGTGGCAGGCGGTATCTCAGCCAGCCCCGGGTGCTGCCCAGTATCTGTACGTGTTTGGGCGAAAGGCCGATCTCTTCCATCAATTCCCGATAGAGAGCCTTTTCCGGCGATTCACCCTGTTTAATCCCACCCTGTGGGAACTGCCAGGCGTCCTGACCTATGCGGCGAGCCCAGAGTACCTGTCCTTTGTCATTGCAAAGGATGATACCCACGTTCGGGCGGTAACCTTGTTCGTCGATCACGTGACCTGCCATCCAAATTCTGTATTCTGACTGCAAAACTTGCCGATTTCATGGCAAAGGTCAAGCGGTCTGAGTCTGTCATCGAGCGGTTTCACCTGTCTTCGCTGCCGTGCGGGCTGGACGGAGCATTTACAGGGATGCTTTTAAGACTCTGAAATTATTGTAGCCCGTTTTCTGAAAACTCAGAATTATAAGGAAAGTATGCGCTGTTGCCCTTAGAATAGAAAGAACTCAACTCACCGACCGATAAGGCCTGACCGTGGCACTCGCTATCTTTGATCTCGACCACACCCTTCTCGACGCTGACAGCGATCACAGCTGGGGGCAATACCTGGTGGACCGTGGACTGGTGGAAGCCGCCGTACATCAGCGTCGCAACGACGAATTTTACGAGCAATACAAAGCCGGCACACTGGATATCCACGAATATCTGGCGTTTGCCCTGCGTCCGCTGACTCAGTATCCGCTGCAGCAGATGCTGGATGAGCGTGAAGCTTTCCTCAAAGAACGCATATTGCCACTTATTTCGCAGAAAAGCCGTGACCTTATCGCGCATCATAAGCGCGCTGGTGACATTCTGCTCATTATTACCGCCACCAACGGCTTCGTGACGTACCCGATTGCCGAACTGCTGGGCATTGAGCACATTATTGCACCAGACCCTGAGTTCCGTGACGGCGCCTATACCGGCCAGATCATCGGCACCCCGAGCTTCCAGCACGGTAAAGTTGTGCGCCTGAATGACTGGCTGGCCGAGCAACAGCTGCAGCTGGAAGACAGCTGGTTTTATTCCGATTCGCATAACGATCTGCCATTACTGGAAATCGTCGACCATCCGGTGGCCGTCGATCCGGACGACACACTGGCAGCGGTAGCCCGGGATAAGGGCTGGCCTGTAATTTCGCTGCGCGATTAAGCGCAGCCCAAAAGAAGACAGTGCGCAGACGGCATTACTGCGCAATCAGGAGAGACTGCCGGTGACATTGCGAAAACTGCTTGTTATCACCCCCATACTCGCGCTGACGGCCTGCGATAACCAGCCCCAGGAAACCATCACCACACCGCTGCCAGAACAGGCACAGGTGCAGTATGAAGTGCCGGCCCAGCAGGCCAGCGCCTTTGCTGCGGATATCGGCCTGAAGGCCTACACCAGCCTGTCGATGGCAACACAGGGAGCGCAGGAGCTGGATTCCAGCCTGCAGTCTTTTCTTTATCATCCGGGTCAGGTAACACACAAAGAAGTGCAGCAGGCCTGGCGTAATGCCTATTCCGCTTACCTGCGCACGCTGTTGTTCTCCCGCCTGCCCATCGCCGATCCACCGGACTGGCACAAGCAGGGCATCGATTATCAGCAGACACTTGCCCTGCTCGACAGCTGGCCAATTGAAGGCGGTTATATTGATCATGTGCCGGGCTACCCGTTCAGCGGCATCGTTAACGACCTGACTCTGGAGCTGAACGAAGAGACACTGCTGGCGCAGCACGGTTTCTCGGACCCGACCTACGCCAGCCTTGGCTTCCATGCCTTTGAATTTATGCTGTGGGGAGCCGACGGCCAGCGTGCTCCGGATGATTTCTTCCCGCAGGAAAACACCGCGCCGGTCGTTACCGCGACGGAAGGCAGTATGCCGCCTGCCGGTGAAACCCTGCCTGCCGTCACCGACTCCGGTGACAACACAGATGCTGCAGGTCTGGCCACCGATGTGCAGAACCACAACCGCCGCCGCCAATACATTCAGCTGGTCAGTGAACAGCTGCAGAAACACCTGCACCGTCTGCAACGGCGCTGGGAGCCCAGCAACGGCTATTACGCTAATCTGGTCCAGCGTTCTGAGCCCATGCAGGTGATCGCGGCTACGCTCAACGCGACCCAGAAACTGTTGTCCGATGAACTGCTGGGCAAGCGCATGAGCGCCGACAGCAGCGAATTCAGCCACAGCAGCCCTGAAGACATCCGCGCACTGGTACAGGGTCTGCGTGATATCTGGCTGCCGCAGACGGATACTGAAGACAGTGAAAATGGGGAAGATGGTGGCAGCTCTGCCAGCAGCGACGAAAGCACCCGGGAAAGTGGTATCGCCCTGTTATTGGCAGAACCGCAGAAGACAACGCTGCTCAGCGCCTGGCAGGAGAAGTTCGGTGCCATTGATCATGCGCTGGATCAGTGGGAAGCCGGTCAGCAGTCAGAACAAAACCGCCAGCAGGTACGTGAGCAGTTAATCAGCCTGATGCCGGTACTGCAGCGCAGTGCCGCCGCGCTCAATATTCCTTTGCGCACCGAGTAGCCGCAGAGAAAAGGACAGCCGCAGGCCCAAACGGGCCTGCGCGCTCAGTCCTCAGCGGGTTGGCAGAACCCGGGCAAATACCGCTTTCAGATAACGCGTCTCAGCAATCGCCGGAACCACCGGATGATCAGCGCCCTGACTGCCGACATGCTGAATCAGCACATCGCGGTCCAGTTCACGACCCAGTACCCGCAGCATATCCGGCAGACGATCATCGGCCAGATGCATAGAGCATGAGCCACTGACGATCAGCCCGTCTTTGTTCAGCAGACGCATGGCGATCTGATTGATGCGCTTGTAAGCCTGCTCCCCGGCTTTGATGTCTTTACGGCGCGGAATAAACGCCGGCGGATCAACCACCACCACGTCAAAACGCTCACCGTTATCACGCAGCTGTTTCAGCGCAGTAAAAGCATCACCTTCCCAGCAGTGCAGCTTTTCTTCCACGCCGTTCAGCGCCGCGTTTTCTTCCACCCAGTCCAGCGCCTGAGCAGAAGCATCCACACAGTGTACTTCGGCGGCACCGTGATTAGCCGCCTGCACACCCCAGCCACCGACATAACTGAACACATCCAGTACACGCTTGCCAGCCACCAGCCGGTTCAGTACCGCACGGTTCTCGCGGTGATCATAGAACCAGCCGGTTTTCTGACCGTGAATCACCGGTGCCATAAAGCGGGTGCCGTTTTCAATCAGTGGGGCGCAGTCATCTTCCAGCTCGCCCTGAACGATTTCTACGTATTCATCCAGACCTTCCACCGCGCGCAGCTTGCCGTCGTTTTTCAGGACGATGCAGGCCGGCTTCACCACTTTATTGATGGCATCAAGGATGTCCTGGCGACGTTCTTCCATAGCAGCAGAGGAAATCTGCACCACCACCACGTCCATAAAGCGGTCGATCACCAGCCCAGGCAGGCTGTCGCTGTCACCATACACCCAGCGGTAACACTGCTCCGGATACCACAACTCACGGGCACTCAGGGCGATCTTCAGGCGGTGAACAATAAACGACGCATCCAGCGGCTGGCTGGCATCGCGGGTATAGAGACGGGCGCAGATCAGCTGCTCCGGGCTGACCACAGCACGGCCCAGCGGCTTACCGGCAGAGGTTTCAATCACAGCTTCTGCGCCGGCACCGAGGCCTTTCAATGGCGTCGCAGCAGTATCCACCTCATTGCTGTACACCCACAGATGTCCGCCCTTGAGGCGGCGTTCCGCTTTATCTTTCAGTCGAATGGTAGGCAGCATGGGAGTCTCCGGCCAGTGCAGGCGGTTGGTTACAAAAAGGTGGGCATTATACGCACAGGGTGACAAACGTCAGCCACTTCTGCTGCTAGGCTTAAGTGAGCAAACACTTAGCGATCCGACTAACCCACCGACGAAGTGCTGTATATGGCAAGAGAACTGACGGAAGAACAGATTCACACCATCCTGCAGGGCATAAAAATCCCGCCCCAACCACAGATTCTGGTGGATCTGCAGATGGAACAGGTAATGCCGGACCCGGATATCAGCCGTATCGCTAAACTGATCAGTCAGGATGTTGGTCTCGCCGGCACCATTCTCAAAGTCGTCAACTCGCCGTTTTACGGCCTTAAAAACCGCATATCATCGGTACAGCAGGCCGTGACCCTGATTGGCCTTAACAGCGTGATCAATATCATCAACGGCCTGTCGATAAAAAGCGAAATGACGGACGATGTCATCGTTGATATGAACCGCTTCTGGGACACCGCCAACGATATCGCTCAGGTCGCAACCCAGGTAGCCAAACAGGTCGGCTATCCCAATCCGGACATCGCCTACCTGCTGGGCTTATTCCATAACTGTGGCATTCCGCTGCTGATGCAGCGCTTCGATAACTACCAGCAGGTGATCGAAGAGTCTTACGCCCACCCGGAACTGCGCGTCGTTGATGTGGAAAACCAACATCTGAATACCAATCATGCGGTGATTGGTTATTACACGGCCAAAGCCTGGAACCTGCCGAAAATACTGTGTGACGTAATTGCAGAGCACCACAGTGCTACCCATTACTTCACCAGCAGTCATCAGAAAGACAGCGAAGGTAAAACCCTGCTGGCCATACTCAAACTGGCGGAACATATCTGCGGCAATTATCAGATTCTGGGTCGTCAGAAAGAAGATCTGGAATGGCAGAGTATTGACCAGGAAGTGCTCACTTACCTCGGCCTCGGGGAATACGACCTGGAGCAGATGGAGGCCAATTTCGCCGAAATGGGTATCGGTGCGCAGAATTACCGTTATTAAACCGGCCCATGCGGACCGGCATGGTCAGTAGATTTTACAGAGCTTCCAGCTTGGCAAAGCTGACCACCAGCCACTTGCTGCCGGCGTCATCAAAATTCACCTGCACGCGCAGACCATTACCCTGCCCTTCAAACTGCACCACGGTGCCTTCGCCGAACATGGCGTGCAACACGCGCTGGCCCAGACCATAAGGCAGACTGTCATCCAGTAATTTGCGCCCGGTGGTGATCGCACCGCCCAGCTTGGGGCGCGCACTGAGCGGCCGGCTGACGGTATTTTTCAGCCGCACTTCACTGATGTATTCAGACGGAATTTCGCGGATAAAACGTGACGGTGTACTGAAGTTTTCCTGGCCGTATAAGCGGCGGCTTTCGGCGTGGGTAATGATCAGCTGATCCATGGCGCGGGTAATGCCCACGTAAGCCAGACGGCGCTCTTCTTCCAGACCTTCGGCTTCGTCCATCGACATCTTATGCGGGAACAGGCCTTCTTCCAGTCCGGCCAGCACCACCTGCGGAAACTCCAGACCTTTAGCCGAGTGCAGCGTCATCAACTGCACCGCGTCTTCGTATTCATCCGCCTGACCATCGCCGGCATCCAGTGCCGCACGGTCGAGGAACTGCGCCAGCTCACTGAGCGGCTGGTCGCCGTCTTCTTCGGCCAGATCCGGTTCTTCATCAGCATCGAACTGCCGCGCGGCGTTGACCAGTTCTTCCAGGTTATCCACACGCGCCTGACCTTTCTCACCTTTTTCTTTCTTGTGGTGTTCGATCAGGCCGGAGTTTTCAATCACATGGGAAACGATTTCCTGCAGCTCCAGCTCTTCAATACCGGCGCTCATTTCATCCACCAGATCGAGGAAGCTCTGTACTGAGCTGGTTGCCCGCTTGGGCAGGGCATTATTGGCGATGGCGAGCTCACAGGATTTCCACAGTGAGCAGCCCTGATCACGGGCAAAGCTGCGCAGAATATCGACGGTCTTTTCACCGATCGCGCGGGCCGGGACATTGATCACCCGCTCCACCGAACCGTCGTCATCACGGTTCAGCAACAGACGCAGATAAGCCAGTGCGTTTTTGATTTCCAACCGCTCGTAGAAGCGCTGGCCACCGTAGATACGGTAAGGAATACCAGCACGCAGCAAAGCTTCTTCCAGCGTGCGCGACTGAGCGTTAGAGCGATACAGAATCGCCATATCGGCCCGGGCATTACCTTCTTTGGCCCAGTTATCCACCTGGTCGGCAATGTAACGGGCTTCATCCTGTTCATTAAAGGCGCTGTACAGACGAATAGGTTCGCCTTCGGCTCCGTCGGTAAACAGGTTCTTACCCAAACGGCCGCTGTTGTTGCTGATCACCGCATTAGCGGCCGCCAGAATGGTCTTGGTGGAGCGGTAATTCTGCTCCAGCTTAATCAGTTCAGCACCGGGGAAGTCCTGCTGGAAATCACGGATGTTGCCGATGTTCGCACCACGCCAGCCGTAGATTGACTGGTCATCATCGCCCACCGCCATCACTGAGACTTTGTTGCCGGCCAGCAGGCGGATCCAGGCGTACTGGATATTGTTGGTGTCCTGAAACTCGTCCACCAGAATATTGCGGAAACGCTGCTGGTAATGGGCCAGCAGGTCGGGGTTCTCCAGCCACAGCTCATGGGCACGCAGCAGAATTTCACCAAAGTCGACCAGACCGTTCTGCTGACAGATCTGCTCATACAGGTAATACACTTCGCGCAGCGTCTTGGCGAACGGATCGGATGACGGCATTACGTGCGCCGCACGGCGCCCTTCGTCTTTCTGCTCGTTAATAAACCACTGAATCTGCTTCGGCGGGTAGCGGCTGTCATCGACGTTGTTCTCACGCATGACACGCTTCACCAAACGCAGCTGATCATCGCTGTCGAGAATCTGAAAGTGCTGCGGCAGCCCGGCTTCGCGCCAGTGCAGCTTGAGAAAACGGTGTGCCAGACCGTGGAAGGTCCCCACCCACATGCCGTTGGCCGGAACATTCAGCAACTCTTCCAGACGGCCTTTCATCTCTTTCGCTGCTTTGTTGGTAAAGGTCACCGCCATCACTGCGAACGGCGACACCCCCTCCACTTCCAGCAACCAGGCAATACGGTGCACAAGCACCCGGGTTTTGCCTGAACCGGCACCGGCGAGCACCAGCTGATGGGGGGAACTGGCCGCAACAGCGTTGCGCTGGCCATCGTTTAACTGATCAACAAGCAATGAAATATCCATGGCGCGCAGTTTACCAAAGCACCAGATAAAAGACTGCTTTTTTGTACAGTACTCAACATGATTCACAGACGGTTGCAGAGCAAAATGGGCTTTCCGTGCAAAAGCCTTTTATAATCGGCCACTGAACAGGACAGGAAACCCGCTGTGAAAAACAGTCCGATACTGGCTGAAATCGAAGCCGCCATGCCCAATCTGCGCAAATCTGAGGTCAAAGTGGCCGAGTATGTGCTCAAATCACCGCAGCAGGTGATGCACATGCGCATCGTCGATCTGGCTCAGGAAGCACAGGTCAGCGAGCCCACCATTGTGCGCTTCTGCCGTGGTATCGGCTGCAATGGCTTTCAGGAATTCAAAGTCCGCATCGCGCAGGAAATGGCCATCGTTAATAACATCGGTCAGTTCGCTATTGCTGAAGACGACAGTATCGAAGACATCTGCGATAAAATCGCCGACACCACCATCCAGCGTCTTAATCAGGTCAAAACCCAACTTAAAGCCGAACAGATTGCCCACGCAGCAGCGGCCATCAGTAATGCCCGCCGGGTGGAGTTTTACGGCTTTGGCGCATCCGGTGCCGTGGCTATTGATGCCCAGCACAAATTTTTCCGCCTGCAGGTCGCCACCGCTGCCTATAGTGACCCTCATATGCAGGCCATGTCGGCTGTCACCCTGAGCGAAGCAGATGTGGTCGTGGCCATCTCCCAGAGTGGACGCACCAAAGATCTGCTGCACTCAGTGGAACTCGCCCAGCAACACGGTGCTCTGGTGGTGTCACTGGCGCCAGCTAATACCGCGCTCAGTCAGGCCGCTGATCTGCCGATTCACATCAATATCGAAGAGGACACCGAGCAGTTCACGCCGATGACCTCACGGATCGCTCATCTGATGATCATCGACATGCTGGCAGTGGCGGTTACCCAGCGCCGTGGGCCGGAATTCGCCAATCATCTCAATGCCATCAAACGCAGTATTAAGTCACTGCGACTGGAATCCAGTTAACAGGCGATTTTCCATTCATCAGGCTAATCCTTTCGACTGATGCCACTCTGTTCCGTCTTAAGTCTGAAGTGAGTGGACATTTAACGTCATTCTATAGGAAGTGTCCATCTGACCAGGTGCCGGCATTCCGGCGCCCGTAATCCGTCACCTCCGCTTAAGCCTCTGCATCCCACAAACCACGGGGCTTTGCGTAAGTATCAATTTAACCACTCTGCCAATATCGCTTATTGGCACATAAAACTACTTGGTTCAGGCCGGGGAAAATGTCATTCTTTTGCAACGAATAACAAGAAAAATCACAGCTGGAATTTCTGTGATCTGACAAAAGGAATCGATATGGAAGCTGCAGTGAAATTAGAATCTCACGAAGAAGTAGTGTCGTTTGACCAAGAAGGTAACGTAGTCGTTAATAAAGAATCCCAGATGTCGAAAAAATTGATGGCCCGCCGTGCCATTGAGGCGCACCTTGAGCGCAAGCGCCTGGAAAAAGACCTGGAAGATTATTATTTCGAAGAAGTCTGATTTATAAAAAAGCCGCAGATAAGTCTGCGGCTTTTTTATAAATGGCTGCCGGTGAACCCACCGGGAAATAATTATGAGTCTGCTTATTAATGTGGATTCAGGGTTTTTATTCGCTTTTTTACACTCCCTATCACCTCTGCTCACCTCTTTTCAACTACAGAGCTTTCAGCTCAACTAAAAATCCTTCAGCCAACTACGAACTAAAAAGCCTCCTGGTCGATGCAGCCGACTGAATATCCGCCTGTTTTCAGTTATTAAACCCGCCGGACCTTCCTCAGATAATGCCGCCAATACAGTCGTGTGAATTTCCATTTAACGCGGTTTATCACTCTGAACGCTAACAGCCGTGTATTTATTTAACTCCAGCAGACAGCGCTTTATTCATTCCGGCAGACGGTGCTTTATGCAAAAACAGCCAGCGGGTTTGCTTCAATTCCGCCGTGGCCCTGTTTTAACGCTGCTCCATATGCCACCTCAGCCCATTTATTTCCCGCTGCCGGATTCCGTCCATAAAAAAAGCCGGTCAGAGACCGGCTTTCTTCAGTTCAGAGTTCAGCACATCTTAAGACTTGCTGGTGAACTCTGGGTAGGCTTCCATACCACATTCGGACAGATCCACACCTTCGTACTCGTCTTCTTCGCTTACACGCAGACCCATCACAGCTTTCAGGATGGCCCATACGATGAAGGAGGCTACGAATACCCAGATGAAGATAGTCAGGGCGCCTACCAGCTGACCCATGAAGGTTGCATCAGCATCGGACAGCAGTACTGCGAAGATACCCCACAGACCTACAACACCGTGTACAGAGATAGCACCTACAGGATCGTCGATTTTCAGTTTATCCAGAGTCAGGATAGAGAACACTACCAGACCACCACCGATAGCCCCGATGATAGTAGCCAGGAATGGGCTTGGGTCAGCAGGTTCTGCAGTAATAGCAACCAGACCAGCCAGAGCACCGTTCAGAGCCATGGTCAGATCCGCTTTGCGGAACAGGATGTAAGCAACCAGCAGAGCGGCAATCAGACCACCAGCTGCAGCTGCGTTAGTGTTCAGGAATACGGAAGCTACTTCGTTAGCAACGCCTACGTCAGACAGCTGCAGAGTAGAACCGCCGTTGAAGCCGAACCAACCCATCCACAGGATGAAAGTACCCAGAGTCGCCAGCGGCAGGTTTGCACCTGGAATAGCGCGTACTTCACCGTTAGGGCCGTATTTGCCTTTACGTGCACCCAGCAGGATTACACCAGCCAGAGCAGCTGCGGCACCAGCCATGTGAACAATACCGGAACCAGCGTAGTCGGAGTAGCTCAGTTCGAACATGCCGAATACAGCGTTACCGCCCCAGGTCCAGGAACCTTCCATTGGGTAGATGAAACCAGTCATAACTACAGCGAAAGCCAGGAAAGCCCACAGCTTCATGCGCTCAGCAACAGCACCGGATACGATAGACATAGCAGTCGCTACGAATACTACCTGGAAGAAGAAGTCAGAAGCACCGGAATAAGGCATAGAAGCATCTTCAACGCCGTTACGGTAATCAGCCTGTGCAGCCAGAACGCCTGCAACAGCTTCGTCAGTCATAGAAGCAACACTGTCAGTGCCACTCAGGAAGAAACCACCGCCGTACATTAATTCGTAACCGCAAACCAGGTACATGGTACATGCGATCGCGTACAGCGCGATGTTTTTGGTCAGGATCTCAGTCGTGTTTTTCGCACGAACCAGACCCGCTTCGAGCATGGCGAAACCTGCCGCCATCCACATTACCAGTGCGCCACACACTAGGAAATAAAAGGTATCCATGGCGTACTGCAGTGCATAAACTTGATTTTCCATTCTAAGCCCCCCGCATAAGGCTCTTAAATCTTTGAATTTTTAAAACTAGAGATTAAATCGCGTCTGCGCCGGTCTCACCGGTACGGATACGGATAACCTGTTCAAGAGAAGTAACGAAGATTTTGCCGTCACCAATCTTGCCAGTGTTCGCAGCCTTAGTGATTGCTTCGATAACCTTGTCGGTCAGATCGTCAGCCACTGCTACATCGATTTTTACTTTAGGCAGAAAATCCACCACGTATTCAGCACCACGGTACAGTTCTGTGTGACCCTTCTGACGGCCGAAACCTTTCACTTCGGTCACTGTGATGCCCTGAACGCCAATCTCAGACAGTGCTTCACGCACGTCGTCCAGTTTGAATGGCTTGACCACAGCAGTAATGAGTTTCATAGAAAACCCCTTTTCTAAAATGCTACGTATTGGTTTTTTAAGATGGCCCATGCGGGGGCATGGGCCATTGTAACTGTTTTACAGTTCTACAGGCAGGCTGTAGTAGAAAGCGACTTTCAGGTCGTCGTCGTAGGAATCATCTTCATCCATATCAACGATTTTGCTCAGAGTGAAAGACAGGTTGTCGTTCACAGCGTAAGACAGGTCAACGTGGGTGTAATCAGCTTCTGAACCTTCGTCGTCAGAAATACCAACCATTACAGAGTAAGCGTCGTAGCCGTAACCCAGAGTGATGTAGCTGTAGTCGTCGCTACTTTCTGCACCCATAGAGCCGGTGTAAGACAGGGAAGCACCCATGTAACCCAGGCTGATGATGTATTCAGAGAAGTCAAAAGTGTTGCCTTCTGAGTCTGGCTGGTCAGCACCGCCAGCAGAGCTTGGGTAGGTGTAAGTAGCCAGCATTACGTCGTAGCTGAAGTCTTCAACTTCACCAGCATAACCAACATACAGGTCGTACTCAGAGCCCCAGCTTGAGTAGCCGGATGCAGTCCAAACACCAGCGTAAGCACCGCCCATGGCGATATCCAGAGAGCCGTCAACCATAGCTGCGCCGTAGCCCAGATCCAGACCGCGCCACAGGTACATGTTAGAAACACCAGCAGAAGCTGAAACTTCTACGTCAGCAGCCTGTGCAGTGTTTACAGCAGCCAGGCCAGCAGTCATTGCGCTTGCCAGAACGATAGCTTTAGACAGTTTTTTCATGGTTCTTTTCCTTCATCAGTTAGCGAAAGCTTTTGGTAGCTTTTGGTTGTTGGTGCTTGCGCACCGTTTTCTTTCGATTAAAACCAGGTATCGCTGTATTAGCACTCGGTGTGCCAACTTTGAAAAACCTCCGTAGTATCAGGGTGTTATCAATCTTTTGCGGGGATTTACATGTTTTTGCCGGAATTTTCTGGTGCGCGCAAGGCAAAAATGCACAACAAGTGATCACAAACACATAAAACATAGCACCATTTTGATGCATGCCAATTTAAACGGCATTAAAGCAGCGCAACGGCAATTGATTCAAAGCAACATCAGCGGTGTTACGTGATAGGATTGACTGAATTTATGAGGACACGAGCACAATGACACCAGACCAGATTCGCACCCGTATTGAGCAACTGATGCAAAAAAGTCCACTTTCAGGGCTGAGTGACGACCTGCGACTGATGATCAAAAGTCAGCTGCAAAGCCTGCTGACCAGCGCAGATCTGGTCACCCGGGAAGAATTTGAAGTGCAGGCCGAATCCCTGCGCCGCACCCAGAGCAAACTGCTGGAGCTGGAAGAGAAGCTGACCCAGCTGGAACAGGCCGACTGAGAATCAGAACGGCCCGGTCAAAGAGCAACTACAGTCATCTGCTGTAGTTGNTNCNGTNGTTGCGACTACAGNTGNCAAAGTTATTGCAANAGNACCNCNGCCATCAGATTGCCAGCAGNCGTCTGGCTTCNTCNGAGGTTTTCANCTCATCTCCGGCNCCGGATGCCACCACCCGGCCGCGTTCCAGAATAATNAACTCATCCGCCAGTTCNGCNGCAAAATCCAGATANTGNTCGACCAGCACAATGGCCATTTCNCCNCGGTCGCGCAGCAGCTCNATCACCCGCTGGATATCCTTGATGATGGACGNCTGAATACCNTCCGTCGGCTCATCCAGAATCAGAACCTTNGGGCGTAACAGCAAGGCNCGGGCAATCGCCAGCTGTTGNTGCTGNCCACCAGACAAATCNCCNCCACGACGTTTCAGCATCTGCTGCAACACAGGAAACAGCGAGNAAACTTCGGCGTCGATCGANCGCTGATTNCTGGGCAGCGCAGAAAAAGCCGTCTGCAGATTCTCTTCCACAGTAAGCTGGGCAAAGATATCGCGCCCCTGAGGGACATAAGCAATNCCCTGACGGGCACGGTCANATGGCGCTTTACCNTTCAGCGATTCCCCNAGCCACTGAATATCNCCAGCCCGCGGNGCCAGATGACCAGACAGCGCNTTCATCAACGTGGTTTTNCCCACGCCGTTACGNCCCAGNACACAGGTAACCTTGCCNACTTCCGCNGTCATGGAGACGTTATACAACGCCTGACTGGCACCATAGGCAACGTCGAGTTTATTTACCGTTAACATAATCCACTCCTCAACGCGCTCAGCGACCCAGATACACTTCAATAACCTGTGGATTGGCTTTCACCGTATCCAGAGAGCCTTCCGCCAGTACACGACCTTCATGCAGCACAGTGACTTTNCAATCNAGTGCTTCGATAAAATCCATNTCGTGNTCNACCACCATTAACGAATGTTTCTGNGCCAGNCGTTTGAACAGTTCTGCTGTTTTCATGGTTTCTTCATCCGTCATNCCGGCAGCGGGTTCGTCGATCAGCAGCAGCTCAGGCTCCTGNCCAAGCAACATACCAATTTCCAGCCACTGCTTCTGACCNTGAGACAAACTGCCGGCCATCCAGTCACGCTTATCTTCCANATCAATCATCTGCAGAATTNCCTGCAGNTTTTCATCCTGCTTGCCAGACAGCTTATGAAACAGCGCCTGCCAGATACTGCGACCACCTTTTAACGACATTTCCAGGTTTTCAAATACNGTCAGACTTTCGATAACGGATGGCTTCTGGAATTTACGGCCAACNCCCAGGTTCGCTACATCCGCTTCGTCAAACTTAGTCAGATCGAATTTTGTTTTTGCCGCATCAGTAAAAACGATATCGCCNTCATCCGGGCGGGTTTTNCCGGTAATCACATCCATCATGGTGGTTTTACCGGCACCGTTGGGGCCGATAATGGCGCGCATTTCTCCNGGNGCGATCACCATNGATAAAGAGTTCAGCGCTTTAAAGCCATCAAAGCTGACGCTGACGCCATTCATATAAAGAACAGCGGGATTATCAATATGCTTTGGTACCGGGCTCATGATGCATCTCCTCCGCTGACCGCTGTATTACTGTCTGCTCCATTGCCGCTGTTTTTTATCGCCCGCTTTTCTTTTAACTGTGCCCATAAGCCAACNACACCTTTTGGTAACCACAGAGTACTGAGCACAAACAGNCCNCCGAGCATAAACAGCCAGAGTTCAGCAAAAGCGCCGGTAAAATACGTCTTGGCGTAGTTCACCAGTACCGCACCGATCACTGCGCCATAAATGGTTCCCCGGCCACCGACNGCCACCCAGATAATAATTTCAATGGAGTTAATGGGTGCAAATTCACCCGGGTTAATAATGCCNACCTGAGGAACGTAAAGCGCACCGGCAACACCGGCCAGCATNGACGACACCACAAANACAAACAGCTTGTAGTATTCCACCCGGTAACCGAGAAAACGTGCACGGGATTCCGCATCNCGNATNGCNACCAGCACNCGGCCGAGNTTNGANGTNACAATAAANCGNCTGATNANATANCCAANAATNACNGCCAGNACNGATGCAATAAACAANACCGCACGNGTNCCATCCGNCTGCAGGCTGTAGCCGAGAATATCTTTAAAGTCAGTTAAACCATTGTTACCACCGAAGCCCATNTCGTTGCGGAAGAATGCCAGCAACAGTGCATAGGTCATGGCCTGAGTAATAATCGACAGATANACACCNGTNACNCGGGAGCGGAAGGCTAAAAAGCCAAACACAAAGGCAAGAATACCCGGTGCCAGTAAGACCATCAGCATGGCGAACCAGAACTGATCAAAGCCGTACCAGTACCATGGCAGTTCCTGCCAGTTCAGGAACACCATAAAATCCGGTAACTCGGCATTGCCATACACGCCGCGGTCACCGATCTGACGCATCAGATACATCCCCATGGCGTAACCACCGAGTGCGAAAAANGCNCCGTGGCCCAGGCTTAAAATTCCGCAGTAACCCCAGATTAAATCCACCGCAATGGCCAGCAAGGCATAGCACAGATACTTGCCCAGCAGAGTCATGGTGTAGGTAGAAATATGGAAAAATGAGCCCGGCTCAAACACCAGATTGCAGAAGGGAANCACTACCGCCAATACAACNAGTACCAGCAATAATTTGCGCCCTGCNGCATCNTTCATAATCAAACGGGTTAACGGACCCATGTTATCAGTTGTATTCATGCTGCCTCCTTATGCGTTATCGACAGCACGGCCTTTCAGCGCGAACAGTCCGCGCGGCCGTTTCTGAATAAAGAGAATGATNAAGACCAGCACCAGAATTTTTGCCAGTACTGCACCTGCCATAGGTTCAATAATTTTATTNGCCACACCGAGNGACATCGCCGCCACTAATGTGCCCCACAAATTACCCACACCGCCGAACACAACCACCATAAAGGAATCGATGATATACGCCTGCCCGAGGTTCGGACCGACGTTGGTCAGCTGTGACAACGCCACACCAGCGATNCCGGCAATACCGGAACCAAGACCAAATGTCAGCGCATCAACCCAGCCGGTTTTAATNCCCATGGAACTGGCCATTGGCCGGTTCATGGTGACNGCGCGCATTTGCAGACCGAACAGAGTNCGTTTCAGCACCAGCGCCAGCATCGCCANNACCAGCAGACTGAAAATAATGATGTATAANCGGTTCCAGGTCAGTTCCAGCGCCGGGTTGACCATAAAGGTACCNGCCATCCAGTCCGGCGTTGCCACCTGACGGTTAAGCGGACTGAAAATGGAGCGCACCGCCTGTTGCAGAATCAGGCTGATACCAAAGGTAGCCAGAAGCGTTTCCAGCGGGCGTCCGTAAAGATGGCGGATAACACCACGTTCAATAGCAACACCGACCGCACCTGAGACCAGAAATGCAGCGGGAATNGATACTATCAGCGACAGNCCGATATGGTCCGGCATAAGCTGCTGAACCACATACGTGGTNTAGGCACCCAGCATAATCATTTCGCCATGGGCCATATTAATGACGCCCATCACACCAAAGGTGATNGCCAGGCCGATTGCTGCCAGCAGCAGAACGGCCCCTAATGCCAGGCCGAAATATAAATTTTCGGCATAGCCATTCAGGNTCAGCATGGAATTAATATCCGCCAGNTACTTCTGCACCAGCTTATATTCATCAGCACGGGACTTCTGTTCATCCTCACTGAAGCCAGCAGAAAACTGCGTCAGGCCAGCCCGCACTTCCGGGTACAGAGAACCTTCCAGTGCATTCAGTCCTTCCAGTCGCTGAGACTTGTCATCGCTTTTCAGCAGCACCAGTCCGCGCACCAGAGATAATATTTCTTTCACATCGCTGTTCTGTTCTTTGCCGAGGGCCGTCTGAACAAATTCGAGATCGACGTCATCGCTGTTTTTCAGCAGGTTGGTTGCTGCAGCGGTTCGAATCTCCACATTTTTTGAATTGATCTGCGCCTGAGAAATAAGACTGCGTAACGTACCGCGCAGAGAATTATTCACGCCGATTTTACGCTTATCACGACGTCCGAGATCCGTTACGGCTTCATCCGTAAACGCATTTCTAATATTGTCTTCATCGGCAACAATCAGCAGGCTGTTGTCGTCTTTTTTATAATAGAGATTACCGTCAAGCAGAGTCTGAAGAATCAGCAGGGAACGGTCAGAATCAACGGCAGCAATCTGCGCTGCAATAGCGGCTTTTTCACTGTAGTTGGCATCAATGAGCTGTTGGCTTATCTGATACAGGCCGGTGGGCGCTTCACTTTCTGCGACAGCATCTTCTGCACACACGGTGGCACCACAGAGCAGCAGCATCAGGGTAATAGTTACCTGTCTGCAATACATCAGCATGGGATTTTCCTGTTTTTTGTTCTGGCCTGAATTCGGCCTGAGAAACGGCCTGGCGGCCGTAACTGGATTCAGCAAACAGCCTCTCTGCATGACACAGAGAGGCCGGACAGCCGCTTACTCAGCAGTTGCCATGCTGCCGCCACAGGTTTTGGTAACGGTATTGTAGTTACCGCAGTTGACTGGTGCGGTCCAGTCAGAGATCAGGTTTTTGCTTTCTGGCAGGAAGTCAGTCCAGGCATCACCCGGAACGACATCGTCGGTTTCCCAAACGATATCGAACTGACCATCTTCCTGGATTTCACCGATCAGAACCGGCTTGCTCAGGNGATGGTTTTTGTTCATTTTCGCAACGCCACCGGTCAGGTTAGGTACTTCGATACCGATCATCGCAGCTTCCACTTTATCAACATCTGTGGTGCCGGCTTTTTCTACCGCTTTTGCCCACATGTTGAAGCCAATGTAAGTTGCTTCCATCGGATCGTTGGTTACGCGCTTGTCGTCTTTAATGAACTTGTGCCATGAANCNATNAACTCATCNTTGGCTTCAGAAGGCGCGCTCATAAAGTAGTTCCAGGCAGCCAGGTGACCAACCAGCGGAGCAGTGTCAAAACCAGACAGTTCTTCTTCACCCACAGAGAAAGCAACCACAGGAATGTCTTCCGCACTTACGCCCTGGTTAGCCAGTTCTTTGTAGAAAGGAACGTTGGCGTCACCGTTAATGGTAGAAACCACTGCGGTTTTAACACCGGTGCTGCCGAATTTTTTGATGTCGGAAACAATGGTCTGCCAGTCGGAGTGACCAAATGGGGTGTAGTTGATCATGATGTCTTTTTCGGCAACGCCTTTAGACTTCAGATAGCTTTCCAGAATTTTGTTGGTAGTACGTGGGTAAACGTAGTCGGTACCGGCCAGAACCCAGCGCTTGGCGCCCACTTCATTCATCAGATAATCAACCGCAGGAATAGCCTGCTGGTTTGGCGCAGCGCCAGTGTAGAAAACGTTGTAAGAAGATTCTTCACCTTCGTACTGAACCGGGTAGAACATCAGACCGTTCAGTTCTTCGATCACAGGCAGAACGGATTTACGGGATACCGAAGTCCAGCAACCGAAAATTACATCCACCTTATCTTTTTCCAGCAGCTCGCGGGTTTTTTCCGCGAACAGAGGCCAGTTAGATGCAGGGTCAACTACAACAGGCTCCAGCTTTTTACCCAGCAGCCCGCCTTTTTTGTTCTGCTCTTCCACCATCATCAGCACAGTGTCTTTCAGCGTGGTTTCAGAAATTNCCATGGTGCCGGACAGCGAGTGCAGTACACCCACTTTAATGGTGTCAGCAGCGTTTGCCAGACTGATACCGGCAGCCAGTGTTGCCGTCGCCAGTACCTTGGATACTTTACTCAGAGATTTAAATCCTGATTGTTTCATGGAGTCCGTCCTTCTTGGTTTGATTATCTTTTTCGTCAGCGAAAAACGCTGCGTAGCTCTAAGGCTTGCGGACTCTCCTGAGCAAGCCCTGTACCAATTACTATTTCAGTGCATATTTCCTGTAATTAAGCGCACAAACTTATGCCGGATACCGCAATATGCGGCTGATGGCGTATTTTTTCGCCCCGCAAACGCACAATAAAAGATCGCGACGCACCAAATTAATGCCACGAAAATCCTGCAATTCAGACGACCTATCCTGGAGTTGAATATTTTTCCCTCAATTGTGTCTTTCAACTACCGTATCCGGTAAACCTGTCTATATTTAATCAGTTATATATCAACTATTTAGCGGATGACGCTCAAGCCTCAGATCAATGTGCGTTTTCTGGATACGCCGTACCATCATTTAGATATACTCCGCGCCACGAATGCTGTTACCGGGAATACAATGAACCTCAAACCAAGATTTATACTGCTCACCTGCATCCTGATGTTACTGGGTGGAGCCGGTGTCTGGTTTGCCGGACAGAAAATTGTCCTCGATATCGTTGAAGAGTGGTCGGTGCGCTATTTCTCAACCCAGGTAAAACTGGAGGAAGAGCGCTCACTGCAGCCGCTGATCCGCGAAGTTGCACTGGCGCGCCAGTTTGCCGATTCGCAAATACTGCGCGACTGGAGCCGCGATCCTGATAATACGGAAAAGAAGCAACGGGCACTGGCCGAAATGGAAGCCTTCCGCCAGAACTTTGCTGACCAGAGTTTCTTCGTCGCTCTGCTGGATTCCGGCGACTACTACCATAACAACGCCGCCAATGAATTTGCCGGTGCCGAGTACCGTTACACTCTGCACAGAGAAAATCCGGACGACAGCTGGTTCTACAGCATCATCGATCAGAACCGCGACATTCATCTGAATGTGAATCCGGATGTGCAGCTGGGTGTCACCAAACTCTGGATTGATATTCTGATGCGCGCTGACGACCGCATCCTTGGCGTGGTCGGTACCGGGCTGGATCTCAGCCAGTACATAGATCACATCGCCACCACCAACGAACCTGGCATCAGCAATATGCTGTTTGATCATCAGGGCGCCATTCAGATTTCCCACGACCTCAACCAGATCGACTTCAACAGCATCGCCAAAAACGAGTCTGAACAGAAAACCATCTGGCAGCTGATGGATACAGAGCGTGATAAACAGGCTGTGCGCCAGGCCATGGACAACAGCCAGCAGAACCCGGGCAAGGTGAGCAGTCTGTACCTGACTCACAGTGATAAGCAGTACCTCACCGGCATTATTTATCTGCCGGAAATCGACTGGTACGTTATGACTCTGCAGGATGTTGATCAGCTGGTGCCACTGAACACCTTCAGTGATCTGATTATTCTGGCTGCGGTTACGCTGGTCATTTTTCTGCTGCTGTTTAATCTGGCCTTCAACCGCCACATCCTGCGCCCTGTCGAAGACCTCGATCATGCCATCAGCGAGCTGCGCGATACCGGGCGTATCACGCCTCTGCCTGAACACAAAACCGGCGAAACCGGCCGTCTGATGCGTCACTTCAATAATATGGCGTTGCAGATTACCCGCCATCAGCAGGAGCTGGAGGAGCGCGTACAGCAACGTACGCAGGAGCTGGAAAAGCTGACCCAGACCGATCCGTTAACCGGTCTGCTTAACCGCCGCGGTATGCTGTTACACCTCACCCGCCATATGAACCGGCTGGAACGCGAGGACAAAAACTTCGGCATCCTGTGGATTGATATGGATAACTTTAAGGATGTGAATGACCGCTTCGGTCACGCCATCGGTGACCGTGCACTGGAAGCCACCGCCGATGCCATCCGCACCCATCTGCGCCTTTATGACTACGCTGCCCGCTGGGGCGGTGATGAGTTTCTGGTGCTGGTGAAAGCACCGGATGAAGATGTTCTGCATCAGCTGGGACAGCGTCTGTGTTACGTGCTGAGCCACACAGAATTGCCATTGGAGAACGCGTCAGTCGGCCTGTCGGCCAGTATCGGCGGCTGCTTTGTGCGCCAGGGCAGTTCGCTCAATACGGTACTGGCAGCAGGAGATAAAGCCTTGTACCAGGCGAAATCCTCAGGGCGCGGACACTATATTGCAGTAACCAGTCAGGAAAGCTGAGCGCAGCGGATCAGTCTTCGCGCGGGGCTGAATTGTGTTCTTCAATCCAGTGGATAAATTCCTGACTGACCCGTGCCGGTGACCAGTAATAGCCCTGTGCTTCGTGGCAGCCCATCTGCTGTAACTGTTGCAGGGTCAGTTCGTCTTCTACGCCTTCCGCTACTACCTGCATGTTTAGGCTGTCCGCCATCTGAATGATCGCCCGCACCAGTGGCCGGTCGCGGTCGGACTGCCCCAGATCAGACACAAACGACTTATCCACTTTCAGCCTTGATGCATTAAAACGCTGCAGATAACCGAGGTTGGAATAGCCGGTGCCGAAATCATCAATGGCAAAGCGCACCCCCAGCTGATGCAGTTCATCCATCTGCCGCTGCACGTGCACGCTTTCGCCAATCAGCATGGATTCAGTCAGCTCAAGTTCCAGCGCCGACGGCGGCAGGCCCGTTTCGTTGAGCACGGTTTTCACCTTGCCGGGCAGATCACCGTCGCGGAACTGCACGTAAGAAAGATTCACCGACACCGTCATATCCTGATGCCCCTGGCTGCGCCACTGAGCACAGGCAATACAGGACTCGCGCAGCACCCAATAACCGATATCGACGATAATGCCGGTACTCTCCGCCAGCGGAATAAAGTCCGCCGGCGATACAAAGGCACCGCTTCCCAGGCGCCAGCGGATCAGCGCTTCGGCGCCACAGACACTGCCGTTGCCAAGGCGGATCTGCGGCTGATACTGCACGGTGAACTCGCGGTTTTTCAGCGCATCGCGCAGGCTGGCCATCATGTTCAGCTTTTCTTTGCTGAGCCGTTTCATGCTGTCATCGTAAATACGGAAGATATGACGGCCATCATCCTTGGCCTGATACATCGCCAGGTCGGCGTGCTGGCACAGCTCGCTGAAGCTGGTGCCGTGCTGAGGCGCAAATGCCACCCCAACGGAAGCCGACACCTCGATCAGAGTATCCATAATAAAGAAAGGCCGGGTGGCAGCGTCGATCAGCGCCTGAGCCACTTGATTGATGCGTTTTTCCTCACCCGGGTTGAACGCCGTCAGCAGCAGAAACTCATCGCCGCCAAAGCGACACAGCACATCATCTTCGCCGATCAGCTTATTCATGCGTTCGGCCATCTGTCGCAGCAGGGTATCGCCGGCCGCATGACCGAGGGAGTCGTTCACCGGTTTGAAGTTATCCAGATCGAAGAACAGCATGGCCAGGCAACTTTTCTGCCGCCGGCAGATTTTAAACCTGTGCTCAAACTCCGCTTCCAGATAACGCCGGTTAGCCAGCCCGGTCAGCTGATCGACATTGGCCAGCGCGCCGATCAGATTTTCGTTCTCTTTTACCCGGCGGTTTTCCTCATGCAGAGAAATCATCAGCCGGCGCTGATCACGGATCAGAATGTAAGCACTGAACCCGGTCATGGCCAGAATCACATCGGCGAACACAATATGGCGGAAGCCCAACTCGTAATAGTAAGCCTCATGGAAACCGTAGAGGGTCATAAACCCCACCACAGTAGCGAACAGAATCATAAAGGAGAGCAGAGGGAAGAACAGCGAGCGTCCGCCGAGAATAGCCGAGAAGATCAGCACCGCCGGATAGGCCATTAACGCCATATCGCGTACCCCTTCCGATAACCACGCCAGCGCCGACAGAAACAGCGTCATAGCCCACAGAAACAGATTCACCGCGATGGTCAGCCGTTGCTTCCAGGCAAACCAGGCAACCACCACCAGCACGCCGATACCCACCACGATGTAATGCACGATGCGTGGATCAGCCACCACGGCGGCCAGCAACAGACCCAGTGCAGACAGGCCGCTGATCTGCAGTACCCGACGCGCTCTCTGCTGTTGGTCCTGCTCGTTAACCGGATACGGGATTCGTCTGAACATGGTGCGTTGTTAATCCTCTCAGGGCGAACCTGTCTCGCCGCAGTGCTGCGCATACGGAGCAACACACCCCGGCGTACAGCAGTACCTGAACATCAGTCTCTAATAATAGACACTGCGGAGGGATTATGGCGGCGGATAATCATTACCTATACGAATACATTGGTATTAAAAGTATTCATTTAATAAATAAAAATATTCCCCCTACACTCGCATCATCATTACAACAAACAGCACGAGGTCAGCATGGATTTCCAGCATTCCGCCAAAGCTCAGGATTACCTGAAGCGCGTCAAAGCCTTTATGAAGGAAGAAATTGAGCCGGTTGAAGAAGACTACCTGCGCGAGCTGCACAGTCTGGACAACAAATGGACCGTGCTGCCCATCATTGAAGAGCTGAAAGCCAAAGCCCGCGACGCAGGCCTGTGGAATATGTTTCTGCCGGATGAACACTTCGGTGCCGGTCTGAGCACGCTGGAATACGCCGCCGTCGCCGAGCTCACCGGACGTTCCTTTATTGCCCCGGAAATCTTTAACTGTAACGCACCGGACACCGGCAATATGGAAGTGCTGGAAAAATACGGCACGCCAGAGCAGCAGGAGCAATGGCTGACGCCTCTGCTGGCCGGTGAAATCCGCTCTGCTTTCTGTATGACGGAACCGGGTGTAGCCTCTTCTGACGCCACCAATATGGAAGCCACCGCCGTGGTTGAAGGTGACGAAGTGGTACTCAACGGCCGCAAATGGTGGAGCACCGGCGTTGGCCACCCGAACTGCAAAGTCGGCATTTTCATGGGCCTCACCAACCCGGATGCACCGCGCCATCAGCAGCATTCCATGGTGCTGTTCCCGTTCGATGCCCCCGGGGTAAAAATCGAACGTATGCTGCCGGTGTTTGGCTTTTACGATGAGCCTTACGGTCACGGCGAAGTCAGCTTCGACAACGTGCGCGTGCCGCTGAGCAATATGATCGCTGGTCCTGGCCGGGGGTTTGAAATTGCTCAGGGCCGCCTGGGGCCGGGCCGTATTCACCACTGTATGCGCTTAATCGGTATGGCGGAAAAAGCGCTGGAACTCATGTGTCAGCGTGCTGCCAGCCGTACCGCCTTCCATAAACCTCTGGTCAAGCTCGGCGGCAACGCCGATGTCATCGCCAATGCGCGGATGAACATCGAACAGGCACGCCTGCTGGTATTCAAAGCGGCATGGATGATCGACAAAGTCGGCGCCATGGGCGCCATGAGCGAAATCTCACAGATCAAAGTGATCGCGCCGAACATGGCACAGCAGATCATTGATGCTGCCATGCAGATGCACGGTGGTGGCGGCCTGTCAGGAGACTTCCCGCTTACTGGTCTGTTCACCGCTGCCCGCGCCCTGCGTCTGGCCGACGGTCCGGATGAAGTGCACCGCAAGCTGATCGCTAAGATCGAAATGATGAAATATAAGAAATTTATGGCGCAGTAAGCGCCCAGTGCGCCAGAACCTGAATCTGCTCAGGCCCGGGCTCAAACTCTGGCCCGGGCTCAGATACGAGCTTCGACTTCTGGCGCATTTGCCCCTTAACGGGCCATATGAATCACAATAATAATCGCAGCCATCAGGCTGCATTCGCATTTGAGGAACTCATAATGAAAAAAGTATTGATCACAGGTGCTGCCAGCGGTCTCGGTCGCGCCATGGCCCTGCGTTACGCCCGGGAAGGCGCCCATATCTGCATCGCTGACATCAACATGGAAGGCGCGGCAGAAACCCTCAGCATGGTCGAAAACGCTGGCGGCAAAGGCTGGATTCACGAGCTGGACGTACGCAGTGAAGAAGCCTGGAACCAGCTGCACCGTGAAGTCGTCAGCCGCTGGAACGGCATCGACATCGTGATCAATAATGCCGGCGTTGCCACCGGCGACCGTATCGAAGACGGTGACTGGGCCTGGTGGGACTGGATCATCGACATCAACCTCAAAGGCGTAGCACTGGGCTGCCGTACCTTCACCCCCATGATGAAACAACAGGGTCACGGCGCCTTCGTCAACGTGGCCTCGCTGGCCGGCCTGCTGAAAGCGCCGTCCATGTCCTCCTACAACGCCACCAAAGCCGCCGTAGTCGCGCTGTCAGAAACCATGCATTTTGAACTGATGCCGTACGGTATCGGTGTTACCGCTCTGTGCCCGGGTTTCTTCCGCACCAATCTTAATCACGGCATGAAAACCTCCGATCCGGACATGCTCAAGTTCGTCGATAAAGTATTTGAAGCCTCCGCTCTGGATGCTGACGACATCGCCGAAGCAGCTTATAAAGCGGTGCTGAAAAACGAGAAAATCTGCAATCCGCATCCTGCCGGCCGCCGTGCTTACTTTTTCAAAAAATACGTGCCCTTCCTGTTCAACAAAGGCATGCTGAAAATGGCCGAAGGCCTGAAGAAGCGCGAACAGCAGCGTAAGTCTTTCGCCACGGGCGACAGTCAGAGTGTGATGGGCAACGGGAAGGCCTGAGATGAGCGAGCAGTTTATTGATGAAGCCAAAGCACTGCGCGACAGCGATGCTTTCGATGTGCAGGCGGTGCATGACTGGCTGAAAAAAGAAGGTCACGATTACGGTGATGAGCTGCCGGCGGTAAAGCAATTTTCCGGCGGCGCATCCAACCTGACCTATCACCTGAAATACGCCGACCGCTTCGCCCACAACGATCTGATTCTGCGCCGCCCGCCCGCGGGCCATAAAGCCGCCGGTGCCCATGATATGAAGCGCGAATACAACACCATGGCGCGCCTCAAGCCGGTTTACCCTTATGTGCCGGAAATGATCGCTTTCTGCGAAGACCAGAGTGTCGTTGGCAGCGATTTTTACATTATGGAACGAATGCGCGGCATCATTCCCCGTGGCAACCTGCCGAAAGGCATGAAGCTGTCGGAGCAACAGGCACGCGATCTGTGCATTTCCGTATTCGATAAACTCATCGACCTGCATCAGGTGGATTATCAGGCAGCAGGTCTGGATGATCTGGGCAAAGGGGCCGGCTATGTGCAGCGTCAGGTCGAAGGCTGGAGCAGCCGTTACACCAAATCCCGCACCTGGAATGTGCCCGGCTTTAAAAAGACCATGAAATGGCTGCAGGCCAATATGCCAGCCGACGTAAAAACCTGCATTATCCACAACGATTACCGTATGGATAACGTAGTATTAAACCCGGATAACCCGGGAGAAATCATCGGCGTCCTCGACTGGGAAATGGCGACACTGGGCGATCCGTTAATGGACCTCGGTGGCGCACTGGCCTACTGGGTACAATCCGATGACGATAAACTGATGCAGTCCATCCGCCGCCAGCCCAGCCATCTGAGAGGCATGCTGACGCGCGAAGAAATTGTCAGCTATTACTGCGATAAAATGGGGCTGGATAAATCCCTGTGGCCATTTTACGAAGTATTCGGTCTGTTCCGTCTGGCCGTCATCGTGCAGCAGATTTATTACCGCTATCACCACAAGCAGACAGACAACCCTGCGTTTAAACACTTCTGGTTTTTCGTTCACTACCTGAACTGGCGCTGCAAAAAAATCATCCGGCAATCAGGTATGCGTTAAGTGGCGAGTATTTATTTAGTACGCCACGGACAGGCAGGCTTCGGCAAAATCAATTACGACCAGCTGTCTGACACAGGTCACATGCAGGGTGAACTGGTGGGTAAATCACTGGCCATGCGTGGGGTCGAAGCGCAGCTGGTGATTCATGGCAGTATGCAGCGCCATCGGGAAACCATGGAAGGTGCGCAGAAGTACTGGAAAAGTTACGGCCCGGTGCACGAAATGTCCGGCTTTAATGAATTCGATTCCGATGATGTCATCGCTTGCGCTTACCCGCAGTTTAAAAACAAGGCCGTATTAGGCGCGTGGATTATGGCACAGCCGAATAAACGCAAAGCCTTTCAGGAACTGTTTGCCAAAGCCGTAGAACGCTGGACAGCCGGCGCTGACGACGCAGACTATATCGAATCCTGGAGCGCCTTTACCACGCGCGTACGCGAGGCACTGCAACAGCTGCTGGAGCAGGCCAACGGCAGAAATGCCGTGGTATTTACCTCCGGCGGGCCGATAACCGCCATTGCCCAGCAATGCCTTGAGCTGAGTAATGGCAAAGCCTTCGACCTTAACTGGACACTGCTGAACGGTGGCATAACGCAACTGCTGTACAGCAGCTCCGGTGGCAAACTCAGCCTTGCCTCATTTAACGAACAACAACATCTGGCAGAAGCCGGAAAACATTTTCTGACCTATCGCTGAGCGATAAGATCAACATAACAGCACCAGCATAACAACAAACAGGAGCCCATCCATGACAACGCCAGGCAAAAACCCAGCAGAACTTTTTAACCTGACCGGTCGTGTCGCACTGGTTACCGGTGCCAGCCGTGGTATCGGCGAAGCCATCGCCAAACTGCTGGCTTCCAGCGGTGCCCATGTCATTGTATCCAGCCGTAAAATTGATGGCTGTCAGCGTGTCGCCGATGAAATTAAAGAAGCCGGCGGCAGTGCCGAAGCACTGGCCTGCCACATTGGTGAAATGGAACAGATCGAAGCCTGCTTTAACACCATCGAAGAAAAACACGGCAAACTCGATATCCTGATTAATAACGCCGCCGCCAACCCATACTTTGGCCACGTACTGGATACCGACCTCAGCGCCTTCCAGAAAACCGTGGACGTGAATATCCGTGGTTACTTTTTTATGTCCATCGCCGGCGGTAAATTAATGAAAAAAAATGGCGGCGGTTCCATCGTTAACGTCGCGTCTGTTAACGGTGTGGTACCGGGTGATATGCAGGGCATTTACTCCATCACCAAATCTGCCGTCATCGGCATGACCAAAACCTTCGCCAAAGAATGTGCGCAACTGGGTATTCGCGTAAATGCACTGCTGCCAGGTCTGACCGATACCAAATTCGCCAGCACTTTAACCAGCAACGATGCCATCCTGAAAATGGCGATGATGCACATCCCGATGAAGCGTGTCGCCATGCCGGAAGAAATGGCAGGTACCGTGCTGTATCTGGCGTCAGCTGCGTCGAGCTATACCACAGGGGCAGCAATTAATGTGGATGGTGGTTATTTGCTTGTTTGATCGGGTGATCAGCCTGGCAGGACTGGGGTATGGTGGGCACAGCCCGCCGTCCAGTCGGGTGCCAGCTGTGTGTTTCTGGCCAGTAACGCAGGGTAGGGGGGGCTCCGCCCACCAATGAATCTGTTGCCAGCTATGCTGGGAGGCGCCGCTCGAAGCCGGGGAAAACCGAGTCCGCAAAGCCGTTTTTCAAAAATTACTGACATGGATGTCTTGCTAGGCTTCCCAAAAGCAGAGGCGGCATGGCCGTCCCAGCATGCCTTTGCTTGTTGTACTCATCTACTGCCAGCTTTTCCGGCTTCGAGAATGGGAAGACCTGCTTCAGTAGGAATATAAATTCGTTCTCCTGAGCCATCCTGAAGTCCCTTAATCCATATGTATCTAAGGTACTCCTCATTATCCTTGAGGGACTCACCAATAATACGATTTGCCTCAGCGGTTGCTTTCGCCCGTTCAATGTCAGCAGCACCCTCGGCCTTAGCTCTGACGATCTGAGCTTCGCCCTCTGCCTGAGCTAGAGTAACTCTGGCCTTTGCTTGCATTAGTGAAGCCTGCTCTCGCGCTTTCGCTTCTTCGATCAATATTTGCTTTGACCACTCAGCCTCTTTTAATGCAGCCTGACCATTAAGCTCTTGCTTGTAAACCTTATATTTTGGCCATAGCCACAAACTCAATACTATGATAATCACAAATGCGATGAACAGGAAAATGACGGAGCCGAAAGCCAGGGCTTGTCTGTTGTTATGCATATTTCTTTGGTTTCCTTTTACTCATTGAGTACAACGCCCGGCCTTGGGGCCATGCTTTTTGCGCGTCCCGCCACGTTTTTCAGTGGCCTCAACGGCCGCTTGTTATGTTTATACTGCTGAAATTGGCACTTCTGTTGGTTCATAGCAAAGAAAGTTTTCAAAGCAGTCACAAGGGAGTATTTGACCGTACTCAGCAACGATCATGCCTTTAATTTCAGTAGAATTGTTTCGTTCAATCAAAGCCCAGCCGACCATCGGCACTAGCCCTTCATGCCCATCAAATCTTGCCGCCCACTTTCCAGGTGGCATCATTGAAATAATCTTAAAATCGTATACCTTGTAACCTCTGTTCAATACCTTAATCCTTCTTCAAGACTACTACTGACCATGCAAAAACATAACGCCCGCAACACCGGAAAAATTGGAGCGTAGCGGAAATTTTATCCGTTTGATTGCGTTTGTTATGCATTTTCATCACTCGGAAGTTTTACTTCCAACTGTGCATTAATTTCGCACACTTTGCACTGCATAGTAATATCACTAATGTCACCAATGTTTAATATCAGAGGATCAGTTCCTGCAATACCTGTATCAAAAGAAAATCTATATTCTTTTTGATGCTTATATTCTTCTCGCTTTCTAAAAATAGATTCCACTTCTGAGAAAGAACCATTGAATCTGGTAGGATCATAATATTCAACCAACCCTGCATTAAGCTCATAATTGTTGGATCTTACTGCTGCTTTAACTCGCTCAATAAATTTAGTTACATTGGTGACTATGACGGCGTACTCGCCAAGATTCTTACATTCTTCAGGGATAGAGATTTGCTTCTTGAAGTCATCTATCGTTTCTTCAGAAATTTCTTCAAACTCACCACTATGAGCTGCATAAATACAAAAAACATTTAGGTGATCATGCCAGTTCATCTGAGTCATTACTGGACCAGCAAGATCGGTAATGACTCTGCCATTGATTTTTAGGCGTATTTGATCTGATTGATGCCAGCCAACAACACCTTCGTGCTTATCACCTCGGTTGGCTGATTCATCTTCTTCATATTTTCTAAAAAAAGAAAGCCGATTCGAGAACAACTTTCCTTTTATGAAATCTTCAGCATATTCTTTCTTATCAAATACTTTCACGAAGAAAAATATAGTTCTACTCATCGTAGCTCCTTATGATGCATAACGCCGCCAGCAGGGGCTGGAGCACGCAGTGCGGAAGTCCCTCTGGCTGGCTTTGTTATGCATTTGAATCATGGTAGATATCAAATACATAGACACGTAATTGAATTAGGCGACTATCGTCGTCTTTAGACATAAACTCAAAGTGCCACTCTCCCTCACCAACATCTTTTACGTATTTTTTAAAGCGAGGATGAGACTTCAATATTTCTGGAGTTTTCTCCAGTAGCTCGGTGAATTTCTTGTTATGTTTATTGAATATAATCACTGAGGCTTTGCAATCTCGCCATGTAAGGTATCCAAGTAGTTGGTCTATAGCCTTGCTAAGTTCGGAAGCACCTCGCCATACTTTACATTCAGCGATAAATGCCGCTCTATTATCGCTCTCAATTTTTATATCTGTTTTGCCTAACTTCCTGAAAGCTTCGCCAGAGGCTGCGCCTTTATAATGCCCATTCAGATGCGCAAGAATGATGTCCCGAAGTTCTTCTTCGTCGTGAACGGCATAAGTTTTTGGTGTAGCCTCAAAGGTCGCACCTTCATGCCGGATAACTGAGAGTATATGCTCATAATCCTCCACTGTTATACCAGGCTCTGCCGCATAGCCAGATTGAGGTGGCGGAGGTAAAGGCTTCACTAATTTCTTTTTAATATCGATAGGTTTGAAACTAGGCGCAGAATTGTTCCTTTTCATTGAGATATTAAGAAAGTCAGCAAGACCGTCATGCTTGTTTAGTCTCTCTCTCCTAGCTTCTACGAGCCTTCTAACATTTACCTCAAGTGCTTGGTTATGCCCTTCAATCTGTGACGATTGGCTATTGATATAGAATCTAACTCCATCAAGGACGTCATCAAGGTGTGCTTTTATTTGTTGTTGAGGGTCATCGGCTGGTTGCTGAATGACAATATCCAGATAGCCAACACCATCCCTATTGGGCAAGCGAATATCCCCATGTGGAATAGTCGATCTCCACTGGTTTGGCTTTAACTTCCACAGTGAAGGGTCACCCGTATATGGGATTGATATGGTAACTTTAATTCCCGGAATCATTATTGGACCACTATCACCGAAAGGGTTTCGGTTGCGATTATGGCTTACATCTACTCTGACTTCTTGCTGATCCATTTCTGCTCTATCTTCATAGAGTTCTAATGGGGTGACATATAAGTCATTTACAATGTGGGCAACCAGATCATCGATTGGAGTCGCTAAAAATTGGTCTTGATGGATAGCGTCAACTTTATCTTTGGCTGATTTGGCGTGATTATCTAAGGTTGCGCTTAAATCGCCATCCCAAAACAAAGTGTTTTCCCTGCCTCTTCTATACATCTACTTTTGTACTCCGTGTTTATGCATAACGCCCGCATTTGGGGCCGACTGAAAGGAGGTCCAAAGCCGCGTAGCGGCTGATCAATATGCGCTTGTTAGATGCCTTTCTCTGCTTCAAGCTTTTCATCATTTTTTACAATCCAGTTTTCGAGGCTCTCGAACTCCGCTGGCCACACATTGTTGTACTCTTCTTCAAATACCTTCAAGAACTCTATAGTTAAGGCTTCCAAGCCTTCACCATGCAGTTCATGTCATCTGTTTTCGAATACCGTTTCATACTCTTCCTCGTTCACGCGGGAGTAGCCAAAGCAAACACCTTCAAAGTTGGGATGGGCGCTTTCGCAGAGTTCGGTATAGATGGCAAATATTCCGGGATATTTCTTCTCGCACCATTTTTGAAGGATTGTATGCGTGACGTTGATAGCTACGTGGCTGGTGCTTTCGTTTTTTGACCCAAGCATTAACTGCGTTGTAAGTGCTGAGAAATCGTTGAAAGTTTCAACGCCCTCAATGACCAGCTGCATTTTCTGATTCAGGTAAATGAGTATGCCGGTGGTTTCAATCGTACTGCGAAGTAGGATTCTTGCCCCTAAGACATGGCCCGCCTTCGAAAGCACAACCATTTGATTGAGTAGATCAGTTACACGCCAGAACGTGAGTTCCCTTAGCACTATTGCTCGATAAGTAGCTTTCCATTTGTGGGCTGTGGGATTCCTACTGTAAAGCCCGCCAAGCTCAATTTTTGGGCACAGTGACGCATTCCAAACGTCCAATACTTTTGCAACCATCTCCATGTCTATTCGCGATCCTATTTGCTTCTAACGCCTCAATAACCGGCGCAGCTTTGCTGCGTCCGGCGCCGAAGGCGCGTAGTTAATTGACTTGTTAGGTGAAACACGGCTAGCAAATACGCAAATATGAATGCCACCAATAATGTGTGGTCTCCGAGTAGTACAGACTCGGTTAGCGACACATCTAAGTTAGCCAGAAAAAGCATAAAGTCGAAAAACACTAAAGCCAAGATTGACGACAGGAAGAGCTTTTTACCCAATAAGCCGCCAAGCAAACTCACAACAAATGCAGATAGGCCGAGCAGGACAGCAAAACTGCTATCTCCGCCGCTGCTTAAAAGCTCGTTACTATAGATGACTCGATTCTCGGCTTGTACTAATAGACCGCCGAGATACCAATGCACAGCGGCACAAGCCAACAATACGATAGATAAAATTATGGTAATGGCTCGATTCACTGATTCACCTAACGCCGCGTTAATGGGCAGGCACTGCGGAGGAATTTTTGGTGTAAACTGGCGCGAAGCGACATACACCAAAAAGGCCGCAGTAGTGACTGTCCAGCCCAACTTGTTGGGCGATCATTGAACGCCTTGTTATGTGATTTCATCTCCCTGGTTCCCACTCATCGTAAGTAGGTATTGCTGAGGTGTAGTTTAACCAAGGAACTTCATGTGAAGACCAAATTCTGAATTCCGGTATTTTACCAGGGTCTTCATCAAGAGTTGCTACCCTCAAGACTAGAACTGAACTTCCCTTCTTTTCTTTAATCAAGTGAGTTCCACACTTTGAACAAAAATACCTTATTTTTCCTGGCGACGATTCAAATTTAGAAAGCAGCGATTCTCCTTTTAACCATCGAAAATTGCTACTTTGAACTCCCGATGCCGTATTGAACGCTGCAGCATGTGCTTTTCTGCACGTATTACAAGAACAATGCTGAATCGGTGAATCTAGTTCACTAACTTCATATTCTATTTCGCCGCAGAGACAACTACCTTTCATGATGCGTCCTCAGTACTTTTCACACATAACAGTTTATTCGTGCGCATGCGCGTTTTGACGCTATGCCTTTCTTCCCTACTTTCACTCTAACCTATTGTTTAATCTCGCAGAAGTCTGATTGTTAACATTTCAATCAGGAGTATAAACACGCGTGCGCGTTTACATACCGCAGCATTGAACCCCGTTGCGCACTATCAACCCGGTAACAACCAGTAAGCTATTGATTACCCGTCATTTTTATTCAAAGCCTGTGTCAAAACGCGCATGCGCGTTTTGTTCTTTTCGTCTGTAAACGTGCAAGAAATCATCAGAGCGCAGGTGAAACGCCCATGTCAGCAAGCTCTGAAAATCGGCTTTGCGGACTCGGTTTTCCCCGGCTTCGAGTGGCGCCAGTTAACCAGGCGATAATCCGGCCTTCAGAGCAAAGTCCTGCCCAGCGCAGCTGGCCTCAGACCCATAACACCAAAGTACCCCTCCATCTCCACCCTAAAGCCGCTACCCAATCCACGCCCGCCTGCTATGGTTCTCAGATAACCCAAAGACCAATCCCTGCTTATGCTGATACCACTGCATCCCCTAACCAGACTGCTGACGCTGATCATCATGCCCGCTCTGCTGGCCGCACTACTACTGGCCACCGGCACTGTTCTCGCCCATGGCGTTGATGACAATACCCGGGCGTTTCTGCAGCAGAACAGCGGCATGCAGCTGATGCCTTTTATCTACATCGGCGCCAAACACATGATCACGGGTTACGATCATCTGTTGTTTCTGCTGGGTGTGTTGTTCTTTATTTTCCGCCGCCGCGAGGTACTGCTGTACGTCAGTATGTTTACGCTTGGCCACAGCCTTACCCTGCTGTTGGGTGTGCTCAGTAATATTCAGGTAAACGCTTATCTGATCGACGCCATTATCAGTCTGTCGGTGGTGTACAAGGGCTTTGATAATCTCGGTGGCTTTCAGCGCCTGTTCGGCCACCAGCCGGATACCCGTTTAGCTGTGCTGATCTTCGGGCTGTTTCACGGCTTTGGCCTGGCCACCAAGCTGCAGGAGTTTCAGCTGCCGGATGACGGTCTGCTGCCCAATCTGCTGGCGTTTAATTTGGGTGTGGAGCTGGGTCAGCTGCTGGCATTGCTGGTGATTCTGGGTGTCATCAATCTGCTGCGCAGTACGCGCCTGTTTATGCCGCTGGCAGTCAGTACCAACACGCTGCTGATCAGTGCCGGGCTGATGCTCACGGCATATCAGCTTACTGGCTATATCCTGTATTCCTGAGGAAGTAATTTATGTCATCACAGACCCTGCATCTGACTACAGCCTCCCTGTTGCGTACCAGTATCCTTGCTTCATTGCTGGCCGGTGTGATCATTGTGCTGTTTATCCTGCCGGCGGAGTACAACCTTGATCCCACAGGGCTGGGCGAAAAAATGGGACTGACAGCCCTTGCTCAGGAAACGCAGAACTCTGCTGTGTCATCCACCAGCGACACAGATTCCGGCACACAACAAAGCAGCGGCCAGCAGCTGATTACCCTGTCCCTGGCTGCCGGTGAAGACCGCGAGTTTAAAGTGCTGATGCAACAGTACGATAAGCTGAATTACGAGTGGGTAGCCTATGGAGCACCCGTGTATGTAGACCTGCACGGCGAACCCGCCGGGGACACCACTGGATATTTCGAGAGCTATACGGTGGCCACCGCAGACAATATGAAGGGCAGTTTTACCGCGCCGTTCGCCGGTACCCATGGCTGGTACTTTAATAACACTTCTTCATCGCCGATCGAAATCAGGCTTGCGTTGCGCGGCCAGTACCAGTTACCGGCAACTCACTGACCGGCTCAGGCTTCGGGCGGCATAGGTTTTTGACGCCAGTCAGATCGGAGTAAAGCGCAAAACAGCCCGACACAGCTGGCAACCGACCAACCAATTCATTGGTGGGCCGAGCCCACCCTACTCTGCGTTACTTGCAAGGAATACTGGTAACCAAAGGCAGCTGACGCTATACAAAGCTCCGGGTGATTTGCATTCCCACGCAGGAGCGTGGGAACGAGACGCCAACCTTGCCCAGCGCAGCTGGCAACTGGCAACTGGCAACTGGCAACTGGCAACTGGAGTAGTCAACTTTCCCCATTCGACCTTCAACATACACATTCCACATACGATTCAAGTCATCGACATTGCTGCCGATTTATATTCCCCGGCAGGAAAGTCTGCCGGAAGCCTCAGACAGGGTTACACTGAAGATGAGGCCGTGATTCCGTAGTACGCAATCCTCATGACCCTCTGTTTCACTGCCAACCAGGGACACCGGAATGCAAAGGTCGGCAACACCTCTGAGCTTTCTGCTAGTGCTGATGCTTTCGTTGCTATCAGTGCCCGCCGCTGCCGCTGCGATTTTGCTCAATGGTGGCAACGCCTATCACCGCGTTGCACCGGAGCAGATGGACTATCTGTTTGGTTATCAGGATTTATCAGCCGAAGCTGTGTTCGCGTCAGGCAGTGAGCTGCCCTGGCAAACCGCCACAAGCCTGCTGCTGGATCCGGCGGTCAGTGACGACGCTGCGTGGGTCAGAATCCGGCTGCATAACCCGACTCAACAGAATATGCAGCGTTTACTGGAAATTCAGTGGGTCAATCTGGATCAGGTGCAGCTGTATCAGCGTGATAATCAGGCCTATGCCAGCCCGTCGCAGTCAGGGGGTGCGGTTTCAGCGCCTTCTGTCTCTTCCTCTGGCCCGGCAGCGAATGGTGTCAGTCTGAATGCGCCGGCTTTTTTGTTTCCTGTCGAAGCCAGAGCAGAGCAGACCACGGAAGTGCTGTTGCGGATATCTACTCACCACATGTATCTGTTGCCCATTTATCTTTGGCAGGACGAAGCCTTCGAGCGCTATAAGCTGGGCTATTACTCGCTGTACGGTGTGTTCTTCGGCGCCTTACTGGCCATGCTGTTTTATAACCTGTTCCTGTGGATTTTTATCCGCGACCGCAACTACCTGCTTTACTGCATCTACCTGGCCACCACCTTCGGCTACATTCTTGCCGCCACCGGTATTGGCAAACAATTGCTCTGGTCTGACTCTGCCTGGCTGCAACACTCTGCTTATGCGCTGTTCGCCGCCATCGTATTCTTTTCAGCCAGTGTTTTTATCACCAGCTTCCTGCGTCTCTGGCAACGTGAACGCTGGATGCTGTATCTCGCTGTGCTGACCGGCGGCTATTGGCTGATTGAGATTATCGCCCATCTGACAGGTATGGCCTGGTCCCCTGAGATCACCAATGTCTGTGCATTACTGACCTCATTTTTTGCGCTCGCCATTACCATCCGGCTGGCGCTGCAGGGGGACCGAATTGCCATTACCTTTGCCGTTGCCTGGTTCTTTCTGATCGGCAGCACCATCATTCTGATGCTGATGATTATGAGCGTCGTGCCGCAGAATTTTGTCACACAACATATCCAGACCGTGGGCTTTCTGCTGGAAGCGATTCTGATCTCGATAGCCCTGGCCCAACGCATCAATCGTGAACGCTATCTGCGGGGCAGGGCTCAGCAGGAACTGCTGGCGCTGCAGTCACGTACCAACCGCGAGCTGGAACAAAAAGTCAGAGAGCGTACCGATGCCCTGGAAAACCTGACCAAACAGCTGTCGCACAGCAATGATGAACTGCAGCAGCTGAGCATGACCGACGCCCTCACCGAATTGCAGAACCGCCGCTGCTTTGATGTTGTTCTGCAGCAGGAAATCACGCGCTCACGGGTTAAGACCTCGCCCTTTGCCCTGATCCTTGCCGATATTGATCACTTCAAACAATTTAACGATAGCCATGGCCATGTCGCCGGAGATGAATGTCTGCGCCGCGTCGCGCAGGTTTTCCGCGCCCATACCCGGGTGAACACAGACTGCGCCGCACGTTACGGCGGTGAAGAATTTGCCATTATTCTGCCCGGGATGAGTGAGGACGAAGCCAGACAAAAAGCGGAAGTTATCCGCCAGGCGGTCGCAGACCTTGATATACGGATTCACCAACAAACGCACAAGGTCACCATCAGCATGGGGGTCACCAGTCTGATTGCAGACGAGCGACTGCAGCCAGATCAACTGACAGCCATGGCCGACCAGGCCCTTTATCAGGCGAAGCAGGCGGGCAGAAACCGGGNGAATGTTTACGCCCGGGAAGACTGATTCTGGTGGCTGTATTGAGTGCAGCTGCTTCCACCGACAGTCAGACAGACACAAACAGCGGGCACAAAAAAGCCGGGCAGTGCCCGGCTTCTGCTGTTTAAGCGGATCAGCTATCAGCGTGCACCGTAACGTTCACGCAGGGCGTTGATACGCACATCCAGCGGCGGGNGAGTGGAGAACAGCGCCGCGAATTTACCTTCACCACGGATACCGAACGCCACCAGCTCACCGTTCAGTTCACTTGGCTGATCATAGCTCTGCTGCAGGGCAGCCAGCGCGCTGATCATCGCCGTTGGTGACACCAGATCGGCACCGGCCTGGTCGGCGCGGAATTCCCGGCGACGGCTGAACCAGGCAACGATAGTGGAGGCCAGAATACCCAGCACTATCTCGGCGATAATGGTGGTCACGAAGAAGGCGATACCCGGGCCGTTTTCATTTTTGAATACAGCTTTATCCACAAAGTTACCGATGATGCGGGCGAAGAACATCACAAAGGCGTTCACCACACCCTGAATCAGCGCCAGGGTAATCATATCGCCNTTGGCNACGTGGCCGATCTCNTGGCCAAGTACCGCTTTNACCTGTTCTTTATCCATGCGCTGCAGCAGGCCGGTCGACACAGCCACCAGCGCGTTATTACGGTTCCAGCCGGTGGCAAAGGCATTCGGTGCAGGGGAGGAGAAGATACCCACTTCCGGCATACCGATACCGGCTTTATCCGACAGTTCTTTCACCGTGCTCAGCAGCCATTGCTCGCCTGAGTTCTGCGGCTGATCAATGATCTGTACCCGCATGCCCCATTTGGCCATAGTTTTGGACAGCAGCAGCGACACCACAGAGCCGGCCATACCAAATACCAGACAGAACACCAGCAGGTTGCCCAGATTCAGACCTGTGCCACTGCTTTGCAGGTAACTGCCTACACCCAGCAGCGACAGGGTAATACTGGCGACAAAAATCACCGCCAGGTTAGTGGCAAGAAACAACACAATACGCAGCATGCGCAAATCCTCGTTCATAAATAGGGAATAAATCGTCAGACACCAGAATTGGTGTTTTTACGCCGCTTTTCAAGATGCGCTGAGTGAAAAAAAGTGTAAGGGCAGCTGCCATTTTGACAGTGGATCGTGAGTCAGCGCGGAGCAGACGCTGGGCATCAGTGACATTTTCGGTATAATCGGCCCCGTCCCAGGGGGTGGCGCTGCTGCAAAGTCTGACAGCGCCTGAGATGCCGGGCAGTTTGCTGCACTCAGTTGTGAAAATAGCTGATGCAGTAAATGGCGAACCCCTAGAACCTGATCCGGTTAGTACCGGCGTAGGAATGGGGGCGGTTTGTTCAGGTGGTCAGGCATGTATATGCCTTATCAAGGCTGATGCTGTCATGTACATCAGTTTGATAACACCTGAGGCTTATCTTAAACCGCATCACAATCGAGAGACGGCTCTGCGCCGTCCCTACGCAAGTAGCCGGGTCTTTTCTTAATGCTCTATCTAAGGAACGACCCTGATGAAACACAACGCTTTATCCCTGCTGTGCCTCGCAGCGCCCCTGTCGCTTTCGCTTCACGCTGACGAAGCAGCCCTCGACACCCAGACCGTCACCGCGGATTTCCGCAACACCGATGTGCAGCAGATTCCTGAAGCCGTGACTGTGGTTGGTCAGGCACAAATGGAAGCGCGCTCCGCCGAACATCTGGAGCAGGTGCTGAGCTTCGCTCCCAACGTTAATTTCGCTTCCGGTGCCGCCCGTGGCCGTTATTTCCAGATCCGCGGTATCGGTGAACGCAGCCAGTTTGTTGACCCGGTTAATCCGTCGGTGGGCGTACTGATCGACGGCATCGACATGACAGGTTTAGGTGCCGCAGCCACCTTATTCGACGTACAACAGGTAGAAATTCTGCGCGGCCCGCAGGGCACCCGTTTTNGTGCCAATGCCCTGGCCGGCATGATCAACATCACCAGTGCTGCGCCGACCAAAGACGTCAGCGGTTATGTCGCCGCCAAAGCCGGTAACTATGCCTCTTACGGCCTGGGCGGTGCCGTATCCGGCAGCCTCAGTGATTCGCTGCAGGCGCGCATTGCGGTGCACGGCTTTGAATCCGACGGCTATATGGAAAACGATTTCCTCAATAAAGACGACACCCAGAATTACGATGAGAAAATCGCCCGCGCCAAATTCAGCTGGCAGCCNAATGCCAGTGGCGATGTAACGCTGACCATGNTGTATGCCGATATCGACAACGGCTACGACGCNTTCACNTTTGANAACANCCGCCACACGCTGTCCGACGAGCCGGGCAAAGACAGNCAGGANACCAGCGCGTTCTCGCTGGCGTGGAATCAGGATATTAATTCCGCCCTGCGTTTTGAAAGTACCATAAGCGCCAGCAACAGCAGCGCCGAATACAGCTACGACGAAGACTGGGCTTATGTGGGNATGCACCCGGATGAGTATTCATCCTTCGACCANTACCTGCGTGANTTTGACCGCAACAGCGTCGATCTGCGTCTGNTGTCCGGGGTCGANGGNCGNATTTTCGNCGACACCACNGACTGGGTNATCGGTGTTTACAGCATGACCCGNGGCGAAGATATGAAGCGCAATTACACCTACAACGCTGGTCAGTACCGCAGCGAACTGGATATCACATCGTCTTCTGTTTATGGCGAANTGAAAACCTGGTTCTCNCCGTCGTGGAGCCTGACCTACGGTCTGCGCGCTGANCAATGGAAGAATGATTTTAAAGATAACGCCGGCATCGACGACGANACCAACGAAACNCTGTACGGCGGCAAAGTGGTGCTGGAAGGTCTGCTGGCCAACGATCATCTGGCGTATCTGTCGNTGGCGCGCGGTTACAAAGCCGGGGGCATCAACACCGACCCGGATATTTCCGAAGACAACCGCAGCTTTGATACCGAGTTTAATAACACGCTGGAACTGGGGCTGAAGTCATCGCTGCTGAGCAACAGCCTGCACACCCGTGTCGCNGCGTTTTATATCCAGCGTAAAGACCAGCAGGTGAAAAGCTCTTACGCCATTCAGAATGACGACAACAGCATCACCTTCCAGGATTATCTGGCNAACGCCGCCGAAGGCCGNAACTACGGTCTGGAACTGGAAAGCAGCTGGGATCTCAGCGACCGNCTGAACTGGGCCTTCAGCTACGGCTGGCTGCAGACCGAATTCGTTGATTACCACTACGACACCAGCGATGGTGAATTCAATAAAGACGGCCGCGCTCAGTCTCATGCGCCTGAGTACAGTCTGGCCACCGCCGTCAGTTATGACCTCACCAGCCGTCTGTCACTGCGGGTGGAAAGCGAAGCCAAAGACAGCTTCTANTTTTCTGACAGCCANGACGAGCAATCAAAATCCTACGTGCTGTGGCACGCCCGCATGGCCTACAAACTGAATCAGCTGGAGCTNGCNCTGAGCGGCCGCAACCTGACCGATAAAGATGTGGAAACCCGCGGCTTTGGNGGTTTTGGTAACGACCCGCGTGATGGCTATACCGAACACAGATACGTACAGCTGGGCGAACCACGCACAGTAATGGCGGAAGCAAAATACGCGTTTTAAACACGTAGGGTGCGCTCCGCGCACCACAATTTAAACGCTGGACGCATCTTGCTCATCCGAAATAACTCGTAGGGTGCGCACCGCGCACCAGAATTTTACAGCCGGGCAACCAATATCTGCCCGGCAAACCCGGAGATACAANCCATGGAAATTTCAGCAGAAATCAGCAAATACCCNTTAGCCGATGATTACATTCCCTACATCAAAGGCTTTATCGACCGCCTGAATAACGTCGAAGGTTTAACCGTTGTCGGTAACACCATGAGCACCCAGATTTTTGGCGACTACGATCTGGTGATGGATACCTTAAAAACNGAAATNAAAAACAGCTGGGAAGAATTTGGTAAATCCATTTTCGTGGTGAAATACATCGGCCGCAATCTCGACCCGGCACTGAAACCCCACGGCTGATTNTCGCANGC
>PAJK01000053.1:43244-51656 GCA_002706025.1 Oceanospirillaceae bacterium
TCGTAGGGTGGGCTTGCCCACCATGACTCTCNCAGACTGAGCTCTTGTTGCAAGCTGAGCTCATTTCGCAGNGCGNAGGTTCGTAGGGTGGGCTTGCCCACCGCAATCGCATCAACAGGTAACCCGATATGGACACAATTTTAACCGGCATNGAACAGGCCGCNGCNGCNATGAGCCTCTGGGAAATCATTGCNGTGGCNCTGGGCGTTGCCTANCTGCTGCTGGCCATGAAGCAGAATATTCTGTGCTGGTACGCGGCCTTTTTCAGCACCGCCATTTTTATCTGGCTGTTCTGGGATGTCAGCCTGGTGATGGATTCCGCCCTCAACGTCTACTANCTGATCATGGCAGTGTACGGTTGGTGGCAATGGCGCAGTGGTGTCAGCAAACCCGANTTGCCNATCAGTGTGTGGTCGCTGCCAAAACATGCGGTGGTGATTGCGGTGGTGATTNNCGCCAGCCTGANCAGCGGCTGGNTGCTCAGCANCTATACCTCTGCNGCTTACCCTTACTGGGATTCCTTCACCACCTGGGGCGCTGTGGTCACCACCTATATGGTGGCGAAAAAGGTACTGGAAAACTGGCTCTACTGGATTGTTATCGATACCATCGCCGGCGTTCTTTACTTCAATAAAGAGCTGTATTTAACCTCGGCGCTGATGGTGCTGTACGTCATTCTGGTCGTCATTGGCTGGTTCCGCTGGCTGCCGCAATACCGCAGTCAGCAGAGNGCAGAAGATTNCGGTGAAAAGCTGGCCACTCCGGCGGCCTGGCAGGTGGGTGAAAAACTTCCTTGATCGATCATATTCTGGCCGACTGGCCACTGTGGGGACTGAGTNCCTCGGCACCGGCGGCCAATCAGGTGCGCTCGTTACCGGGCGGCCTGACCAATCACTGCTTTCTGTTAACGCTGAACGGAGCGGACTATGTGCTGCGCGTCGAAGGACGCAACTCCGCCGCGCTGGATATTAACCGCAACGCNGANTTCGCCATTCACCAGATGGCCGCCGATCTGCAGCTGACGCCGCCNGTGTTATTCCGTTCAGCAGAAAAGCANTACTGGATCCGNCCCTATATTCATGGCCGTACCCTGCGCTCGCAGGATTTAACGCCNCCGGTACTGAANCAGATGCTGCAGCAACTGCACGCCCTGCATCAGCTGACGCTGCCCGCTGATATACAACATGCTGTACCGCGNCTGAGCATCACCGACAAAGCCAGTTACTACTGGAATATGCTCGCCGCCCAGGGCATCTCNCATCAGNTACTGAATATGCGCGCCAGACTGCAACAGGCCATGAGCGTGATGCCCGATGAACGTCTGTGCCTGTGCCACATGGACCCGCTGCCGGCTAACTGGATTGAACAGGATGGCACACTGACNCTGCTCGATTGGGAGTACGCNGCNCTNGGNCATCCGNTGTGGGATATTGCTGCGCTGCTGCAGGCGGCCAATGTGNATGCNCNAGAGCAACAGCATCTGCTGCAGGAAGTGATTGCGGGCAAAAAGAATNAAGGTTGGGATCAGAGCTGGCAGCAGGCTAACCGCCAGATGCAGTATCTGACGGCNNTATGGTANGGCGCCCAGGGAATGTGGAGCGCGCGCGAGCTGCAGGCCAGTCTCAGTGCTCTGCTGAACGACGCACCAGCAGCTTATTCATAAACTCCGCCGGATCTTTCTGCAGCGCCATTTCGCCNCCGGTCTGCTGCTGAATACGGCGGGTCAGCAGACGGCTNAGCCAGAAGCGCAGAGCCGCACCTCTGAGCACCAGATTCCAGTTTGNCAGTTCCGCATCGCTGAGCGCACGGACACTGCTGTAGCCCTGATGCAGAGCTTCGNTACAACCGGCTTTCCACTCACCACTGCTGTCGCAGCACCAGTCGTTGGCNATGATCGCCAGATCATACAGCCAGGTACCTTCNCAGGCGTTATAGAGATCGAGAATCGCGCTGGCNGCGGGCTGCTCGGCTGAGGTNTCGAACAGCGCGTTGTCGTGGAACAGGTCNCCNTGAATCCAGCCCTGCGGCAGGGTCAGCCACTGTTCACGATGAGCCTGNTGATACACCAGCTCTTCATCCAGNACCGCCTGTTCCTGCGCACTGAGGTCGGATTTCAGCTCAGGGCTGATNTTNATCCACCAGTCGAAACCACGGGTNTCGGCGCGGCGCGGNTGCAGATCATCCGCCGCCAGATGCATTTCTGCCAGTGCTTTGCCAATNGCGAAACAGTGCGCCGGCTGCGGGTCAGCAATATGCTCACCGGGCAGNCGCTGGCAGAGAATCGCGGGTTTGTTTTTCAGNTTGTGCAGCCAGACATCACTGTGATCGACCAGCGGGGCCGGCACGTTCAGNCCNCGGCGNCCNAGATGGCGCGCCAGACGCACGAAGTCACGCACCTCATCGGTGTAGTGATGCTCGAACAGTGTGAGTACATACTCACCGGTGGACGTGGTGACGAAGTAGTTGGTGTTCTCAATGCCGGCAGCGATGCCTTTGTGCGAAATAAAGGTACCCAGATCGAACTGGGCGATAAATTCTGCAACTTCCTGATGGTTCAGGCTGGTATATACCGACATGGGGTGTTCCGGAAACTTCTTTAAATACGGGATGTTAGACGCATCGTCCGAAGCTGAACAGCCGCAGGCTGCTCAGTTGTCGCAATCAGGCAAGCGAAGCGGACGATTCCGCCCTGTCGTTGCCTGACCACGCGGCAAAGCGGGCTTACCAGCGGAANATNACCCACTTAGGTACGCGCATNTTNGGGTTATCTTTNCGCACNAATTCGCCGTCTTCCTGCTGCGACGGAATCAGGTAGTACTCAGGGCCCACTTTCGGCACCACTTTGATTTCACTGATCTCGCCGTTNACGCGGAATTCGTAATAGGTGTTGTCGCCATCGTTGCGGATGGTGATGGTCTCGGCCGGATCCGCCGCCTGAGCAGCAAGCGGCNCCAGCAGGCTGATGNCCATAACAGCGGAAGCCAGCAGGCCTTTCAGAAGTTGTTGTGGCTTCATGTTAAACTCGCCTCAGATTAAGAATTCAGTTCCGCCATTGTACGTNGTCACCGGCGGAAACCCCAGTTCAGGAATGTACACATGTCAAAACCCATTGTTCTGGTAGATGGTTCCTCCTACCTGTTCCGCGCCTTTCACGCCATCCCGCTGCTGACTAACTCAAAAGGTCTGCACACCAACGCGGTGAAGGGCGTGATCAGTATGATCCGTAAGCTGCAGAAAGATTTTGCCGACTCGCAGCTGATCGTGGTGTTCGATGCCAAAGGCAAAACCTTNCGCAACGATGTTTACCCGGAATACAAAGCCAACCGTCCGCCAATGCCGGAAGAACTGCGCGAACAGATTGAACCTATCCACAATATTATCCGCGCTATGGGTCTGCCGCTGCTGATCGTCGAAGGTGTAGAAGCAGATGACGTCATCGGCACACTGGCNGCCCAGGCCATTGATCATGANATGCCGGTTGTCGTCTCCACCGGCGATAAAGACATGGCGCAGCTGGTCAACAGCCACGTTACCCTGATCAACACCATGACCGANACCACCATGGACATTGATGGGGTGAAAGAAAAATTCGGCGTGCCGCCGGAGCANATCATCGACTATCTGGCGTTAATGGGTGACAAGGTCGATAACATTCCGGGCGTTCCTAAAGTGGGCGAAAAAACCGCCGTTGGTCTGGTGGCTGGCCTTGGCAGTCTGGAAGATATTTACGCCAATCTGGATAAGGTCAAAGAGCTGGAATTCCGNGGTGCCAAAACCATGGCCGCCAAACTGGAAGAGCACAAAGAGCAGGCNTTNTTATCGAAAGAACTGGCNACCATTAAGTGCGATGTNGAGNTGGAATTCGGNNTNAGNGANGTNNANAGCAGCGCCACCGATAAAGACACNCTGCTCGANCTGTTCCGCCANATGGAATTCAAAGCCTGGATCGCTGANCTCAGTGGCGATGCGCCTGCTGGCAACAGCAATAAATCATCGTCCGTTGCCAATGATGGTTCGGTTCCCGGNGCNGATATCGAACTGCCGCCAGCCTTNGACGGCGAGGTGGAATACGCCATCGTTTATGAGCAGGCTGACCTCGACGCCTGGCTGGAAAAACTNAAAGCCGCAGAGCTGTTCGCCTTCGATACTGAAACCACNTCGCTGAATTACAAAGAAGCNCGCATCGTTGGNTTATCGTTTTCTGTCGAAGCCGGTAAGGCCGCTTATGTGCCNCTGGCCCACGACGACGTCTGCGTGCCGGAAGGCAAAACCCAGCTTAACCGCGAAGACGTNCTGGCTCAGCTGAAACCGATACTGGAAAGCACTGAGCATAAAAAAGTCGGCCAGCATATGAAATACGATATGCACGTGCTGGCCAATCACGGCATTTATATGCGCGGCGTGCAGTACGACACCATGCTGGAATCCTATATTCTCGATTCCGTTGCCACCCGCCACGATATGGACAGCCTGTCGCTGAAATACCTTGGCCACAAAACCATTTCTTTTGAAGAGATCGCCGGTAAAGGTGCCAAACAGCTGACCTTTAACCAGATCGCTATCGACACTGCCGGGCCATACGCTGCCGAGGACGCGGATATTACCCTGCGCCTGCATCAGCACCTGTGGCCACAGCTGGAAAAAGTTGGCCGTTTAAAAGATGTCTTTGAAAACATCGAAATGCCGGTCATGCCAGTGCTGTTCGAAATGGAAGAAAACGGCGCCTTAATCGACGCCGATAAACTGCACGAGCAAAGCCAGCAGATTGATGTGCGCCTGCAGGAACTGGAGCAGGAAGCCCATAACGAAGCCGGTCAGGTATTTAATTTAGGCTCGCCGAAACAGCTGGCGGAAATTCTGTTTGAAAAACAGAACCTGCCGGTGAAAAAGAAAACACCGAAAGGCGCGCCATCTACCGCGGAAGAAGTGCTGCAGGAGCTGGCCGACGACGGCTACGACCTGCCACGCTTAATTCTTGAAAACCGTGGTCTGGCCAAACTGAAAAGTACTTATACCGATAAACTGCCACTGATGATTGCCAGCGATACCGGGCGTGTACACACCTCCTATCATCAGGCGGTGGCCGCTACCGGACGCCTGTCGTCCACCGATCCGAACCTGCAGAATATTCCGGTACGCTCTGAAGAAGGACGAAAAATCCGTCAGGCGTTTATTGCCCCTGAAGGCTATAAACTGGTAGCTGCCGACTACAGTCAGATTGAACTGCGCATTATGGCGCACTTATCCGGCGACAAAGGCCTGCTCGATGCCTTCGCGCAAGGTCGCGACGTGCACCGTGCAACAGCAGCCGAAGTATTTGAAGCCGCTGAAGCGGATGTGACCGACAATCAGCGCCGTGCCGCGAAAGCCATTAACTTCGGTTTGATATACGGCATGTCAGCTTTTGGTCTGGCCAAACAGATTGGCGTTGGCCGTGGCGAAGCGCAGGAATACGTTAACCTGTATTTCCAGCGTTACCCGGGCGTGCGCGAATATATGGACAACACCCGCGAACAGGCAAAAGAAAACGGCTTCGTTGAAACCATCTTTGGCCGCCGCTTATACCTGCCGGAAATCCGCAGCAAAAATGCACCTCGCCGCCAGCATGCTGAACGTACCGCGATCAACGCGCCGATGCAGGGCAGTGCCGCTGACATCATCAAACGCGCCATGATCCGCGTATATAACTGGCTGCCTGACAGCAGCTTTGATGCCCGCATGTTAATGCAGGTACACGATGAATTAATTCTGGAAGTGAAAGAAGATCAGGCAGAAAAATTTGCTGCTGAACTGAAAGCACAGATGGAAGCCGCAGCGGAATTAAAAGTGCCGCTGGAAGTGGACGCAGGGATTGGTGACAACTGGGAGCAGGCGCATTAAGCGCAGGCTCTTCGTTTAATGGTGGGCGGAGCCCACCCTACGCCGACAATAAGCCATTTTTCGCGTTCCAATGCGACTGCGTGGGAATGCTGATGTGTTACATGGTGGCCAGCTGCGCTGGGTAGATTTTGTTNTAATTTGATTTGCCTCTGCGGGGCTCGCCTGACCGCCATGGATGGCGGAAATGCCTGAAGTGCAGGAGCACGTCTTCAGGCCCTGCGCCCCAACGTGGGGAACTTCTCCCCACACCCCTGCTTTCCGGCGCGTCCGTCGTTTAACGGTTTTCTCCTTGTCATCCCGGATCGCGCAGCAATTCGCCCGAAATTACTTTTAAAGAAACCTGAATGAGTAGAGAAATTTCGGGCAGGGCTGCGCTTTACTCCGGTCTGACTGGCGTCAAAAACCTACGCCGCCCGATGCCGGNGAAAACCGCCTCCGCNATNCCGTTCTTTAAACAGNAGTTATTTTAAGACTCNTNGGTNTTACCACACAGGNGTGTGNGACAAGACAAATTATTTTGTATNCCGTAGGNTNNNNTCTCNCCCACCAAAACTCAGAATAAAATTTAAAACCTTTCAATCACATCCCAACAAAATTAAACCGCTAAAAAAGACTCAACCGCTTAGCCAAATCAAACCAATCCTTTGCCCGCTGTTTGCTTTCCGGATTCTTATGCGCCACCTGATCCACTAGCATATTGCCGGCCAGCACCAACCCCCAGGTTGCTTCAAGAAATAATCCTGTCTTGGATTTTGCATGCAGGATATGCGGCGTATATTCCTTCGCCCAGTAACAGAACTCGTCGGTAATAATAACCAGCTGAATGCCTTTTTCTGCCGCTATTTCGCACAGCCTTCTGGTTTCCTGTGCGTAAGGCACAACGTCGATCAGAATCAGCGTCTGATATTCCTGCGGCGAGCGTTTCTGATTATTGCTCAGCCATTCCCCTAACATACTGTCGTGGGCGGAAAGGTACTGCACATTGGGGCGCGCCAGAGACAGACGGCGGCTGAAGTCTTCTGCCACACCACGAATGGTCTGGAAACCGGAGACATACACGCGCTCGGCGGCGGCCACACAGTTCACGATGCCTTTCCAGGTTTCCCCTTCAAACTGACGGAACAGATTCACCAGAATATTCAGGTCTTTATCAAACGTTGCTTTGATATGTTTATCACTGATAACACTGTGGGAGCCTTCGTCGGTTACTGCGATGGCTTCCTGCTGCACTTCCTTCTTCAGTGTTCCGATACCTTCGTAGCCGGCGCGGCGCAGAAAGCGGCTGACGGTGATGGGACTGACCAGCGCTTTTTCGGCAATCGAGGCACCGGTTTCATAGGCGATGCGGTGCAGATTGAGCAGAATATACTGAGCTACCCGGGCCTCTGATGGTGATAATTCAGACATCAATGACTGGATATGCTGCGCCGTTCGGGTCGGGATAAAACTGCCTTCAGACGAAAAGGTGTTCTCCAATGTTAGGCCCCTCCTGTGTTTATCCGGATTCTGTTGCCATCTGGTGCATTTTTATACAAAAAAGTGCATCCGTAGTGCACAAATGCCTGAAATATACTTAAATGCACTCTATAGATTTAACGTAACCTACTGATTTAATTGTAAAAAATTACAATGTTAGAAAGATAACATAATCTGTTATTGAGTGAACAGTACCGGCATTCATAGAATGAAATCAGTGATGGACTAACGCAATCATTAACTTCCTGAGGTGGATCTGATGAAAGGTTTAATAACGGCAGTAACCAACAAAAAGCACATTAAGAAAGCACTGGCTGCGGCCTGTATCAGCCTTTCCTGTGCTGCAGGCGCAGCCTCTGTTCAGGCTGAAGAAACCCTGAGCCTGTACAACTGGGGTGACTACATCAACCCGGAAATCCTGACCCGTTTTACTGAAGAAACCGGCATCAAAGTGACGCTGGATACTTACTCCTCCAACGAAGAAATGCTGGCCAAACTGCAGGCAGGTGCCAGCGGTTACGACATTATTTTCCCGTCTGTGCATATGCAGGACATCATGTCGCATCTGAACATGCTGGAAAAAACCGACATTAATAAATCCGCCGGTTTTGAAAACATTGATACCCGCCACCTGAAAGCCGCTACCGATCCGAAGGGTGAATACTGTCTGCCTTACGCCTGGGGCACAGTCGGTATTGTTTACAACAAAAAAGCCGTGGGCGAACTGTCTTCCTGGAAAGAATTTTTCGCACTGCCAGGGCAGGGTAAAAAAATCGCCATGCTGGACGACATGCGCGAAGACATCGGTGTCGCTCTGATTATGAACGGCAACAGCGTTAACTCGGTTGAGCCAGCTGAACTGAAAGAAGCTCAGGCTTTCCTGTTAGAGAAAAAACCTCTGGTCAGCGCCTTTACTTATGACAGCATCCCAATGGTGCAGGCGGGCGATATCGCTGCAGCGCAATGGTATGTCGGTGCCATGATGTATGTGCAGCAGGATCCGGAAAACCTGGCTTATGTTATTCCGGAAGAAGGCGCCACCATGTATCAGGAAAA
>PAJK01000054.1 GCA_002706025.1 Oceanospirillaceae bacterium
GTCAGCAGCTGTCAGATCCGGCTCTTTAGTCTTGGCACTTTCTTCCAGCTGAGCACGGGTAACAGTACCCACTTTCTCAGTGTTTGGACGAGAAGAACCAGAAGTAATACCAGCCGCTTTCTTCAGCAGGAAGGAAGCTGGCGGAGTTTTCATTTCGAAAGTGAAAGAACGGTCACTGTATGCAGTAATAACAACTGGTACAGGCGCGCCTGCTTCCAGGTGTTGAGTCTGAGCATTGAACGCCTTACAGAATTCCATGATGTTCAGACCTTTCTGACCCAGAGCCGGACCAACCGGAGGACTTGGGTTTGCTTTACCAGCTCCAACCTGAAGCTTGATATAGCCTTCTACTTTCTTAGCCATAATATTTCTCCAAATGGGTATTAGCACTGAAGCCGGCGTACCGGCTTCAGCTCCCCGATCACTTATCCGGCGAAGGATGAGTAATCATTTAAAACGTACTTATCCGGCTTTTTCGACCTGGGTAAATTCCAGTTCAACCGGTGTAGCACGACCAAAAATTGTTACCGCAACCTGCAGACGGGACTTCTCATAATCAACGCCTTCAACGACGCCATTAAAGTCTGCAAACGGACCATCCGTAACACGAACCACTTCACCTGGCTCATAGATGGTTTTATGAGTCGGACGCTCAGCACCGTCAGCAACACGCTGCAGGATTGCATCCGCTTCTTTATCAGAGATAGGAGCAGGCTTATCAGCGGTACCACCAATAAAGCCCATAACGCGCGGCGTCTGCTTAACCAGATGCCAGCTCTCGTCGTTCATATCCATCTGCACCAGCACATAACCCGGATAGAACTTACGCTCACTCTTACGTTTCTTGCCGTCACGCACTTCCACAACTTCTTCAGTCGGGACCAGTACATCACCAAAGAATTCCTGCATGTTATGCAGTTCAATACGCTCTTTCAGCGCAGACTGAACACGCTTTTCATAACCGGAATAGGCGTGTACCACATACCAACGCATAGCCATTGATCGCTCCTCAGCCTACCAGCATAGAAATGAGCCAGCCGAACAAAGAGTCCAGCCCCCACAGAATCAGCGCCATCAGAAAGACGACAGCCACGACAATCAGCGTGGTCTGTTGAGTTTCCTGACGGGTTGGCCATACCACCTTACGGCGTTCAATGTTGGCCTCTTTCAGCAGCTGCAGGAAAGACTTGCCCTGAGCAGTTGTTGCAGCAACACCAAGACCGGCAGCCATCAGAACAACAACAGCAATCACACGGTAAAGCAGTGGAAAGTCGTCGGCATAAACTACATTTCCGGCAACAGCAGCGGCAATAAAGACCACAGCGAACAGCCACTTAACGACATCTAACGGTGATTTACTTGCTTTACTTTCGGTACTCATCACATTTCCCTGAAGCCAAAAATGGCAGCCGAAGCTGCCATTCAGGTATTTGGCAGGCCAGGAGGGACTCGAACCCCCAACACCCGGTTTTGGAGACCGGTGCTCTACCAATTGAACTACTGGCCTATAGACACTCAATTAGGGCCGCGTAAGTTACACGACCCTGACCGAATAATCAAGCCTTAAAGGTTGATTATTCGATAATTTTAGCTACAACACCTGCACCAACAGTACGGCCACCTTCACGGATCGCGAAGCGCAGACCTTCATCCATCGCGATTGGCGCGATCAGAGTAACAGTCAGCTGTACGTTGTCGCCTGGCATTACCATCTCAACGCCTTCTGGCAGCTCAACAGCGCCAGTTACGTCAGTGGTACGGAAGTAGAACTGTGGACGGTAACCTTTGAAGAATGGTGTGTGACGACCACCTTCATCTTTACCCAGTACGTATACTTCAGACTGGAACTTGGTGTGTGGAGTGATAGAACCTGGCTTCGCCAGTACCTGACCACGTTCCACTTCGTCACGCTTGGTACCACGCAGCAGTACACCTACGTTCTCACCTGCACGGCCTTCGTCCAGGATCTTACGGAACATCTCAACACCAGTACAGGTAGTCTTGGTGGTTTCTTTAATACCGATGATTTCGATTTCTTCACCAGTTTTAACGATACCGCGCTCAACACGACCGGTAACAACGGTACCACGACCCTGAATAGAGAATACGTCTTCGATAGGCATAATGAATGCACCGTCGATTGCACGCTCTGGTTCTGGGATGTATTCGTCCAGAGTTTCTACCAGCTTCTTAACAGCGGTAGTACCCATTTCGTTGTCGTCCTGGCCGTTCAGAGCCATCAGAGCAGAACCTGGGATAATTGGAGTGTCGTCGCCTGGGAAGTCGTATTCAGACAGCAGGTCACGCAGTTCCATTTCAACCAGTTCCAGCATCTCTGCGTATTCTTCAGAATCTGCACCACCGCAGTCTTCAGCCAGCAGGTCTGCTTTGTTCAGGAATACAACGATGTAAGGTACACCAACCTGACGGGACAGCAGGATGTGTTCACGGGTCTGAGGCATTGGGCCGTCAGTAGAACCACATACCAGGATCGCGCCGTCCATCTGTGCGGCACCGGTGATCATGTTTTTAACATAGTCAGCGTGTCCCGGGCAGTCTACGTGTGCGTAGTGACGGCTTGGGGATTCGTACTCAACGTGAGAAGTTGAGATGGTGATACCACGCTCACGCTCTTCTGGTGCGTTGTCGATACCGTCAAACGCTACCGCTGCGCCGCCCCATACTTCTGCACATACGCGGGTCAGTGCCGCAGTCAGAGTGGTTTTACCGTGGTCAACGTGACCGATAGTACCCACGTTTACGTGGGGTTTGGAACGTTCAAACGTTTCCTTTGCCATGACCCTGTCTCTTTTCAGTTGAGTGGTTACAAAATTTTTTGTGCTACATACACAAAAAGGCAGACCCGTGGCCTACCTTTTACTTTAATAATGGTGCTGATACCCAGAATCGAACTGGGGACCTCATCCTTACCAAGGATGCGCTCTACCGCCTGAGCTATATCAGCTGAATATTGGAGCGGGTAGCGGGAATCGAACCCGCATCATCAGCTTGGAAGGCTGAGGTTCTACCATTGTACCATACCCGCTGACCGTCAGAGGCTGCCGGGACGATTATGGCCACTCAGCTAACCGCTGGCTCCTGCAACCCGGAGGCTGTCAAAAGTGGTGGTGGGGGCTGGATTCGAACCAGCGAAGCTTTCGCGTCAGATTTACAGTCTGATCCCTTTGGCCGCTCGGGAACCCCACCGAATTGGCGCGCATTATGTTCACAGAGCCGGATACTGTCAACACTTTTTTTGCTTATTTATTATTAACTTACGATTTACTTGCAGAAATCCCTGCAATAACCCCGCCCGCAGCGGCGGCTTTACTCACATTCAGCCATTTCCCAGCTGATCTGATCGTCGCCAGCCTGGATGCGCTCGCGCATGCGTTCATTGAGTTGAGAGACTTCTTTTACCTCTACCCAGTACTCCCGGGATGACTCATTCACTACGCGGATATCAACCGGAATATCGTATTGCGCAACTTTATCACGCACACTTTCTGCCGACTCTTTCTTGCGGAACAGCCCCAGCGACACACCTTCCGCCAGGTCGCCCTGAGTGATGATGTAGCTGTCGATGTTGCGGCGCTGCAATTCTTTAAGTGTGCGTAACGCTTCTTCGCGCCCCGAGCGTGGTGGCACGTGCACCCAATATTCCGCCGGATTATCCGTGGTGACTTCAAGCGTTTTAATATGGCCATTGAGTCCAACAGCCGCTACCCGCGCCAACAGATGTTTTGCATCCAGTTCGTCACTGTATGGACCGGCGGCGTAACACAGCTGGTCTGGCGTGTTTCTGCTGGCAGTTTTCTGCACCACAGGCTTCAGCACACCGTCACTTTCACTGACCAGCAACAGAGTCCGGCCTTTATTCTGTATTTCTGCTACCGGCATATCCGCCAGCGGTTGATTCTGTTTCTGCCAGAACACCACCAGCAGAAGCAGGTTTCCGGCTACCAGGGTAAAAAAGATCCAGCGCATAAGGAGTCCATACCATCAAATACAAGATCAGAATAAAAATTCAGCTTTAATTCAGTGCTTAACCACTGACCATCGCCACCAGTAATCATTAACTCATGGGCGGGAAAATCCACCAGCAGAGAGTGCACAAAACTCAGCTGCTGCCGTCTTGCGCCCTGCACCACGCAGGCCACGGTACTGGTGCCAGGCCCGGTGTTAATCCCGCCCTGCTCATCCAGATACGATTTCACCCGGTCAGTACTGTTAAATAATGCCTGGGCTGACAATGCCAGCCCGGGAACAATAAAACCACCCTCATGCCGGTCCTCAGCCGATAACAGATCCGCCGTCAGCGCCGTTCCGGCATCCACAACAAGCAACGCACCTTGCTTATGTTGCCGGGCACCGAGCATAGCCAGCCAGCGATCCACACCTAAACGCGAAGGCTGACTGTAGCAGTGTGCAATCAGAGTCACCTGCGCTGGCGTTTCACCTAACCAGTGCAGCCGTTTGCCATAACGGTATTCAAGGGCGCTTTTAATATCCGCACGCTCGCGTACCGACGCCACCAGCACTTTATCAGCATCCGGGAGATTTTCCGTGAGCCCGTCGTCATAGGCGGACACACCATTGGCAGCAATCCGGCTGGCGTTACGCAGTTGCCATTTCAGCCGGGTGTTGCCCAGATCAATCAGCAGCACGGACACTGATTTCTCCGGCATTAATGATCTCAATTCCCTTTTCCGTACGCAGCATCAGTTCGCCTTTACGGTTAACGCCTTTAACAACGCCGGGTGTTTCATGACCCGGTGCAATAATCCGCACTTCACGCCCCATAAATATGTCACGCTCTGCCCAATATTGCTGATACGGTGCAAAGCCTTCACGCTGAAATTCATCGACGACTTTCAGCAGTTCGTCGAGGACCGCTGCGGCAACCTGATTACGGGAAAGATCGGGCTTCAGGGATTTAAGTTCCGCCCATGGCTGTTCGATTTCCGCGGCATCCTGTTCACTCAGCGATAAATTAAGGCCAATGCCGATCACCACCTGACAATGACTGGAATACTCGCCAGTGACTTCAAGCAGAATGCCGGCCAGTTTTTTGCCATTGGCATAGACATCATTCGGCCATTTCAAACCTATGCCTTCGATGCCCAGCCTGACCAGCGCGCGCTCAACGGCAATAGCTGTCATCAGACTGAGACCTTCCAGCGAAGCGATGCCACCACTGAACGACGCCAGCAGCGACAAATAAATATTTTTCCCGAATGGACTCACCCAGCGACGGCCACGCCGGCCGCGCCCACCGAGTTGTTTTTCGGCCAGCACTGCGTAGCGCTTGCCCATGTGATCACCGGCACGCTCAAACAGATAGGTATTGGTGGAGTTCACATCCAGCAGGATGTCGAGAATATCCAGACGTTGAGTCAGCGCCTGCTGAATACGCTGCTGATCGAGCAGTTCAATGCCGTCCTGCAAGCGGTAGCCACGTCCTTTCACCGACGAATACGGAATATCCAGCTCATCGAGCTTTTTCATCTGCTTCCATACCGCTGCCCGGCTGACACCAAGCGCCTCTCCCAGCTCTTCACCAGAATGAAACTGGCCATCCGCCAGCACCGTCAGAATTTTATTCAGCATGTCGCTCCTCCGCCGGGGCAATATACATGATCCGCCCCGCTGCAGCATCTGCGCGGCAATTAAGCACAGGACTAAGCACAGGACCGGGCCTGTAACCCACTGGCGGTAAGATCAACGTCAGTGACCTATCGTATGCATAGTGAGATTCAATTAGTTTCTGACAGCTAATCCACTATAACTATAAGAAGATGGGCAGGAGGATATTACTATGTTGAGAAGATCGTTCAGCACGCCTTTCACTCAGGCCATGCTCGAGGTGTTCAGGATCTATGCCTGTCAGGAAGCCTGGGCGGACGATGCTTCAGAATCGCTGTAAAGCGACGGCGTAAGCAGAAGCATCAGGGACTGCGGGGTAAGATCAAGCAGCAATGCAGGTAACGAGAGCCCTGCCGGCGGCACCCAGACCGGGCGCTCATTGATGGCGCAGTACTCACAATCGGCGGTGTGCCGGTCACCGGCACCGCTCATCATGTCTGTGACGCTGTTCATCCCGGCGACAACAATCATAAGGGAGATCAGCACTAACCCGGTCATGCCGGAAGAAGGACGCATACAGGTACCAGCCTTACTGCCTGAATAAAGAACTGACCAGATTTCGACCAGGTCAGTCCAGCTTAGCGGCATGGATATTGAAATGCACCTCCACCGCCCGCTGCACATCACGAATGGTCGGTGTTTTTTCAGTGTGCACCAGAATAATCAGCGACTGTGCATGCACATTATGGTTACCGTCCGGGTGCGTAATCACTTCGCCGTCTTTGGTGACGTACGCCAGCGGCGTCCCCAGATTAGCCTGAATAATGGCGTTGACGACGTCGGCCCAGCGCTCACCTTCCAGCCATACAGGGAAACGCACCGGATGATCATCTGCATGGGTGAACATATCTTCGATGATCAGCTCAACCCCCGGCGCAACCATGGCACGCACGATAATTTCCGGGTAAGAGCGGATCGGCCGCAATACCGTTTTAATCTGCAGATCTTTCAGACGCTGACGGTTTTCGTCTTCCACACACTCAACAATAGTGATGTGACCAAGCTGCTGCTTATACAGGCGGTAAGCAATATCAAAGGTATAGCTGTCGCTGTCGGCGGAATATTCGTCCCGGGCCAGTACCACGATATGACTGGCCCGCTCAGCTCCGGCGCGCTCCAGATCCTGCGGACGACTGGCCGAGCCGGTGGTATGCACAACCCCCAGTGCCCGCAGACTCTCTGGCAGGCCATCAGCAAACTCTTCGTTGAGCAGCTGAATCGGTGTATCACGATACTCTTCGCTTTCCCGGATCTGGCTGATCATGCGCAGAAAATACGCTTCGCCGTTATATTTGGGTGAATTGATGATGAGTATGTGTTCGGCCATATTCCAGTCCCAGTGTCCGGTGCGGATACGTTCACGACGCGCGATGCGAAAATCCACATAGTCGCTGATTAAGAAAGTCATCAGAGTGATGCCACAGATGAACATCAGTACCGCAGTAGCAATCTGCCCGGCCTGAGTTTCAGCTGAATAGTCGCCGTAGCCAACCGTCGTCAGTGTGGTCAGGGTCAGCCAGACCGCCGGCCACATTTCCATGCCTTCGAGCCACATCATGGCCACCACATGCAGCAGCGCAAACGACAGCAACAGCAGACCGGAGCGCAGCACAGAACGGAGAATCTTACGATCCGTCTGATAGACGGCATGACGCACGCGGTTATGACGGCTGATAAAGCGCGTAACCTTATTGCGTTCTGAACTGTTGGAGCGTGCCTGATGATTCATGGGCGAATCATAACCCCGCTGCCGCCGCTCTGACAGTAGCGCCTGAAAAAACCGCGCCGATCCGCTACACTCCGCGCAACAAATCGCGACACAGAACACGGAGACACCCGAATGAGTTACCACATCTACGGCATTGGTAATGCCCTGGTCGACCAGGAATTTGAAATCGATGACGCCTTCTTTACTAAAGCCGGTATCGAAAAAGGCATGATGACCCTGATCGACGAACAGCAGCTGGCCTCAATGCTGGACACCCTGAACTCCGGTTACGGCCTGAAAAAACGCGCCTGTGGTGGCAGTGCCGCGAATACCATTATTGGTGCCAGCTATTTCGGCGCGAAAACCTTTTACACATGTAACGTTGCCAGTGACGAAACCGGCGATTTCTACGTTGCCGATTTAAAAGCTGCCGGTGTCGACACCAATATGGATGGCGCCCGTGATGAAGGCGTTACCGGTAAATGTCTGGTGATGGTGACGCCGGATGCCGAACGCACCATGAACACCTACCTGGGCATCACCAGCAATCTGGAAGAGAAACACATTCACGAGGACGCTCTGGCGGCTTCAGAATATGTATACATCGAAGGCTATCTGGTGACCTCTGACACGTCCCGCAGTGCTGCCATTAAAGTGCGTGAGCTGGCGCATAAACATAACGTGAAAGTCGCCATGACCTTCTCTGACCCGGCCATGGTGCAGTTCTTTAAAGACGGCCTGTTGGAAATGCTGGGCGATGGCGTTGACCTGCTGTTCTGCAACGAACAGGAAGCCAAACTGCTGGCAGATACAGACCACCTGGATGACGCCATCGAATCACTGAAGCAATACGCCAGAACCTTCGCCATTACGCTGGGCGGTGAAGGCGCAGTGGCCTTTGATGGTGAGACCCTGCATAAGATTGCGCCGAATCCGGTTAAGGCAGTGGATACCAATGGCGCAGGCGATATGTTTGCCGGCGCATTCCTCTATGCCATTACCCATGGCCATGACTTTGCCGCTGCCGGCCGTCTGGCTTCGGCAGCATCGGCACAGGTTGTCAGCCAGTTCGGTCCTCGTCTGGAAGCCGAACAGCACGAGCCGCTGAAAGCCGCACTCTGATCGACTGTCCGGGTCATGCGCGTACAGCCCGGCACTCTGAAGCCCACCTCTGCGGTGGGCTTTTCTTTACCTGTTGGCAAAACCCGACTGATCACTTTTTGAACAATCCAACCCCCTGTTACATACCCCGAGGGACAAGGGGATTTTTCATCAACTTATGCTCAAACTTATCCACAGAATCTGTGAATAAAGCGTAACAGAAGCGCCATATAAGCCGTTTACAAAGTAAAAACAAGGGTTGTTTTTTACCTTTTTGCAATATTTCCTGCAGGGAGTGGTACAAATGCTCCAATTTATTTCCAACCACCCTGAAAAATAAATTAACCTTTAAAAATCAATAACTTAAAAAAAACCAATCAATTCGCCTGGTCATAAAACCGACAAAAATGTACTTTATTCAGAGATTACCCTCAGGTTTTATTCAGGATACTCACAGGACTCTGTTAATAACTTTACCGTGAGCAGCCATTCTTGGGATAACTTTTCAACTGACTGCAATCAGGATTACCACTCAGATCGCTTTCAGGTCTGAAACCGACGACAGTAACCCCGACATTGCAGAGCGTTATGCCAGCAGCAGAGATATACTCAACAGAGTTGTCGATTGCCGGAGTTACCCTTGGAATTACTGAAGCGTCTGTTACTGCCTGTCATTATGCTGTTGCTGGCTGCCGGCTTCTGGAGCAGCCCCCAGTTTCAGCAGATTGCTGCCGGGGTTGCCATCTTCCTGTTCGGCATGCTGTCGCTGGAGCGCGGCTTTCAGTCCTTTACCGGCGGTGTTATCGAGCGCGTCCTGAAACAGTCCACCAGCACCACGGCACGCGCACTGGGGTTCGGTGTGGTCGCCACCACTCTGATGCAATCCAGCTCGCTGGTGTCGGTTCTTACTATCTCCTTTTTATCCGCCGGACTGATGAACCTGAGCGCCGGGCTTGGGGTTATCTTTGGCGCCAATCTGGGTACCACAACCGGCGCCTGGCTGATCGCCGGCTTTGGTCTGTCGATCAAACTGTCGCAGCTGGCCATGCCCATGCTGGTATTCGGGGTGATGCTGTTATTTCAGCCCAATCAGACCCGTGCAGGAATTGGCCATATTCTCGCCGGCGTCGGTTTTCTGTTCCTCGGTATTGATTATATGAAGGACGGCTTTGCCGGCCTGCAATCCGGTCTCGATCTCAGCCGCTTTACCTCTGACGGCATTATCTCATTGGGCATCTATACCCTGTTCGGCGCGGTTGCTACCGTCATTATGCAATCCAGCCACGCCACTCTGGTTCTGACACTGACTGCACTGGCCGCCGGCCACGTGGGCTACAGTGATGCCCTGGCGCTGGCCATCGGTGCCAACGTCGGTACCACAGTGACCGCTGTCATCGGCAGTCTCGGAGCGAGCATTGCCGGTAAGCAACTGGCCCTGGGCCACCTGCTGTTCAATCTGGTTACCGGTGCCGTAGCGCTGTTGCTGATGCCGGTACTGATACTGCTGGTCGATGGCTTAGCTGACCTGCTGCACATCGCCCCGGATAACTACACGCTTAAACTGGCGCTGTTCCATACCCTGTTTAACCTGCTCGGTGTCCTGATCATGGTGCCGAATTTGAGCAGACTGGAAACCTGGCTGAACAAACGCCTGCCGCAAAAAGTCCGTGATTATCGTCAACCGCAGTTTCTGACCGACGCCGCCATGTCTACGCCGGTGGCGGCGGTAACGGTCACCCGTCAGGAAAGCATTCACCTCTACTCGGTAACGGCGGACCTGATTGTGCGCGGTCTGGGCTGGGATGATGAAGAATTCCGCCGTGGTCAGGCTGTTGCGCTGCTCAGAGAGCATCACAAAGACACCACCGCCGATGAACTGCAGCAAAGCTACGAGCAGGACATCAAAGGCATTTATTCCGCCATTATCAGCTATATTTCCAGCGCCCGTGAGCACACCAGCGGGCGCTATGATGAACAACTGCGTGAACTGCGCGCGGCGGATTATCATCTTGTTGAAGCCATCAAGGCCACCAAGCACCTGCAGCGCAATATGACCCACTATCTGCACGGTCAGAACAAAGACATGGGAAATGCTTATCAGCAACTGCGTGAAGCCATTGCTGAAACCTTACGCGCCATTGCCAATATCCGCGACCTCGACGACCCGCTGGAAAGCCGTCTGGCACTGGATCATCAGATGCTGATCCGCCAGCGTCAGTCGGAAGATTCCGACAGCCTCACAGAAAATCTGATCCGCTCACGTAAAATCAGTGCAGAAATGGCAACGTCACTGATGAATGATAAAGGCTACGCCATGCGCGTCTGTCATTCATTACTGGAAGCTGCCCGTTATCTGTTTATTGACGAACAGCAGCCACAGACGCAACATCCGGAAACACTGACACTGGAAAGCGAAGATCTGTCTGCGATCAATCAGACACTGCTGCAGGATTCTGGACCTGACACAAAAGCTTCTGCAGGCAGCCATTCATCAGACAGGGAGGAGAAGTTATGAAGTTTACGAAACTGATTAAAAAACTGAACAACCTGTTTGATCCGCAGCAACGCGATAAAAGAATCCGCCGTAAAGACACCAAAGCGGCGCTAAAGAAAATCCGCGACAAACAACATGAGCTGGAACAGCGCCTTAAGGAATGCAGCAGCGATCTGGAAGCAAAAGAATTGCAGGAGAAAATCTCGATTCTGATGGCGCAGCGTGCCAAAGGGCTGGAATTTCTGAAAGAAACAAAAAAGAAGGAAGACTGATCTCTTATCTCTTCCCACTCTTATTTCTTCCTTCTGTCGGTCTTACACAGCCTGCCCTTTAACCCCTTAACAGCGTCACCTGATACAGCCCGCCAATCACCAGATATTCCTGCTCACCGGGCAAGACTCCGGGCAATAAGCCGGGGAAATACAATAACTTCACCAGTGGCACATCCACTTTAATCAACTGATCACCGAAGGCATCGGCGTAGTCTTTTTCACTGCTGAAGGAATTAAGATTATTCAGCAACACCAGCGCCTGTTGTCTGTCGCGGCTGTTTTCAGCCGTGATCTCAGGCGGCATAACATCATGCTGCTGCCAATGGTTTATGCCGCGGAAAAGAGTCCAGTGCGACTGCCCGGGAAAACGCCGCTTTAATTCATACTGACACCAGGCATAAAGCACATCCAGCTGTGCCTCCAGCGCATTGGTGTTGTAAAGACCACGGGCACGCAATGCCTGAAACCTCAGCCAGGATTCACTGTGATAATCGCCAAGCGGCCCCTGATGGTAGCGCGGCAATAAGCCAAAGCGGGATTCTGCCCAACCTTTTAATACTGCTGCTTCCTGACTGTCAGCATCAAACATCCAGCCGCGCAGCGTACGCAGGAAATCCGCTTTAGGGCGACACACATTACCCTGATGATTCAGCCCGGCCTGATCAAGATGATCGAGCAGAAAGCAGGAACTCATATAGTCACGGAAACAGGACGCCCGGCTCTCTGCTTTATCAAACGCATGCAGGCTCTGAAAAAACGCCCGATGCAATTCCATCACACCATCCAGCCATAACGGCTGTGGCGCCAGCTGAAATGCCACGCTGCCGAGTACGACCGCTGGTAAATTGCAGCGGTTCAGAGTCAGCATGGCATGCGCAGGCAGTGCAGGATATTGCATTAACTCAGTATTCACAGTCAGCAAAGCCGCCACTTAGCGTTGGATGGATAAACGGACAGGCACATACTAAATCCTTAAGCTTTATATTGTTATTGATCCGTGTCGTACAAGTATCGCAACAGAATACAAACAGGGAGTCTGCCGATGCTCACTCTGCAACAGAGATACCGTGGTGCGCTGCTGGGTCTGGCCTGCGGCGATGCGCTGGGCACCACGCTTGAATTCAGACTACCGGGCAGTTTTGAACCCATCACGGATATCACAGGGGGCGGCCCGTTCAAACTGCAGGCCGGTCAATGGACGGACGACACTTCCATGGCTCTGTGCCTGGCCGAATCCCTGCTGGAAAAACAGGCGTTTGATGCCGAAGATCAAATGCAACGCTACGTAAAATGGTGGCAGGAAGGTCATCTGAGCAGCACCGGACAGTGCTTTGATATTGGCCAGGCAACCCGCACCGCACTGCAGGAATACCTCACCCATGGTGATCCCTTTGCGGGTTCCACTCACCCCATGTCTGCCGGCAATGGTTCGATAATGCGCCTGGCGCCGGTGGTTATGTTCTTTTTCCCCGACAACGAAGCCGCCCTGCACTTTGCAGTTGAAAGCTCACGTACCACCCACGCTGCCGCTGAGTGTCTGGATGCCTGTCGCTATATGGCCTGGCAATTGGCTGAAATATTCAGTGGAGCAGACAAACAGGCATTACAAAGTGCTGCTTATACCCCTGAAACACGCAAGCTGAGTAAAATTCACCAGGGCTCATACCTGAATAAGCAGCGCCAGGAACTGCGTGGCAGCGGCTATGTGATTGAAAGTCTGGAAGCTGCCATGTGGTGCTTTCACCAGCACGATAATTACGCCGACGCGGTTCTTGCCGCCGCCAACCTGGGCGATGATGCCGATACCACCGCCGCGGTCTGTGGTCAGCTGGCCGGCGCATACTATGGTATCGACGCTATACCTCAGCACTGGCAGGATAAAATTACCCTGCATGCACAGATCACAGAATTCGCCGACCGGCTGCTGGCCAGCGCCGGGCATTAAGTCATGGGATTTAAGCGTTCGGCTGGCTTTTCTGCACTGGCTTTCCTGAAAAACCAGCTTAACCGTCGGTTTCACTCCCGGGCTCTGCACTCAAACCCAAATCCACATTCAGATCCGCATCGTCCCGTCAGACCCATAAAGTACCGTCGTTATTTCTGCCGTAAGACCTTGTCGTGACGTTAAAGGAATTTATTCTTTTCAGCGTAATCCACCTCTCAAACGTGGCGTAAAGCCGACAAAATATCCGCTCTGTTTTTCGGCCCGGAAACTATTTTTTTCATTTTGTATGAAAAACAACAAAGCGTCGGCAGCGACATTCCGTGTCCTGTCACCTTCCTGACAACTGATACAGATCAAATTTTATTCTTCTTAAATATCAACAACTTAAACAATCCAGTCCGTGGCATATCTTCTGCAATTCAGATACTAAGCAATGCAATGTAAAGCAACCGTGAGCAGCGCTCAGCGCTGATCCTGAATCCACTGATGGAGAAAGACTATGGCTAAAATCGGGCTGTTTTTTGGCAGTAACACCGGCAAAACCCGCAAGGTTGCCAAAATGATTAAGAAGAAATTCAGCGATGATGAACTGATGGCTTCTCCTCTGAACGTAAACCGTGCAGAGCCTGAAGAATTCGCTGCGTTTGATTTTCTGCTGCTGGGTACTCCAACCCTGGGCGAAGGCGAACTGCCTGGCCTGTCTTCCGACTGTGATGCCGAAAGCTGGGAAGAATTCCTGCCTAAAATCGAAGATATGAGCTTTGCTGGCAAAACCATCGCCATCTTTGGTCTTGGTGATCAGGTAGGCTATCCGGACGAATTTCTTGATGCTTTAGGTGAGCTGCACGAATTCTTCACCGAACGTGGCGCTAAAGTGATCGGCGAAAGCTCCACCGAAGGCTTTGAATTTGAAAGCTCCAATGCGGTAAACGATGCCGGCAAATTCGTCGGTCTGGCACTGGATCTGGATAACCAGTCCGGCCAGACAGAAGCCCGCCTGGATGCCTGGTTAAACCAGATTGCGCCGGAATTTGGTTTACCACTGTAAGTCGTACCTGCTCAGACGGTCACCCCTGATCGTCTGAGCAATTTTCCTTCTGTGCCTTGCGCAGTCAGCCCGAAACCTGACTGCGCCTTTTTTTGCCTGCTGTTCAGGCCAGCCGGACCGATGGCTTATTAAATTCGTTCTGTGAATTTTAAGAAAAAAAGCGCCCGATGGGCGCTTTCTGTACCACTGATATCGACGTCAGACATCAGCCAGCGGCTTTACCTTCCACTTTATCTTCCGTCGCTGCGGCCGTTGCACTGACCACCGCAGGGGTCGGCAGAACCTCTTCACGCACAGCACCATCGGCAAATTCTTCACGGACTTTAAGCTGTTCCGACTCTTCCTCACCACTCACTTCCACAACACAACGCTGCAGCTCCGGACGTGAAGGCAGATCGAACATAGTGGATAACAGCATGGATTCCATCATGCCGCGCAGACCCCGCGCACCGGTGCCGCGCTTAACCGCTTCTTTGGCGATAAAAGTCAGTGCATCATCGGTGAAATCCAGATCCACATTCTGGAAATTAAACAGCTGCTTATACTGTTTTGTCAGTGCATTACGCGGTTCCTGCAGAATGCGTTTCAGACTATCAACATCCAGATCCTGCAGGAAAGTAATGATCGGGAAACGACCAATAAATTCCGGAATCAGACCGAACTGCAGCAGATCGTCCGGCTGCAGTGCCGCCAGTAATTGTTCGTTGCTGATTTCAGATTCCGTTTCAATCGGCGCACTGAAGCCTATGCCGGTTTTCGGTGGCGCCAGGCGTTTGCTGATAAGGCCGGTCAGCCCCGGGAACGCACCACCGACAATAAACAGAATATTCTGCGTGCTCAGTGTCACTTCTTCACCACCTTCACGGCGGCCGGACTTGGACACTTTAACTTCGCTGCCTTCCACCATTTTCAGCAGCGCCTGCTGTACGCCTTCACCGGACACGTCACGCATATTGGCACCACCGCTGCCGCGGCTGGCAATTTTATCGATTTCGTCGATATACACTATGCCCCATTGTGCTGCCTGAACATCGCCTTCGGCTGCTTCGAGCAAGCGCTTCAGCAGCGAGTCAACGTCCTCACCAACATAACCGGCCTGAGTGAGTGTGGTGGCATCACCAATCACAAAGGGTACACCAATGATCTTGGCGAGGGTTTTCACCAGCAGGGTTTTACCGGTACCGGATGGACCCGCCATGATGATGTTGGATTTTTCCAGCTCAACAATATCAGACAGAGCGCCGCCCACAGGTAATGTGGCATCGCCTTTTTTATCCTGGAATTTCAGCCGCAGATAGTGGTTATAGACAGCCACTGAGAGCGTCTTTTTCGCTTCGTTCTGACCAATAATGTACTGATCCAGAAATTCCTTAATGGCCAGCGGGGTTTTTAATTCAGGCTCGGTCTGGGTGCCCCGGCGGCCCCAGCTGCTGACCACCTGATAGGCCAGTTTTACGCACTGTTCACAGATGTGGCCGTCATTGCCGGCGATTAATGGCGTCTGGGGGGTTTTCTCAATTCCGCAAAAAGAACAGGTTGGATTACTGCTGTCAGTTCCGGTCATCTTCTTCTCCTTTTATCCCTGTCTGCCAATGCTGACTGAACGAGAACGCCCCGTCAGGAACCGGCGTTTAGTGCTGCTAAGCAAAGCGGCTGCTCAGCGAGGCAGTTGGTCAGAGAAACGGTTACTCAGGCAACGGCTTCGGCGCGGCGTTTCAGCCAGAGTCTCTGTTCGCGTTTATTCTGACGGTGCTGTAATTCTTCCAGCAGGCGCGGAAGAACTTCGTCGAGGGGCATGATACGTTCGCGGTCAATCTGTTCACATAACAGCAGATGCCAGCCGATTTCACTCTCGATCGGGCCGCGGATTTCACCCTCTGCCATGTCAAACAAAGCACTGTCGAGCTGCGGAAACAGCACACCGGCTTTCAGTTCGCCTAATACGCCGCCATTCAGTCCGCTCGGACATTCCGAATGTTTCTGCGCCTGCTCAGCAAAACGGTGAGGGGTTTTGGCAATACGGTCTGCGATGGTGAGCAGACGCTGATGAGCAACGTCACGCTGATTTTCGGCGTAGTCTTCGTTCACCGTAATCAGGATATGACGTGCACTGCGGGTTTCTGGTTTGGTGAAGCTGTCCTGGTGCAGGTAGTAATACATGGTCGCTTCGGTTTCATCGACCCGGACTGCGCGGCTGGCAATCAGATCCATCACTGCCTCTACCCGTAATTCCTGTAACAGGCCGTCGCGTACGTCATTTTCATCCAGACCGTTGTAGGCCAAGGCTTCAGCAAACTGATCGTCGTTTTCATAACGCTGACGAATCTGTTTCAGTGCTTCCTCAACCTGGGAATCCGGCACGCTGACATGACGGGCTTCTTCGCTGTTGAGCACCAATGCTTCAATTTCCCGCTCATTAGCAGCGATATTTTCCAGCTGCTGACGTTCTGCCGCACTGAGTTCTGCCGGTGCCTTGCCGAACTGTTCACCAGCGATACGCAGGGTGCGGTAATCCGCCCATTGTTCGATGTTTTTCCGGGCTACAGCACTCATACCTTACCTCCTGCATGCAGACCATTTACCAGTACCGGAGCCGCACGTTTGGTACCTTCCGGCGCAGCTTCCAGAGCCGCTTCAGGGACCATAAAGGTGTAACCATTAAAACGTGCGTGATACAGAATCTGATCGTCTTCGCGGATGACTTTCACCACTTCACCTACATCACCGGGAGCGACCACCTGCTCGCCGCCACTGCGCATGGCAACGGTGGACAACACCACTTCGCGGAATTCAAACTGATTCGGAATCCAGGGAGCATCTGCCGGCAACAATTCTTCTGTGCGGCATCCTACGGTTACGCCTTCATCGAGAAAATGCACGCGATAAATCAGCTGGTCCTGCAGATAGGTTCCCACGTCATAAACGCAGCCAACCGCACCCCGCTTCATCAGCAGTTCGCCGAGTTCAGCGCCGGGATAGGTTCCGTCATTACGGATATTACGGATAAGGCGTACTTCGTCGCCGTATTCATAATCTGGTTTCATGGCAAACCTCTGTACTTCAGTAAGCAGGCCTGGAATTAACCCAGCAGATTTTCAATCGGTACAAATGTGCTCTGTGGTTCATGCATATGAAAAACCTTGAACACTTTTTCCGTCAGCGCATCGGAATCAACAAAGTCCAGATATGCACGCTCCAGCAGGGTTTTATAAACCTGTTTCAGTGCCGTATCGTTGCCGAGGTGATCTTCCAGCGCATCTTCGCTTTTGCTCAGATAATCGTGGTAGCGCTGCATAATATGCAGGCGGTTTATCTGCACCACTTTGGAGTCAAAAGGAATTCCGAAATATTCGAGAAAGTCTTCGGCAGAGGACAGCTCATCCAGTGCGTCTTCCAGAGTCAGATCATCATCAAGTTCCATACTGCTCTCCTTCACGGTCGGGTTTGAGCCGGTGTCTCAGCACACAGCATTTTCTTTTTGATCGTAGTAATCCTGTCCTGCAGCGGTACCACCGACCACTGCAGGCCCCATGGACTGCAGCAGCGCTTTGGCGCCCAGGCGGTCGTTGCTGTCGTTTTCCACTACTTTATTCAGCATGCGTACGCCTTCGGCAATATTGCCAATGCGCAGATTCATATATGCAGCGCCCTTTAATGCCAGCAGATAAAAACGTACGCGGGTAAAGGACTCCATCACGCCGTAAGCGAGATGCTCAAATTTCAGTTTTTCCCAGTTGTCCGGAAAACCAATGGTAGGCGCTACGCCACGCATCACCTGGAAGGCAACATCGATCGCTTCCGGCAGTCGGTGCTGGTAATAATAAAAACGGTACATGGCCACCAGTACGGTCATATTGGCTGGCGCAATGCTGTACGCCTGAGTCAGGTACCATTCTGCATTACCATCGCCATAAGCTTCGGATGCCTGATTCAATAAATCTTCCACGCCGTCGGGTAACGGCTCATCGAAGTACATCAATTGCCCCTGAAAGTCCTGCAAATCCATAATGATCTCCTGCTGTTAGCTGCCCACGGCTTCTTTTTCACGGATAACTTTGCCGCCTGGGCAGTCCTTTTCACATACGTCGTTGCTGACTTCACAATCGGCGTAGCGTTCTTCAGCACTGCGGCGGTCAAGTTTTGCTTCCAGTATGTCAATGCGGCTGAGCAGACAGCTGATTGCCTTTCCCACAGGGTCAGGTATCAGGTGATGATCCAGGTCGATGCCGTAAGGATTCAGTTCTCCGGCTTCGCGCAGTTTCACCACCTTGCCCGGTATGCCAACAACGGTGCAGCTTTCCGGTACATTTTCGACCACCACTGAATTGGCCCCAACGCGGGAATGCTTACCTACAGTGATATTGCCAAGAATTTTTGCACCGGCGCCAACCATGACACCATCGCTCAGCGTCGGGTGACGCTTGCCTTTTTTCCAACTGGTACCACCCAGAGTAACACCGTGATAAAGCGTCACATCGTTACCCACGACGGCCGTTTCACCAATTACGACACCGGCACCATGGTCAATAAAAAATCGTTCACCAATGGTCGCTCCGGGGTGAATATCCACATTGCTCAGAAGACGTCCCAGAAACGACAGAAAGCGTGCCGCATAGCGCCAGTTACGTTTCCACAGTCGATGACTGATACGGTGAAATATCAGTGCATGAACGCCCGGATACGTGGTCAGAACTTCGAAGGTTGTGCGTGCCGCCGGGTCCCGTTCAAAAACGCTGGCAATGTCTTCACGCAGCTGTTGCCACAATGATTTTTTCAGCTGGCAATCGGATGAAGCTGACATATTTCCGCCTCCTGTCCTGCGGCCATCGCCGGTGCGCCAATACGCGCATCCAGTGCCATGTATAAGTCCATTAATTCACTCGCCAGCGGTGCACGTTTAATGCTCGTCACCAGAGTTCTGACCTGTTGCAGCAGCAGAGGCACCTGCCAGCTCAGCAACTCAATGCCCACATCCTGATATGCACGGATCAGCCCCTGGCTGCCGGAATGTTTGCCCAGCACCAGCTGGTGATGCCGCCCAAGCTGCAGCGGATCGAGGCCCTGATAATTACGCTGATCCTTAATCAGGCCATCCACATGAATACCCGCTTCATGGGTAAAGACACCTTCACCAACAATGCTTTTATTCCAGCTCACATCCCGTCCGGAGGCCTGTGCCACCAGTGCTGAAATAGCTGCCATCTGTTGTGTATCAACCCCACAATCAATGCCGTGCAGATTTTTCAGCGCCAGCACACACTCTTCCAGAGGTGCATTACCGGCCCGTTCGCCAAGGCCATTGACGGTGGTGTTAATATGAGTCGCACCACCGAGAACAGCAGCCAGCGTATTGGCAGTTGCCAGGCCGTAATCGTCATGGGCGTGCATTTCAATTTCCAGATCACAGGCGCTGCGCAGACTGCGGATTTTGTCCAGCAGGCTGAAGGGTTCCATAATGCCGACGGTATCGGCAAAACGGATACGGCGCGCACCTGCCTGCTGTGCGGTTTGCGCAAGCTGCCTGAGGAAATCCGTGTCAGCGCGGGAAGAATCTTCCATGCCGACACAGATTTCAAAACCGGCGTCCACACCGCGGCTGACCATGCGCTCAACCTGAGCCAATACCCAGCGACGGTCCTGACCCAGCTTGCCGGCGATCTGCTGATCGGAAGAAGGAATGGATAAATCCACCAGATCCACATCCAGACCTGCCACGGCAGCTAAATCCTGTTCATTCATCCGGCACCAGGCCATTAAGCGTGATGGCAGTCGCAGTGCAGCAATCGCCTGCATCACTTCGCGTTCTTCTTCGCCCATGGCGGGAATACCGATCTCCAGCTCCTGCACGCCCATGGCTGCCAGACCACTGGCAATGGCCAGCTTTTCGTCAGCAGTAAAGGCCACACCTGCGCTTTGTTCGCCATCGCGCAAAGTCGTGTCGTTAATAACAACGACAGGTTGAGCAGCAGATTGATGAGTCGTCATGTCGATATTCCCGTCCATGAATAATCAGGCGTAAACCGGAGCGAACGCTTCTTCCGGATTTTCCACCGGACCGTTTTCTCCCCAGTAAGGAGAGAGCTTACGCAGTTGCGCTACGATAGGCGGTACCGCTTCAATCACGCGTTCAATTTCTTCCGGCGTGTTGTAACGCGAAAGAGAGAATCGCACGGTGCCGTGAGCTGCGGTGTAAGGAATGCCCATGGCACGCATCACGTGCGACGGTTCCAGCGAACCTGAGGTACAGGCAGAACCGGAAGACGCCGCAATACCCTGCTTATTCATCAGCAGCAGAATGGCTTCACCTTCAATGTATTCAAAGGCGATATTCACGGTATTGGGTAAACGGTTATCCGGATTACCGGTCACAAACGAGTGTGGAACCGCAGCCAGAATGCCTTCCTGCAGACGGTCACGCAGTTTTGCAACTTCGGTGTTTTCATATTCCATGTGTTCCATGGCCAGCTCGCAGGCTTTACCCAGACCAACAATACCTGTGGTATTTTCAGTACCGGCACGACGACCACGTTCCTGGTGACCACCACGCAGCAGCGGACGGAAACGTACACCACGACGCAGATACAGCACCCCCACACCTTTTGGTGCATGCAGTTTGTGGCCGGAAATCGACAACATGTGAATTTTGCTGTCGGCCAGGTTCATCGGAATTTTACCCACCGCCTGCACGGCATCGGTATGGAACATAATGCCTTTGGAATCGGCCATCTCAGCCATTTCCAGTACCGGGAAAATAGTGCCGGTTTCGTTGTTGGCCCACATCACGGAAACCACAGCAACGTTATCGGTCAGCAGACTGGCGTATTCATCCAGATCCAGGTTGCCTTTACCATCCACTTTTAATTTGTGCACGGTGTAGCCTTCGGTTTCGAGGAATTCACACAGATTCAGAACCGCCGGGTGCTCAACCACGGTAGTGATGATTTCTTTGCGTTCCGGCTGCGCTTTCAGAGCAGACAGAATTGCAGTGGAATCGGATTCAGAACCACAGGAAGTGAAAATAATTTCTGAGTCGTGCTCAGCACCAAGAATGTTCTGCACAGACTGGCGCGCTTTTTTAATGGCGAAGCCCACTTTATTGCCGAAGTTATGCAGCGAAGACGGGTTACCGAACTGCTCAGAGAAAAACGGCATCAGCTCCTGAACAACTTCAGGATCGCACATAGTGGTCGCGTTATTATCGAGATAGATATCAGCCATGATTACGCTCCTGCAATTTCAACCGGACGTTCGGTGTGTGGAATAACTTTCACAAACTCGCCAAGTTCTTCGATGAGTTTCTGCTGTACACCAACTAAGGTCATGGCAGCCATCTGACAGCCATTACAGGCACCAACCAGTTTCACGTAGATATTTTTGCCTTCGATATCCATCAGCTCAACATCACCACCGTCAGCCTGCAGTGCCGGGCGCAGACCTTCCAGCACCTGCTGAATTTTCAGAATGCGCTGTACCGGATTAAGCTTGGCAGCAGCCGGAGCGGCTTCTTCTTTTTTCGGGTTCAGACGTACTACGCCTTCTTTCTTGCCAACGGCATTCGGCGTAAAGCTTTCGCCGCGGGCGGCCAGCTCTTCGGTGAGAATATTTTCAATGCCTTCATGACAGGAAGAACAGCCACCACCGGCTTTGGTGTAGTTGGTAACTTCTTCAACGGTGCTTAAGTTGTTAGCGCGGATGGTGTCGCGGATCATCACATCGTCGATGGCGAAACATTTACAGATCAGCGCACCTTCTTCATGATCGTCTTCCCACACTTCACCGCGGTAATTGGCAACCGCTGCCTGCAGGGCTTCGCGGCCCATCACAGAGCAGTGCATTTTTTCCGGTGGCAGACCGTCAAGGAAGTCGGCGATATCCTGGTTGGAAATTTCCAGTGCCTGATCCAGGGTTTTGCCCTTTACCATTTCGGTCAATGCTGATGAGGAGGCAATGGCAGAACCACAGCCGAAGGTCTGGAAACCTGCATCCAGAATAATTTCTGTTTCAGGTTCTACTTTTAATGTCAGGCGCAGTGCGTCACCACAGCTGATGGAACCCACATCGCCCACGGCGTTGGCATCACCAACCGCACCGGCGTTTTTGGGGTTATAAAAATGTTCTTTAACGGTTTCGGAATAATCCCACATGATTCTGCTCCTCGTACTAATCCGGTTGGTTCCTGCTCATTCAGTGCTGTGAGGCGTGTTGTGCAATTGCCCCGTTGTTAGTGTAATTTTAAAAATCAGCAGCTGAACGATTTGCCACAGCCACAGCTGTTACTGGCATTCGGGTTTTCAAATTTAAAACCGCTACCTTCCAGACCGTCGACAAAATCCACGGTCACTCCGTCTAACAGCGATGCGCTGTTTTCATCGACAATCACTTTCAGACCAGAAAAGTCGATCAGCTCATCACCCTGCTCTACCGCCTGTTCCAGTTTCATACCGTACTGAAAACCTGAGCAACCGCCGCCTTCGACCTTAATACGCAGGCCAACCATCGGGGTTTCAGTGGAATCCATAAAACGGCGTACTGCGGAAATTGCACTATCTGTCATCGTGATCATTTTCTGCCTCCTGTGGCATCAGCCGGTACGGCTCTGCGGCCGCGTACCCATAGTTGAGTCTTGCCTGAGAGGGATTTTGCAACCCCTGTGCCACGGCAATAAAATCAGGAAAAAGAAAGGCTATTCATAGACTTAGCCAGCCTGATCAGCATTAAAAAGCTGTCGTAAATAAGACTGTCACAAAAGGTTGTAGCGGGCTTTGTCGCAGTTGCTACAAAGGAGATTGTCGTAATCACTTGTCGCATTCGACACAAAAAAGAAGCGACAGCTGAATGTGCAATTCAGACTGTAAAGAGAGCGATAACAGGATACAGACCAGGGAAGCGCATGCCTGTCAGTCTTATCCCGACCTAATAGCGGTACTGGGCAATTCGGACGGGGTAATTCAGACAGAGCAATGGTTACTTACACGCAGACAGCGCAGAGACAATTCAGCCCGGCTGTGGAGTCGTAGCGCCGGGCTGAGCAGCTATGTCAGGCGTTAGCGGCTGACCACATAACTGAGTATTTCAACAACCTGCTCTGCACTGGTCGCCCAGGCCATAGCCGCAGCATCCACTTCTTTCAGCGGATGCACAATGTCATCAGCGTGCAGGGTAATGTAGGATTTACCCAAAGCCGCACACTGGCCAGCATCAAAGGCGGCATTCCACTGTTTGTACTTGTCACCAAAGCGGATCACTGCAATATCGCATTGTTCGATCAGATTGCGGATGCGGATGGCATTCACTTTGGCGGATTTGTGATCGCGCCAGAAACTGTTACTTTCTGCCCCCAGAACATCGCCTGCTGCATCGCTGGCATCATGATCGGTTACTGCGGAGGTGAAGTGGATATTCAGACCACGTTCTTTGCAGCCCGCCATAATCTGTTCACGCCAGTCGGTGTGAATTTCGCCGGACAGGTATACGTTCCATTCCTTCATCTGTGCTCTCTCTTATATTGAATAAACCTGAGCCGCTATCATAACGCATAGCCCGGCGTGCTTCAGGTTCAACGGCCCAGAGGGCGGCAGACAAGGGCATAAAAATCAGAAAAGAGGAGAATGGCAAACAGACGACAGCAGGGATTACAGCTTGATAACCCGATAGGGAGCAGCTGCGTCAAAGATTTTAGTGCCACCACCCTGGCTGATAATGGTGTGCAGCAGCGCCGGATCCTCTACCTGCACGCCCGCCAGATAATCCACGCCAAAATCAGCCCACTCGGCCAGCCACGGCATACTGGGGCCCATTAACACCACAGTAGCGTTACGTGCCAGCCATAACAGATGAGGCAGGGTTTTATTGGTCAGACTGCTGGCGGTGATAAACACCCAATCCGCCTGAGGCAGAATATAGTTTGCAGCGGCATCAGGTAAATCGCGCCCCTGAGGCGTGCGCTCAATGCAGGTATAGGAAAACTGCTTATCGAAATACTCGATACCTGGATAGCGCCCGATGATGGCCACGTCCGCACCATGCAATTGCTCAGCAAAATGGGCAAAAACAGCCAGGTTCGCCGGGATATCAAAGGGGCGGTGGCAGGTGACCGGCTCGGCCTTTGTCAGCAACTGATTATTCAGAGAAATGGCCGCATTCGCCGCCGCCAGAGCCACCACCAGCTGACTGTTATCCCAGCCATGAAGCCAGCTTAAAATATCAGCGATCGATTTTTCCGTAAGCGTGCCAGGCCAGGGCAGATTACGTGGTGCCTGAGCAGGACTGAAAGCCAGCCCGGTACTGAGCGCACGGCTGTCGTCACATTGCAGCGTAACACTGCTCCACGCCAGCCCCAGCAGGACATCCGAGATATGCGCAGGAATATTCGCCCTGGCTTCGATCAGCTGGTAAATACGGTTGTAGTATTCCGGACCCGGGGTCATTCGCTCGCTCCGTGATAATGGCAGCTTAAGGTAGCGGAATTAATCTGAGCTCACTGCGCAGGTCATCCTCATCACCCCAGACACTGACGGCTTCAATAAACCAGCCGGCTTTTTCCGGGTGATTCTGAATCACATCGTATTCAGCAAAGATGCGTCCACTTTCATGTATCTGCAGCGAGCCGGTTAGGTTGCCGTATTTATCACGCCAGTGGCAGAACAGTGTCACCGAGCCATCAAAGGGATCTGCCCGGGATTCGGTGTCGGTGAAATCACTGTCCACACCCGGCAGCTGAATATTAATCGCTGCCAAAGCCTCTTTCATAGCCTGTCTGGCACGACTGATTCGCTCAGCTTCGAGTGCGGAGGTATCCGCTGCCACGGCCATCATTGCCAGATTGCATCCGGAGCAACTTTATCGGCCCAGGGCTCACCACCAATAAAATGCGTCTGAATAATCTGATCGATGTCTTCTGCTTTCACATCCATGTACATGGTGCCGCCCGGGTAGACCAGAACGTTAGCACCGGCCCGGCAGGGACCAAGACATCCGGTCGGAACCAGTGAGACTTTATTCATCAGATTATTGGCGATCAGTTTCTGTGAAAACTGATCCATCAATGATGCAGCGCCTTTTTCGCCACAGCTGCCACGGGGATGACCCGCGGGACGTTGCTGGGCACAGACAAATACATGAATTTCTGGCTTAGGCATAACGCTTACCCCGCTAAAGCTTCATGGGTGTGACAGTTTTTCGGACAAACCCGCGCACAGGAGACACAGCCGATGCAGTCATCTGCATTAGCAATGGTCATCACCATCATTTCATCATCGTCGTCGTAAAAATCGTCGTCGTCATCGACCATTTCACCACGTTCAACCAACTGAAATACATCACGCGGACAAACCTTGTAACAGCGTCCGCAACCGATGCAGGTACTGGCATCCAGTTCAGTTACAAATTCAGGCGTCCACTCCGCACCACCCCGTGTGCGTCCGGTAATTGCTTCTCCCATGATCTCTCTCCGCTATCAGTTATATTGTGTTGTCAGCCTGCCCACCTGCATTGCCGGAGTATTCATCAATCATTCCGTGATATTGCCGGCGGGCAAACTGACACCGGTCAGCTCAGGCTTCGGTCATCTTTGCGGCTTCGTCGTATTTATCCTGAGCTTCTTTCCATTCGCTGCAGGCAGCTACCGCCTGCGCTGCCATTTCCGGCAGATTCGGATATTCACTCCAGTAAGTGTCTTCAACCACATCATGAATTTTTGAAGCCCATTCTGTCGCCAGACGCTTTTTTTTGCTGGCATCTTTGCGCAGTGCTTTCAGTTCATCATCAGTCATGACCTGTCTCCTGTAATCCGGTTTGTGTCTGTTACAACTTAGCGACGACGCGATGCTCTTCAATCAAAGCAACGGCTTTAGTGCTCAGTTTTTCCATTTCATCAATCAGCTTTTCCAGTGAGTCGAAACCAAAACGGTGTACGTCACGCAGGGTTTTATCCAGCACCACCAGTTTGCCGACAATGATCATGGCGCGACCAAAACCTTCGTGGGTCAGGTTGATCACAGGTACCGCCATCAGTCCGCACTGACCTTCAATAGTCACCGCAATGGCATTGTAGAAGGCCTTAACCCGTGCAATAACGGTTTCATCAGGATCACCAACCACCGGAATTTCGCGGCGACGCGCCTTAGTCAGAATCAGCGGATCAAGGACTTTGTCATCGGTCCAGGTGTCGTAAGTTCCATAGCTGTCCATCGCCCGCAACTGCACAACAATCTGGCGGATCATAGGGTTTTGCAGTAACTCGTCACTGGCTTGTACAACGGCTTCCAGAACATCATCGGTCATGGTTATTCTCGCTTTTTTAATTAATGTTTTCTGAACGCTGATGGCTATTCTTTCCAGCCTTCAGCTTCCATATCATCAAAACGCGCACCCGCTACGAGCCGCGATCCCTGCATGGCCTTCGCCAGCCAGCTGGACGGTCCTTCCCGCAGCTCCTGCTGCAGACTCTCAATCAGTTCCGGAATCTCTGTACCTTCACTGACTTTGACTGGCTGAATGCCTTTCATTAATAACTGCCGAACCGCCGACGCCCCGCAGGCGCGACAATAGACAGCGATACAGCCATCGAGTATGTCCAGTTTTTCCGCCAGCTTGTCTTCATTGGCATCCAGCGCGATATCGCCGAACTCACTGGCCTGCAATAGCTTGCTGCGTTCCGGATTTACGCCGTAAATAACAAATGAACACGCTGAACCAAAATGCTGATCAACCGTCACCCGGTCAGAGGAGGCAAAGGCCACCTTTAACAGCGTCGAATTATCTTCGTCGTCGAGCACCTGAAGCTTTCGGGTAATTGTCATATCTGTTCCCCGCCGGCAGTGTTATGACCAGGCACTGGCTTTCACCTGCTGATGCTTTTCATCGTATTTCTGCGCGTAAACGGAGTAATAAGGCTCCAGCTCGTGGTGCTGACTGAGCACCAGATTGGCCAGATCAAATAACGCCTGAGAGGTTGCCCGATAGCCAAACCACTGGCGCTGAAATCCGCCTACCTGATCGTATTGCGGAAAGCCGATACGCAGCAGAGGAATACCCAGCCGCTCTGCGGTTTCCGCACCATGGCTGTTGGTCAGAAGAATCTGTGCATTCTGCGCACGGGCATCGGCCTCCAGGTCCTCGAGATCGCCGACCACAATTTCAACATTTTCCAGCGCTTTTAATGCACTTCCCAGCGCCGGCACGACTGCACTGACGACGTCAGCGCCCATGCCCTGCAGCAGACGCACAAAGCCCGCGAGCATGTCAGGATCTGAAGCAATGGCGATACGTGACATGCCAATCATAAAATGTGTATCCAACATGGCATCCTGCAGCTGCTTACGCTGGCGCTGCCATTTAGCCGGCACTGGCTGACCACTGATCTCAGACAGGGTCATAAACCAGTTATCCAGCACTTCAAGACCCATTAAATGGCCAAAGAAATAGCCTGGAACCGCTGTGTGTTTGTGCAGCCATTCACCAGCAGACGTCAGACTTTCTCCAACCACCAGAGTGGCAATGCTTTCGTGCGCTGTGGCTATATCATCGACACAGACACCACCTGTAGTGACTGCACTGAAAGGTGAATCATCCAGATGTCCGTCCAGTGATCCGGATAAATCCGGAATCAACAGCGGCCGCAGACCAAAGCTTTCAATACTCTCTGCCACGAATTCCAGATCGGTTGGTGATAAGTTTCCGCCACACAGTACATTGACCTGTTTTTTGCGCAGACCAACCCGGGATTGTGTTTCATCTTTTGCCGGAACCAGCTCCTGCAACAGACCTTTAACAGTAATGGCAAAGCCACTTTCAAAACTGCCGGAGAAATCCGGTGTATTAACCGCCAATACTTTTACATGGTCGTATTGCGGAAATTTCTGACGGAACTCTTTTACTGCGCGTTTAATATCCGCGCCCTGAGTTTCTGCCAGTCCGGTGGTCACCAGACCGATCAATGACGGATTATTTTTTTCGGCAATGGTTTTCAGTGCTTCGACGATGTTGTCATCTGCGCCCATCACCGAACTGACCTGGTCCATGGCAGTAGTCTGCAACGGTACCGGCTCGCGGAAATGACGGACGAAAAAGACCTTGGCAAAGGCTGTGCACCCCTGCGACCCATGCATCAGCGGCATCGCACCGTTAACGCCGAGCACCGCCAGTGCGCCGCCAATGGTCTGGCTGGTTTTCAGCGGGTTGACCGACAGGGCTTTTTTACGCTTGATGATATGGCTGGCTGTTTCGCTCATGCTCGTCTCCTTAACCCTGTGCACTTAATACTTCGCCTGCTGTTGTCACCGGAGCATCCCAGGGCGCCGGACGACGCACCTGTTCCCACACCGGGCTTTCCATGGTCAGGGCCAGCTGACGCACCAGTTCCAGCATGCCGTCATAACCGGCATAGCCAAATTCCCGCTCCTGGTTAATATCGAGAAAAGGAACACGTGCTTTTAACGCGGTATACATATTGCGCCCACCGGCAATCAGAATATCGGCGTTATATTCTTTGACTGTGTTAAGCAGAGCTTTGGGACTGCCGTCTTCCTGCATTTTGACGTCATCACCCATCAGTTCGCGGATACGGGCCTTATCTTCTTCNGTGGATTTATTGGTCCCGGTTGCGACGACTTTCATACCCAGATCCTGCAGGGCAGAAATTACCGACCAGGATTTAACACCGCCGGTATACAGCAGAACGCGTTTGTCCTGCAGCCTTGCGCGCCACGGCTCCAGCGCNNCACGGATGCGTTTTTCTTCACGCNCNATCAAGGCTTCGGTACGTGCGGTTAAATCGTCATCACCGATCAGGCGGGCAAAATCACGCAGCGCCTGCGAGGTATCGGTAATGCCNTAAAAAGAGCCTTCAAACCATGGGGTGCCAAAACGTTCCTGTAATTTACGGGCAACGTTGAGCATGGCTTTTGAACAAACCATCATGTTCACTTCCGCNCGATGCATGGTCTGNACTTCTTCAAAACGGGCATCACCGGAAAGCGTACACAACACGCGGATGCCCAGCTCATCCAGTAACGGCAGTACATACCAGAACTCACCGGCGATGTTGTACTCACCGATTAAATTCACGTCGTGTACTTTAATTCCCGNCCGCTGAACCGATTCGGCAACCGGTTGTGGTTCAGCAGTGCCAATAACGTATTTCACCATGGCTTCGCCGGCGATACGGTTGCCCAGGTTCTTGGTGCCATAAAAACCAGCAGCATCGACCGGCACCACAGGGACACCCCAGCGTTCTTCGGCGGCTTTACACACAGCGTCAACATCGTCGCCGATCAGCGCTGGTACACAGGTGTTATANACAAACACTGCCGGAGGGTTNTAGCTTTCGACCGCCTGTTTAATGGAGTGAAAAAGACGTTTNTCACCACGCCCCATAATGACATCCTGTTCAGTCAGATCNGTGGTCATACCAATCCGGTACAGTGTCGGTCCNCTNGAACGGGTACCNCGGTTATCCCAGCTGCTGCCGGCACAGGCGATTGGCCCGTGCACGATATGAGCNACATCNGCAATCGGCAGCAACGCNATCTGCGCACCATCAAAAGCACAGCCACCGGCAGTGGATCCGGGCTTTGGTTTGGCACAACCGGATTTTTCTTTCTTGTTATGGCTGCAGGCCGGCTCATCCATTAATTCGGCGATGTCTTTGGCTTTCATACCCGTCCCCTGCTCTCATCAGCTGAACGGCCAGGCAGCTGTTTGTCTGNTTTGCTGCAAACACCCGGNCTTTCAGTTACCGGGCTGTCTGCAGCNGATGTCACATAAACCGACGCAGCTCTGGCCTTTGTAATATTGGCTGCAAGCGCAGGGCCANAAGCTAACTTATTGATTTNTATAGATATGTATCNGANAAATGGCTGTAGCAAATACGACAAGGAAAAATCCTTGGAGGGGATATGACAAAGTAAGGAGNTTAATTTTGCTACTTCCANGNTCATCGCAATGCGGGNATTCACAGCTGATAAAAAGGCAGACTGTTCAAAAAATAANCACTAATGACAAAAAAATTAATATCNTNTGGACGGTGATCAGAAATCACCTAGGCTTAATTTGAAAATGAATTTAAGTTGTTTTTTTCTCTGGGAAAAATATGAATTTCAAAAAATCCATTCTGAGTTCTGCCGTTCTGCTTCCTGTATTTCTGACCCTGACNGCCTGTGGTGGCAGNTCAGGTTCATCCTCCACGACGGACAATCTGCCCAATAATGAAGAATCGGCTGATCCGGACAACACACAACCNGAAGACAATTCTGTCGGGCCGCGCAGCTATGCTGACATCGACAGTGACGATAACGGTTTGATTGAAATTNCTTCGCTGGAAGAGCTCGACTGGGTGCGTAATAACCTGGCCGGCACCTATCTGGTAGATAATGATGGCAACCAATACACTNATGGCTGCCCGGCTGAAGGNTGTCATGGTTATGAGCTGACAACCGATCTGGATTTCGATACNAACGGTGATGGNGAAGTCANCTCNGCCGATGATTATTTCGACTACGATGGCAGTGGTAATAATGAGGGCTGGTTNCCTNTNGGCAGCGAAGCNACGCCGTTTATTGCNACCTTTAATGGTAATGATCACACCATCCGTAATCTGTATATCAACCGTAATCAGCAACGCGTCGGTTTGTTTGGNCAGACAGGAACAGAGGGNNNTCCNGCNGTGGTCCGGCGTTTGTCCATTGTTGACGCTGATATNACNAATGCAGATNNCTNCACCGGTATTCTCAGCGGTTATGCCTACNACACAGAGGTNNGCTATATNTTCACCAGCGGTGNNTTAAACGTCGATGAAGAAGCCGGTGGTATCATTGGCAATATAGNNAATTCNCAGGTATCCCACGTNGGCACTGAGGCTGATATTTCAGGCTATGGAGCNCTTGGTGGCATTTCATCTACNCTGGTTAACTCTGAACTGAAATATAGCTATTCTGATGCGACNGTTTATGCCNCTNANGGGACTTCAGCTGGTNTGGTGNCTTATGTNNNTTCNTCCNNNGCGGATCAGGTAGCATTTACCGGTACNGTAACCAGNACCGNNANCNNCGCAGCACCTNTNTTTNAATGGATGGGTAATAATGCCAGCCTGANTAACTGCTATGCCACCGGTGCTGTGCTCAGTGAAGGGACAACAGGCTTCGCATATACTGTAACTGGCGCGCCGGCCTATACGATCAGCAACTGCTACATNACCTCNGATCTGTCCGCGGCATCCAGTGTCGTTACCGANGCTTCTGATGACAGCGGCTTTTACTATGCGACCGACAGTACGGGGGTTGACACATCTTCCATTGGCACCGGGNTAACGGAAGANGAATTAAAATGCCCGACCACNGCGGATGCCACNTTTGAAGAAACAGGTTGTGCATCAGAAACATTATTTGCAGGTTGGGATGAAGNCATNTGGGANTTTGGNACNGATCAGGATCTGCCAACGCTTCGACACATGACCACTGCTTATCCGATTGACTGATTTCTGATCAGAATAAAAAACCCCGGACATCCGCACTGCTGTCCCACAGTTTAAAACGGATCTTTTTATAAACGGCTTTTAATGCCGCAAAGCCTTATGCCTCCTGGGGGAACTTATCCCCCGGGCCGGCAAGGCGCCCCCCAGCTTTTCGCTT
>PAJK01000055.1 GCA_002706025.1 Oceanospirillaceae bacterium
GTGGTACTACGATGTGATCGGTGAGCAGAACTGCCCGATCGTGGATACCTGGTGGCAGACTGAAACCGGCGGCATCATGATTACGCCGCTGCCGGGCGCAACCGATATGAAACCGGGTTCAGCGAGCCGTCCGTTCTTTGGTGTGCAGCCAGCTCTGGTGGACAACTCTGGCATGGTGCTGGAAGGTGCAACAGAGGGTAACCTGGTGCTCATCGACAGCTGGCCGGGTCAGTCGCGTTCTGTTTACGGTGACCATGAGCGTTTTGTACAGACTTCCTTCTCTACATTCCGCGGCATGTATTTCACCGGTGACGGCGCCCGTCGTGACGAAGATGGTTACTACTGGATCACTGGCCGTGTGGATGACGTTATCAACGTTTCCGGCCACCGTATGGGTACTGCCGAAGTTGAAAGCTCGCTGGTAGCGCATCCGAAGGTTGCTGAAGCCGCTGTGGTGGGTTACCCGCACGATATCAAAGGCCAGGGCATCTATGTGTATGTGACGCTGAACGCCGGCGAAGAAGCCAGTGATGAACTGGTGAAAGAGCTGCGCAACTGGGTTCGTACCGACATCGGCCCTGTGGCAACGCCGGATCTGATTCAGATCACACCGGGGCTGCCAAAAACCCGTTCCGGTAAGATCATGCGCCGTATTCTGCGTAAGATCGCAGCCAACGAACATGATGCTCTGGGTGATATCTCAACACTGGCGGATCCGTCTGTTGTTGACTCTCTGGTAGACGAGCGCCTCAACCGCTGATTGTTGTTGTGATTGGAAAACTGCCCCGGGATGCGTTCCCTGGGCAGTTTTTTGCTTTAAAATGAGCGCAGCCCTGATAAAAAGTAAGTAAGCTACCGACAGAAGTAGCCAGCTCCGCGGAGGAGACTATGCAGTTAGCACAAAAAATCATCATTGCTGATGATCACCCCTTATTCCGGACAGCGATGCAGCAGGCGGTAAAGCAGCTGGTGCCGGATGTCAGTATTGAGCAGGCTGAGTCTCTGCCGGAGCTGCAGCAGGTTGTTGAACAGCATAAAGATGCAGATCTGGTATTGCTGGATCTGCAGATGCCGGGGGCTCATGGTTATTCCGGTCTGGTATTTCTGCGTTCCCATTATCCGGAAATTCCGGTGATTGTGGTCTCGGCCTGTGAAGATCCGGCGATCATGTGTCAGGCGGTGGATCACGAAGCCTCTGGCTACATCGCCAAATCGGCGCCGCTGGAAGACATCGCCAAAGCGATCGGTCAGGTTCTGGAAGGCGATATTTATCTGCCGGAAGCTGCCCGCCGTCATCAGCATCAGCCGAATCAGAACGCACTGGATCTGGCCGAGCGTCTGGCCAGTCTGACACCTCAGCAGTTCCGTGTGCTGACCATGATGTCAGAAGGCATGCTGAACAAGCAGATTGCTTATGATCTGGATGTCAGTGAAGCGACCATCAAAGCGCACGTAACCGCTATTTTCCGCAAGCTGGGCGTACGTACCCGTACCCAGGCGGTGATTGCCGTTCAGAGTCTCGATATTGAGAAACCGGACAGCATCATGGCGGGGCAGGCAGGCGTCTGATTCAGACTCTGCGGGAACACAGAAAAGCCGGTCATTGACCGGCTTTTTTTGTTGATAGTGACCCGTGCTCAGCGGATCAGGCGGCGGATCAGAGCGCGCAGGGCGGCAGGTTTTACCGGTTTGCGCAGGAACCAGAAGCCCAGACTGCGGGCCTGTTCTTCCACTTCGGCACGGGGATCAGCGGTAATCAGAACCCCGGGTATATCCTCGCCGAAATGCTTACGCAGGTTGATCATGGCCTGCAGGCCTGTTTCGTCGTTATCCAGCTGATAGTCAGCCAGCATAATGGACGGTTTAAACGGGATTTCAGACGCTTCTTCAAGATTGCTGCAGCTGTAAACATTACATTTCCAGCTGCTCAGCAGGGCGTTCATCCCGGCCAGAACTTCAGGATCGTTGTCGATGCAGAAGGTCGGCAGACCTTCGAAGCTGCCGGTAATACGGCTGCCTGCTTCAGGGGCTGTCGAGGCCGGCGTACTGACGGCTTCTGTCAGCGGCAGGGTGACGCGGAAACGGGTGCCATTGCCAACCCAGGAATCGACACTGACTTCATGATTCATACGTTTGGCCATGCGATCAACAATAGCCAGACCCAGACCGAGGCCTTTGGAATCCTGATTCTCCTGATTAAGGCGTTTAAATTCGCCAAAAATCTCACGCAGCTTGGATTTAGGAATCCCCGGGCCGGTATCCCACACCTCCACCACAAGATGGTCGCCGCGTTTACGGCACCCCAGCAGAATGCCGCCCTGGCGGGTATAGCGCACGGCATTGGACAGCAGATTCTGAATAATGCGCCGCAGCCAGTGGGCATCGCTGATGACCCAGGCATCGCTGCCGCGGAATCGGAGTTGCAGGCCTTTATCTGCTGCCAGTGCGGTGAATTCGTCACGCAGCGGTTTCAGCACCGCGGCCAGACTGATCGGGCGCAGGCTGGGCTCCATGGCGCCGGCATCCAGCTTGGAGATTTCAACCAGTACCGACAGAACATCTTCTGCCGACTGCAATGAGCCTTCCAGATGATTCAGCAGCTCATGCTGTTCCTTGCTCAGATTCTGCTGCGATAGTGTCGAGGCAAAGAGTTTTGCCGCGTTCAGCGGCTGCATCAGGTCATGGCCGGCGGCTGCCAGAAAGCGGGTTTTACTGGTGTTGGCTTCAATCAGCTTGGAGGTCAGGTCATCGACGTCCCGGGTACTTTTTTCCACCCGTTGTTCCAGATTGATGTTGGCTTCTTTCAGAGCCTGTTCGGCTTTTCTGTGCACGGTAATGTCGGTGAAACTGGTTACGAAACCACCGTCGGGCATCGGATGGCCCTGCATGTAAATAACCACGCCATTGGGCAGCAGGCGTTCAAACTGATGCGCTGAACCGGCACTGAGGAAGTTCATGCGCCGGCCAACCTGTTCTTCAATGGAACCGGTGCCGCAGAAACCACGACGGGCATTGAACTCAATGATTTCTGAAATCGGCTTACCCACCTGAATCAGCGACGGTGGGTAATTAAATATTTCCAGGTACCTGTGGTTCCAGGCGACGAGATTGAGGTTGCGGTCGACCACGCTCACCCCTTGCTGCAGATTTTCCAGCGCCGCCTGCAACTGCTCGCGGCTCATGGCAAAGGCCTGGCTCGCCTCACTGGCGAGGAATGCGAGGTCACGGATCTGAATCTGCTCACCACCAAGCAAAGTGGAGAAAATCACCCGGGCAGAGGAGGAGCCCACAACTGAGGCCAGTAATTTTTCTGCTTCGTGCAGTAGGTCGTTGGTGGCGATGGCGTGGTCGTACTGAATGCCATGACGGGCCTGGTAATCAGAGAAAAACATTTCGGTTTTTTTGAAACCAAGAATGCGTTCCAGCACCACGCGCACATCATCGACTTTGCAGGAGAAACTGGGCGGTACATGCTTGCCACTGACCGGCGCTTTGGTACTGGTGAAATCCGACGCCAGCATACGTTCGCGCACGGATGCGTTGGTCACCACAGAAAAGAAAATATAAAAGGAAATATTCACGCTCAGCGACAGAATAACGCCGAAACTGAAATCATCCAGATTCATGCCCAGCATCTGGGTAGCGCTGCTGGCATCGTCAAGACCATGAGCCAGCACTGGCCACAGCAGGGTGTAGAACCAGATACCGGTACCGGATACCAGGCCGGTAATGGCGCCCTGCCGGTTGCCGCCCTGCCAGATCAGACCGCCGATCAGTGGCGGAGCAAACTGGGCGACTGCAGCAAACGACAGCAGGCCGATGGCGGCCAGAGATTCAAACTCTCCGACCAGTCGATAAAACAGATAGGAGCCCAGCAGCATGGCCAGAATGACCATACGGCGTACGGTCAGAACCAGTGTGCGTACCCGGGTTGATTGCTGAATATCGGCCTGCTGCTGCGTATTGCGGAAGAAGGCTGGCAGAATTAATTCGTTGGAAACCATGGTGCTGATCGCAATGGTGGCAACGATGATCATGCCGGTAGCCGCACTGCCACCGCCGATAAAGGCGATGATGGCCAGCATTTCATGGCCGAGGGTCACCGGCAGGCTGAGTACATAAGTGTCCGGGGTAAAGCCCAGTTCACGCATAAACATATGACCGGTGAGCGCGATGGGCACCACAAACATCAGCATCAGAATCAGGTAAATGGGGAAGGTCCAGCGGGCGGCATTAATATGGCGCGGCGATTCATTTTCGATTACGGCTACCTGAAACTGGCGCGGCAGACAGAGAATGGCAAAGCCTGCCAACAGCGTCTGCAGAATAAACGCCAGAGAAATAATATCGCTGTTAAACAGGGCGTGTTCCGGGAAGCTTTCGTACGACAGGCGGAAGACATCCAGTGGTGAATCAAACAGGCTGGTCATCACCCACACACCAATGGTAATCATTGCCAGCAGTTTGATCATGGATTCAAACGCCACCGCCAGAATCATCCCCGGATGCTGCTCACTGGCGTCGATATCCCGGGTACCGAACACGATAACAAACAGCGCCATCGCCCAGCTGATATGAAACGCGGTGTCCTGCCAGAAGGGCAGAGGCCCCTGATCCAGCGCACCGAGGGGCATGGTCACCAGTTCAAAGGTGGTGGCAATGGCTTTCAGCTGCAAAGCGATATAAGGCACAACGCCAAGCACGGCGACCAGCGTTACCAGAATCGCCAGGGTGTGATCGCGGCCATAACGGGTGGCAATAAAGTCGGCGATGGAGGTAAGACGTTTTTCTTTGGCGATGCGGATGATTTTTCCGAGCATGCGCCAGAAAAAAAACAGAAACAGAATGGGGCCGATATAAATGGTAAGGAACAGCCAGCCACTGGTGTCGGCCTGACCCACCGCACCATAGAAGGTCCAGGACGTGCAGTACACCGCCAGCGACAGGCTGTAAATCATGCCCGTGTTGTGTACTGGTTTACCGCTTTGCGCACGACGGTCACCGTACCAGGCAATCCAGAACAGAGTGCCGATGTATAACACGGAGATAGAAACAAGCTGCCAGCTGGGGATCATAGGGGTCCTTATCGTTATTGTGCGCTGAACGGTGGGCGAGAGCTTAACACGGAGCAGGCACATTCTCGGTCGCAGGTATCTGCAAACTAAGACTAAAGTCGAAAAGCGGCTCGCTCAATAGTCTTAATGCAAAAGACCTTTTCATTGAGATTTGTGACCTGAGTCTATGGGTTCACCGACTATGGTCTTGCTGAGGCACGCAACGCAAATTTGTACACTGGTCTGTCCCGGAAACTGACTTCCTTCCGGTGTGTATGTGGTCTGATCAGTAAAGCCGTTGCTCTGGCTCGGCTGCGTGTTTTGCGTGGCGAGTGTTGTGCGGCGCGTGTTGTGCGGAGAGTGTTATGCACGAAGATATTTACCGGCGAATTCAGTTTCACCCGGATTTTATTGAGCTGGTAGAAAAGCGACGCCTGTTTACCGTGCGCCTGTCGGCTATCGTGATTATTGTGTACTTCAGTTTTATTTCTCTGGTGGCATTCGCCCCTGAGGTGCTGGCGACGCCTGTGACCGATGACAGTGTGATCAGCTGGGGCATACCGATCAGCATTTTTATCATCATTGCGTCATTTCTGATGACAGGGATTTACGTTAAACGGGCTAACACCGAGTTTGACGAAGAAAACCAGCGCATCATCGAAGAATGTACCCATCAGTGGGTGATGAGTCGTTGAAAGCCCTGTTTTTTATCCTGCTTGTCATGCTATCCGGGCAGGCATCGGCGGCCGGGTCCGTTTCATTGAGTGGTACCATAAGTGGTGCCAGTAGTAGTGCCATAAGTAGTGCCAGAAGTGATACCAGTGGACCGGACTGGGCTGCGGTAACCATGTTTCTGATTTTTGTGGCGCTCACTCTGGGTATCACTGTCTGGTCCAGCCGGCGTACCCGTACAGCCGCTGACTTCTATTCCGCCAGTGGCAGTATTACCGGCTTTCAGAATGGCCTGGCCATCGCCGGTGATTACATGTCAGCGGCCTCGTTTCTGGGGATATCCGGTCTGGTTTATCTGTCCGGATTTGACGGTCTTATCTATTCCATCGGTTTTCTGGTCGGCTGGCCACTGATTCTGTTTGTGATTGCCGAGCGTCTGCGCAATCTCGGCCGTTACACGTTTGCCGATGTTGCCTCCTACCGCCTGGGGAAAACGCAGATCCGTACGTTATCTGCCGCGGGCTCACTGTGTGTTGTATCTCTTTATCTGATCGCTCAGATGGTGGGTTCCGGTAAGCTGATTCAGCTGTTGTTTGGCTTACCCTACAGTTACGCGGTGGTTACGGTCGGTGTGCTGATGGTGCTGTACGTCACGCTGGGCGGAATGCTGGCGACTACCTGGGTGCAGATCATCAAAGCCGTGTTGCTGTTATCCGGTGCCAGCTTTATGGCGTTAATGGTGATGGCCAGCACAGGGTTCGATTTTGGCAGTCTGTTTCAGCGGGCGACGGAAGTTCATAAAGACGGCATCAACATAATGGCACCGGGTGGTCTGGTGTCTGACCCTGTCTCTGCTATCAGCCTTGGTATTGCGCTAATGTTCGGTACCGCAGGCCTGCCACATATCCTGATGCGTTTCTTTACCGTTGCGGATGCGCGCGAGGCGCGTAAATCCGTGTTTTACGCCACGGGTTTTATCGGCTATTTCTACATTCTGACCTTTATTATCGGTTTTGGCGCCATTGTGCTGGTATCCACGAACCCTCAGTTTCTGACGGCGGATGGCTCTCTGATCGGTGGTAATAACATGGCCGCAATTCATCTTGCCGGAGCGGTGGGTGGTCACTGGTTTATGGGATTTATTTCAGCGGTGGCGTTTGCAACCATTCTGGCGGTTGTTGCCGGACTGGCGCTTGCCGGAGCGTCTGCAGTGTCACACGATCTGTATGCCACGTTGTTGCGCCCTGATGCCAGTGAGGCGCAGGAAGTGCGCGTATCAAAAATTACCGTTGTGCTGCTAGGCAGTCTGTCGATTGGGTTGGGATTGCTGTTTGAAGACCAGAATATTGCCTTTATGGTTGGTCTGGCGTTTGCGATTGCAGCCAGCGCCAATTTCCCGGTACTGCTGTTGTCTATGTGCTGGCGTCGCCTGACGACCCGCGGCGCGGTGTTGGGAGGCTGGCTGGGCCTGTTGACCGCCGTGTTGCTGGTGATTCTGGGGCCTGTGGTCTGGGTGGATATCCTGGCCCATGAAGAAGCTGTATTTCCGTATAAATATCCCGCATTGTTCTCAGTCAGCGTTGCCTTTGCCGGGATCTGGTATTTTTCAGTGACGGATAAGTCTGCCAGAGGTAATGCTGAGCGGGATTTATTCGATCAGCAGTTTGTCCGCTCTCAGACCGGCCCCGGAACTTCCGGAGGACTGAACTACTGAGTGCGCGTTGCAGGCTGCTGTATGTAACAGGGATGACGGGTCTGGAGAATAATAATGACCATACAGATAAACCTGAATCAGCCACCTTTCAGTTTTCTTTCAACTGAGCAGCTCGACTGGCTGACCAGTCGCCTTGATCTGGTTTTCTTTCCGTCCGGTGCCGTTATTCTCGACGAAGGTAATGTCGCGCCCGGTATTTATATTGTTTACAAAGGCGTGGTCGAAGAAACGGACAGTGATGGCACGGTTTTTTCGCAATACGGTAAAGAAGACGTTTTTGATGTTCGCGCGGTACTGGAGAGCGCCTGTAAACACCGCTACACAGCCATGGAAGAAACCCTGTGCTATCTGTTAAAGGCCCAGGATTTTATTCAGCTGCTGGAAGATTCCAGCGATTTCTCGATTTATTTTAAAACCGACCTTGGTACTCAGGAGCAGCTGGTTGAACAGCGCGAAACCGGGGTTTCGGAATTTATTTTATCCCGCATTGACGAAGACACCATCCGTACTCCGGTTTATGTAACAGGGCAGACCAGTCTGGCCCGTGTGGCTGTTATCATGAAAGAGCAGAAACACGATGCAATACTGGTGCGCACAGCCAAAAAAGTCGGCATCGTCACCGGCACGGATCTGCTTAATGCCACTCTGTTAGGCGACATGGAGAAGCAGGATAAAGTCGCAGATATTGCCAATTACGATCTGATCGACGTCAACTACGGCGACTTCCTCTTCAGTGCGCTGCTGAAAATGACACAGCACGGTATTGAGCGGGTTGTGGTGCGGCGTGATGGCGACATCATCGGCATGCTGGAGCTGATGGATATGCTCAGTCTGTTCTCGACACACTCGCATGTGATCGCCATGCGTATTGAGCAGGCGAAGAGTATGAAAGAACTGGTTACAGCCGCCAAACGACTGGAAACCCTGATTAACAGTCTGTCTTCTCAGGGCGTTAAAGTCGTCGCCATTATGGAGCTGATTACCACGCTCAACCGTCGCCTGATGCAGCGCGCCTTTGATCTTATCTTTCCGGAAAGATTGCGTAACAGTGTCTGTATTCTGGTATTAGGCAGTGAAGGGCGAGGTGAGCAGATACTGAAAACCGACCAGGACAACGCCATTATTCTGGAAAACGAACACGACCGCGAGGCAGTGCTGCCGCTGTTGCAACGTCTGCATCAGGCGTTTCTCGACTTTGGCTATCCGCCGTGTCCCGGCGGTGTGATGTTCATCAGCGACAGCTGGATTGAAACCCGTGAGGGTTGGCAGGGCAGAGTAAGTCGCTGGCTGAGTTCAGCTGAACCTGAGCCGATGATGAATATGGCCATTCTTATGGATGCAGAGCCAGTCTGTGGAAATGCTGAGCTGTTTGCGCCGGTGAAAGCCAGCTGGCAGAAAGAGTCCCTGCGCTCCAGCATTACCTCTTCCTGGTTTGCCCGTCCGGCCCTGCAGTTCGAAACGCCCCTGACATTTTTAGGGAAAATCCGCGAAGACCACGGCACGATTGATATCAAGAAAGGCGGTATATTTCCACTGGTACATGGTGTGCGTGCCCTTGCATTTGAATACGGTATTAATGAATCGAATACGCTGCACCGGCTGGATGTTCTGCAGGAGCGCCGTGTACTGGATGAAGAGACCGCGCAGGGGCTGAAAGACGCATTATTGCTGTTTTTACGTATCCGGCTGCGTCAGCAATTACTGAGCAATTCCATTAATCCGGGAATGAGTCAGCAGCTGAAACTGGATTCTCTGCGCAGCGTCGACCGCAGTATGCTGCGCCATGCTTTACACCGGGTGAAAAAGTTTAAACAGTTTCTTATTCATCATTATCATCTGGAGAATTTCTGATGCTCAGACTGTGGCAAAAGCTGTCCGGCAGAATACCGCCTCAGGGACGCTGGCAACATATGGCGGACCCTTATGATGGTGATGAAATTGTGGTACTCGATTGCGAGACCAGTGTATTTGATAAACGCAAAGGTGAGCTGCTCAGTGTGGCGGCGGTACGGGTTAAAGGCAAAGAGATTATGCTCTCCAGCGCCATCGATATCACCGTGAAATCCGATGCAGTCACCGACCCCAATGCGGTGCGGGTGCATTACCTGCGGCGTGAAGATCGTGAGCAGGGTGTCGCGGTGTCAGAAGCTATTGAAAAACTGCTCGATTTTATTGGTAACCGCCCGATCTGTGGCTTTTACATCGAGTACGACCGGGCGATACTTAACCGCTACATTAAGCGTCTTTATAATTTTCAGCTGCCGAATAAATTCATCGAAGTATCGGAAATTTATGTACGCAGAAAGCGCAGACTGGTGCCTGAGCTGCATCTTGATCTGACGTTTGAAGGTTTGGCGAAGGATCTCAATGTACCTGTGATCGAACGTCACAGTGCGATGGGAGATGTTATTTCTACTGCGCTTATGTACATCAAACTGACGGAATTCTGAGGCGCTTCTCTTTATTTCTGTCACGTCTGGGCTTCTCTCTATTTCTCTCGCGTCTGCGTTTTTCTTTATTTCTCTCGCACCTGTGCTTTTCTTTATTACTCTCTTATCTTTTTCCTGATTTATTTATCCATCACGCCTTGCAACGTTATAACGGTTTTTCAGAGAGATGATTCTGCTCGGGCGATGATTATCGGCCGTTGTTTTTCTGCTGCGTTTCGTTTCCAGGCTTGCTGCAGGGAAGTCGTATGGCGCCCGATGGGAATGTGACAGGCAATAAAAAACCCGGCCGGAGCCGGGTTCTTTCTTTAAGGGCTACTCAGATCAGTGATCCTGAGCTTCACCTGCACCTTTAGGGAAGCGGATGTCTTCCACCATGTGACGGATATCATCCGGCACAGGTGCGGTCATGTTGGATACTACGAAGGCTACTACGAAGTTCAGCAGAGCACCCATGGCGCCGAATGCTTCCGGTGCGATTCCGAGGAACCAGTTGTCCGGAGTATTTGGCAGCATGTTAGTACCGGTAACGAAGAACCAGCCTTTGTAGGTGAAGATGTACACCAGGGTGGACACCAGACCAACCAGCATACCGGCTACTGCACCTGTGTTGTTCACCTTGGTGCTGAAGATACCCATCATCAGTACCGGGAAGATGGACGATGCAGCCAGACCGAAGGCCAGTGCTACCACCTGAGCCGCAAAGCCTGGCGGATTCAGACCCAGATAACCCGCTACCAGAATGGCACCTGCCATTGCGATACGTGCAGCCATCAGTTCCTGTTTCTCGCCAATATCCGGCATGAAGGTACGCTTCAGCAGGTCATGGGAAATTGCGGTAGAGATCGCCAGCAACAGACCCGCTGCTGTAGACAGTGCCGCAGCCAGACCACCGGCAGCCACCAGGGCGATTACCCAGTTTGGCAGGTTAGCGATTTCAGGGTTAGCCAGTACCATGATGTCACGGTCAACTTTCACCATCTCATTGCCTTTCCAGCCGAAAGATTCAGCCTTCGCAGCAAATTCAGGGTTGGTGTCATCGTAATACTGGATACGGCCGTCGCCATTCTTATCTTCAAACTGCAGCAGACCTGTGGTTTCCCAGTTCTTGAACCAGTCCGGACGTTCTGCATAGACCAGGTTGCCTTCAGCAGAGCCAACAGGGCCAGACTGAATGGTATTGGTCAGGTTCAGACGAGCCATGGAACCTACAGCTGGTGCTGTTGTGTACAGGATCGCGATGAACAGCAGTGCCCAGCCAGCAGAAGTACGGGCATCAGATACTTTCGGTACAGTGAAGAAACGGATGATTACGTGTTGCAGACCGGCTGTACCCATCATCAGAGACAGTGTGTACATCAGCATGTTGAACGAACCACCTTTCTGCGCGGTGTACTCAGCAAAACCCAGATCAACCAGGGTCTGGTCGAGTTTCACCAGCAGTGGCGTACCGTCAGCAGTATCAGACAGGAAGCCCAGTTGTGGAATCGGGTTACCGGTCAGGTTCAGAGAAATAAATACCGCAGGTACGGTGTAGGCAAAGATCAGTACACAGTATTGAGCGATCTGAGTGTAAGTTACACCCTTCATACCACCCAGTACGGCGTAGAAGAATACGATACCCATACCTGTATACAGGCCGGTAGAGTAGTCCACATCCATAAAGCGGGAGAAGGCAACACCGATACCTTTCATCTGACCGATTACGTAAGTCAGAGAGGCAACGATCAGACAGATTACTGCCACAATACGCGCAGTACTTGAGTAGTAACGGTCACCGATGAAGTCAGGCACAGTAAACTTACCGAACTTACGCAGGTAAGGTGCCAGACACAGAGCCAGCAGTACATAACCACCGGTCCAGCCCATCAGGAAGATGGAGGCGTCATAGCCTTTAAAGGCGATCAGACCTGCCATACCGATAAAAGATGCAGCAGACATCCAGTCAGCAGCGGTCGCCATACCGTTGGCAACCGGGTGTACGCCGCGGCCAGCCGCGTAGTACTCACCTGTCGTCCCGGCACGGGCCCAGATAGCAATACCGAAATAGAGGGCAAAGGTAAGGCCCACTACGATATAGGTTAAAGTCTGTAAATCCATCATGTGCTCCTGTTATTTATTATAATTAGTCGTCGTCTACGCCGAACTCACGGTCGAGCGCACGCATTTTCTTTGCGTAGAAAGCAACGATCGCGAGAAACACATAAATAGATCCCTGTTGTGCAAACCAGAAACCCAGACCAACACCGCCAACCGGAATCGCGTCCATTACCGGACGTAACAGAATGCCGAAGCCATAAGACACCAGCGCCCAGATTACGAGCAGAGAGAACATAAGATTCAGGTTTTTGCGCCAATAAGCTTTTTTATCTTCTTCAGATTGGAAAGCCATAACCCCTCCTTTTAATTTTTATTTGAGTGCAACTCAAAGCTAGCAGTAACGCCTTAATTACTCATAGCTAGACCTTGGTAGTAACATCCGGATATGGGTATTTGGCTGTTAAAAATCTTTATAAATAACAATGAATTAGGAATTCAAAATGGCGGATTTTTAAGGGGCATACCAAGGTAGTAAGCACATAAGAATCCTCCGCTGAGGGCTGCGGAAACACAGGCTTTGCGTTATTAAGAAAAGTCTTTATATGCAGGACTAAACGCGTCACACAAGGTATATAAAAATAACGCCTGGGTATTGAATTGATCACATGTGTGCAAAATGTATCAAAGCAGGCCAACCTTATTACGAATAACGTCGTATACGGCGGTTGCTTTCATCTGGCTATCGCTTAAAGTCCCGTATCCAACAATAACAATAAGCAGATACAAATTATTACGGAGTATCCAGTTATGAAAATTAAGCGTTCAGTCGGCGGTCTGGTATTGAGTCTGTTAATAGCAGCACCGGTTATGGCTGATCCAGCGGTAGGTCAGTGGGTTACCGTCGATGATGAAGACGGCACTCAGAAAAGCGTGGTTGATATTCGCGTAAACGATAAAGGTGAACTGCAGGGCACGGTCGTTAAAGTGCTTAAAGAAGATGATCAGGGTAAGGTCTGCTCTGAGTGTCCTGATGATTTTAAAGATCAGCCGATTGAGGGGCTGACCTTTATGTGGGGTCTGGAAAAAGACGGCGAAGGCGAGTGGAAGAGTGGCCATATTCTTGATCCTCAATCCGGCAAAATTTATAAGTCAAAACTGAACGTCGCTGATGACGGTGAGTCGCTGGAAGTACGTGGCTATATTGGAGTTTCCTGGATTGGCCGCAGCCAGACCTGGCTGAAATATGAGGCACCGGCTGATCAGACTGCAGTAACTGCTGAAGCGCCTGTCAAAGAAAGTACCGACACCAGCACCGCAAACGTTGAATAAATTATCGGCGTAAGCAAAGAGTCTGAGAAAGCACGAACCTCACCCAGAAAGAGTGTGAAGAAAAAGCCCGCAATCGCCTGCTGCATTGCGGGCTTTTTTTGTGCCAGGATCTTCTGTGTAACCAACCATATGTTGCATACGGCCTGTTCTCAGGCGGACAGATTGTGCTGATTGTACTGTCAGTACCTTTGCTGGAGCCTGTTTGCCGCTGCCGTTATACTCGCGGGTATCCATCTTTATTAATAATGCGGATCTGAGTTATGACACGCGCAATGAACTGGCAGCAATTACTGTCATCCGATCGCTTTGGGGAGCCACAGGGCAGCCTCGATCTGGAAACGGCGCGTACGCCATTTCACAAAGATTATGACCGCATTATTTTTTCTCCGGCTTTCCGTCGTCTGGACCGCAAGACCCAGGTGCATCCACTGACCGAAAACGATCATATTCATACCCGTCTGACGCACAGTCTGGAAGTGGGCAGCGTCGGCCGCTCATTGGGAGCACAGGTCGGCCAGGCATTGAAACTGCCGGCCAATATGAACGCCAGTGATGTTGGCGCTCTGGTGCAGGCTGCCTGTCTTGCTCACGACATCGGTAACCCGCCCTATGGCCATACCGGTGAGGATGCGATTCGCCATTGGTTCCGCGATGCAGAAAATGCGCATTTTCTCGAAGGCCTGACTGATCTGCAGAAAGCCGATCTGCAGACCTTTGAAGGTAACGCTCAGGGGTTCCGTCTGGTGACTCAGGTTGAGTCCCACCGCTTTCAGGGTGGCATGCGCCTGACCTTTGGTACGTTAGGGGCGTTTCTGAAATACCCGTGGACGGTGAATTACGTTCACTCTGGTGAGGCAAAAAAATTCGGCTGCTATCAGGCGGAACTTGAGATTCTGCGCACCGTGGCAAAACGTCTGGGGCTGATTGAGCTTAAGCCCGATTTCTGGGCGCGTCATCCTCTGGTGTATCTGCTCGAGGCGGCAGACGATATCTGTTATGGATTGATTGATCTGGAAGACGGTATCGAAATGGAGCTGCTCAGCTATCAGGAAGTGGAAGCTTTGCTGCAGCCCTTATTGGCAGAGCAGTGGGATGCTATCAGTGGGCAGCTGGAGTTTGCGGATAATCAGCGCCGCCGTTTGCAGATGCTGCGTGGTCTGGCCATGGAGGTTATGGTCAACAGCGTCAGTCAGGCGTTTATTAAGAACGAAGCAGTGTTGCTGCGCGGTGAACTGCAGGGCGATCTGATTGATTATTGTCCGCCGGTGATTAAGCAGGTGGTCAATGCCGCAAAAAATATGGCGCGGGAACGTATCTTCCGTGACAGTCGCAAGCTGGCGGTGGAAATTGGTTCTTACTCTACGCTGGGTGTTCTGCTGGAAGCATTTTTAAGCGCGGTGCGTGAGCGGGTTCTGAACGGTGAGGCGACCTTCCGTAATCAGCGTGTGCTCGAACTGATGGGACGTTCCGCACCAGCCAAAGACTGGACTCTGTACGAAGCCTATATGCGTGCTATCGATTTTATTTCCGGTATGACGGATAACTATGCGGCACAGTTGGCCAGGCAATTTGCCGGCTATCATCCGGCCCGCAGCTTCTGATTACGGCGCGGTTTTTTATCCGGCGCGCAGCTGTCAGGCGTGCTGACGGGGCAGCTTGATAACTTCAGCGCTGGTGCGGTCAATCTCTTGCGGTATGTGCTGCAGCGGGTCACTTTCTACAGTTTCTGAAGTTTCTGAAGTTTCTGCAGTGTCTTTCCGGCTCTGTTTCAGCAGGGCTTTCTGCTGTTTTTTATCCCAGCGTTTTTCACTTTTCTTCAGATGCTTGCTTAATAATTTAACCAGTTCAGGCACCAGCAGTGGTGGCAGGTCGTGACCCATACCACTGATGATTTTCAGCTTCGCTTTGCGGATGGCGGCGGCGGTATCTTCGCCCATACGCGCCGGAATCAGCGGATCATCGCTGCCGTGAATCACCAGCGTCGGGACTTTGATTTTTTTCAGCAGGTTGCTGCGGTCGCCGGCGGCGGTGATAGCAACCAGCTGGCGTTTGAAACCGGTGGGGCTGGCAGAACGTTCAACACTGGTTTCCGCCAGCGCACGTAATTCCATTTCATCCATTGGATAAGCCGGGCTGCCGATCAGACGGTTCATACGCATGGTGTAACGGATGGCGGCTTCACGGTTGAACGGCGTCGGACGTTTGGCCAGTTTCAGCAGTACTTTGAGTTTGGCGTCCGGCAAACCAGGGCTGGTATTGGAAGACATTATCGACGTCAGGCTGCGCACCCGCTTTTTGTGTTTGGCAGCCAGAATCTGCGCAATCATGCCACCCATCGATGCACCGACCAGATGCGCGCTGTCGATGTCCAGTTCATCCATCAGCGCCAGAACATCGCGCGCCATATCTTTCAGTGTATAAGGCACCCGCGGTTTGCGCTTCAGTTTGGTCGACAGCCAGGTGGCGAGCAGACTTGGGTTACCATGCTGATCCATCTGACTGGACAGGCCGACATCCCGGTTATCGAAGCGCACCACCTGATAGCCTTTGCTCACCAGGGCATGGCACAGGGCATCCGGCCAGATACGCATCTGAGCCCCCAGACCCATAATCAGAATGACCGCCGGATCATTTCTGTTGCCCATGCGTTCATAGGCGAGACGGATGCCTTCCGGCGTAGTGATATGGTTCACGTAACCATTTCTCCATTCTGTTGTCTGTATTGTGGCGTCAGGCTTTGGCGGCCGCCCATTGGGTGGTTGTCGCGGCTCGCGTTATCTGTGTCCGGCGGTTAGAATGCCTGACTTTCATTTTAATCGAAGCTAAGTGTAGAGCGATGGATATCGATTTTCCCCTGATTTTACTGATTCTCACAGTCGGCACAGGTATTGTGGCTGCTGTCGATAAGTTCTGGCTGGCAAAGAAGCGTCGCGCTGTTGCCGATGTGCTGATTGAAAAGCACGCTCACCCTGACGATATCCATAAGGCGGAGACCGAGCCTTTTATTATCGAGCAGTCAAAGTCTTTCTTTCCGGTTCTGCTGGTGGTGTTCGTTCTGCGTTCGTTTATCGCAGAACCTTTCCAGATTCCGTCTGGCTCCATGGAGCCGGGTCTGATTAAAGGAGACTTTATCCTCGTCAGCAAGTTCCATTACGGTTTGCGTATGCCTGTTTTCGGCAACACACTGATCCCCACCGGCGAACCGGCACGTGGCGATGTCATGGTGTTCTTCCCGCCGAATGATTCACGCTACTTTATCAAGCGTGTGATCGGGCTGCCGGGAGATCATGTGGTTTACCGTAATCATCAGCTGATTATTAACGGCCAGCTGATTGAAACAACCCAAACAGCCCAGGAACCTGAAGACCGCCCGCTGAAGTTCCTGGCCGAGGAAAAGCTTGATTCCGCCACCGCCACCGTACAATGGATGCAGGCCCGTGATTCTCTGACTAACCAGCTCATTATCTGGGCCGGTCCGGAAGGGGAGTGGGATGTGCCACAGGGACATTACCTGATGATGGGTGATAACCGTGGTAACAGCAGTGATGGCCGTGTCTGGGGCTTTGTTCCTGAGGAAAATATTGTGGGTAAAGCGGTCGCTGTGTGGATGCACTGGGAATCCTGGAGCGATGTACCTTCCTTCAGCCGTAACAAATGGATTGAATAATCCCGCCTTAGGAGCGGCTGCTACACTTAAGGGCATCAGTTAACCCGATGCCCGGAGTATTCAGTCATGGCAGCCGCTTCATCTTCCAGCTCTGTTTCTAACGCTTCTGCTGCGACCGCCCGTCGCCGTAAACCCTGCCGTTTCTGCCAGCAGTCGCGCTGGGTAATGACCGTGGTTATTCTGCTGTTACTGGCAACCATCACGTTTCTCAATGTCAGTGGCACAGTGAACTGAGCAGTAAACCAGACGTTCACTGCGTAGTTCTGCTTATTAGCGAATTGCCGGCATAAATCTCAGTGGATTTTTTCCCTTTTAAGGGTAGATATTCCCTTTATCTTCCTTAAAATGCGCCACCATCGTATACGCAGTACGGCAGGCAGATTTATGCTGACGAGACAATTGAAAGCCAGAGCACTGAATGTAGTAGACCGTTTGGTACCGGTAAAACCGGTTAACCGCTCACGGGAAGAGCAGTACCAGCTGGATCGGGAGTCGCGACGTATGCACCTGTACTTCTGCCGCACTTGCCCATCTTCAATTAATGTCCGTCGCCAGTGTGAAAAACTCGGTCTGCGCGTGGTCGAAAAAGACGTTACCCGCGTTAATGCTTACCGCAATGAACTCATCAATGGCGGCGGTGCGCCAAAAGTGCCTTGTCTGCGCGTTGATGGCGCTGCCGGCGAACAATGGCTGTACAGCTCAGCCGCTATCCTCGATTATCTTAAAAAGCGGTTCTGACAAGCGCCTGTCCGGGCAGTAAACTCTCCGGTCTGACTGAATTCAGTAAAACCGGAAACCGCGATGCCCCTGATTTCTTCTGCTTACCGCTCGCCCTGGCTGCTGTCTAACGGCTATGTGCAGAGCATTCTGCCGACGCTGACCCGCAAACTGGCGGATGAGCATCTGCAGCGTGAACGTATTCCCACCGATGATGGTGACTTTCTCGATCTCGACTGGAGCCGTTGCGGCTCAGATACCCTGATCATCGTTTCCCATGGCCTGGAAGGGCATTCGCGCCGTCCTTATGTGCTGGGTACCCTGCGTGAAGCCAATCGTCGTGGCTGGGATGGGCTGGCGTGGAATTTCCGTTCCTGTGGTGGCGATATGAACCTGCAACCCCGTATGTATCACAGTGGCGCCACCGATGACCTGCACCGGGTGGTCAGCTATGCGGTCACTCAGGGCTACTGCCGTATCCATCTGGTGGGCTATTCCATGGGGGGAAATCTGTCGCTGGTGTACTGTGGACGCGAAGCGCAGCTGTTGCCTGCTGAGGTTAAAAGCGTTGCTGCATTCTCGGTTCCCTGTGATCTGGAGGCCAGTGCCTGGCAGCTGGCGAAGCCGCAGAACCGTATTTTTATGTGGAAGTTTCTGGGTGATCTGCGGGAAAAGATCGAACACAAAGCGCGTATGTTTCCCCATCTGATCAGCGTCGACGGGTTTTCCTCTATCCGTAACTTCAAGCAGTTTGATGATCGTTACACGGCACCGATGCATGGCTTTGCTGACGCGGAAGATTATTGGCATCAGTCCGCCAGCGGCCGTTATCTGCAACAGATCCGCCTGCCAGCATTACTGGTTAACGCAGAAAACGATCCCTTTCTGTCACCCTCCTGTTACCCACGAAGCTTTGCTGCAGGCAGCGATACTTTCACCCTGGAAATCCCTGCCAGCGGTGGCCATGTTGGCTTTATTCTGCGCTCAGCTGACCAGACTTACTGGATGGAACAGCGCGCCATGGACTTCGTTGCAGTACACAATGCCGAGGCCGATGTGGCTGAAGCACAGCGGCGGGCGGTTAACTGTGAGTAAGGCCGGGTGTCTTTTTGTATCCAATGTATGTGGCGCGCTACATACTTATGATTGAGGCAATTATTTGACGAAAATCCGCAAAATCGCCCGTCAATAAAATGTTGATTTGTTTGTGATTTGTACAAACGGACATTCACTAAACGGGGGTTAACTAAAGTTAAGGCATCACCAGAGTGAGCCTTAATCATGAAACATTTTGCGGTACCTTTTCTTCTTCCAGTCCTGTTTGCAGCAAGCCTTTCTGCGCATGCCACCCTGCTTCCACCAGAGCAGTGGGTGAGCATTGAGCTGAGCAACGGTGAGCTGCTGGACGTTGTTCCAGTCACTGTAAGCGATGCCCACGGCGAGCTGGTATCGCTGGCCCGCACCCGCGACAATCAGCTGATCATGGAAACCGGCGGCTACTGGTATGAAGCACTGCAGGATGGTGCTCAGCACTGGTATGCAGGCCAGCCGCTGGTGGCTGGTGTACCGGACGCTGAAGAGGTTGAAGCTGAAGTACTGGTTAAGCAGACTGCTGACGTGCAGTCTCTGTACCGCACCCAGAGCCAGTCTTACGTGCCGCAACGTACGCCATTCCGCTTCAGCCCTGAGGTCTTCCCCGCAGGTTTTGAGCAGCCGCTGCTGATCATCCGTGTGGCTTTCTCTGACAGTAATTTTGTTTACTCCGACAGCGACATTGCTCAGCGTTTCTATGCACAGGACCGCAGCGTTGCCTCTTACTTTGATGAAAACTCTTATGGCCGCTTTAACGTGGTGCCAGCGGCTGATTCTTATGGCCAGAACGATGGTGTGGTACGCGTTACTCTGAATACCCCACATCCGGATTTCGGCAATCAGTTTGGCGGTGCCGGCGCGGCTCTGGCCCGTGCTGCAGCCGAAGCGGCAGCGCCTTACGTTAATGTTGCGGCATATGATCGTAACGGCGACGGCTGGCTGGATCCTAACGAACTGGCTGTTGTGGTGATGGTGGCCGGTTACGAGCAGGCTTTTGCCGGTGCAGCGACCTCCCGTCCGCGCATTTGGGCACACAAAGCGAATGTGTCAGATGCACAGATCGGCAACTACCACTTTGCTGAATATGCCATGTTTGGTGAACGTCACCAGGATCATCTGGCAACCATCGGTGTTATCTGTCACGAACTGGGTCACCTGTTGCTGGATCTGCCGGATCTGTATTCCGGCAGCCCAACCGGTGCTTCCATCGGCCGCTGGGGACTGATGGGTCAGGGTGGCTGGAACTCAGACTCCGGTCAGGCCGGTGACCGTCCAGGACACCTGCTGGCATGGAGTAAAGAAGTAGCTGGTTTTATGGAGCCAAAAATTCTGGCTGCCGGCGACAATGAAGTCTCTCTGCGCGCCGTCAGTGATGCTGCGGATGCGGTTCAGATTCAGCTGGACGATTATGGTCATGGCCAGCGCCTGATTCTGGAAAACCGTAATCGCAGCGGTTACGACGCCGGTCTGCCTGGCAGTGGTCTGCTGATTACCCGTGTAAATGATCAGGTCGGTTTTGGCGCGGTCAGTCAGGCCTCTGCACAGAATCCTCTGCTGGTGATTGAAGAGGCTGATGGTCGCAGCGATCTGGCCAATAACACTAACCCGGGTGAACCATCCGATGTATTCAGCACTCTGTCCGCCGGCCTGCAGTTGTCTCCACAGCCTGGTTTTGGCGACAGCTCTGTGCAGCTGATGAGCGTTGATGCGGGCTTGGTGGCTTACACTGAACTGACACTGACTGCGGAAGTTAAAGGCAGCAATATTGGCCTCGATGATCTGCCACCTAACGCATATGTTGGTGCTTACGGCAGCGAAGCCGCCGTGCGTATGACTCTGGATCTGGGTGATGCGGAAAGCGCTGACGGTGTCGATGTGTTCCTGCCAGGCAAAGCTGATGTCACTGTGCGTTTACTGACTTCTGCGGGCACTCTGCTGGCACAACAGGACTTCACCGGCTCTTATGGCTGGAACCGTATGCTGCTGTCAGCACCTGTGGCGGTTTCAAGCCTGAATGACGTCGTGGTTGAAGTGATCAGCTCACCGCTGGACTACTCTGCACCTCTGGCCATTGACACTCAGGGCATGGCCAGTGGTCTGACTGAAGTGGATACCGGCAACGGATACCATAGCGCTGCCTTTGATGCCAGTGTACGTCTGCTGGTCGGTGTCAGCCCGGTTGCAGCGTCTGCTGTGTCTCAGCCAGTAGCCGCCGATAGCGGAGACAGCGCCTCTTCTTCCGGTGGTGGCGGCGGTGCCGCACTGTGGATACTGGCCTTACTGCCATTGTTGATTCTGGGTCGTCGTCGCGCAGTTGCTGTCTGAGAGTTAAAGTCTGAACAGAGAACAATCCATGCCCGGCATAACGCTGGGCGCCTGCCTCCGGCTTCGGTAACATAGGTGCTCCTGTGTTACCGCGACGTTTTTTATGCCGTCTTTTCTGCAAATCTACCGCAGTCCTCTGATTTTAGCTTTTATTGTTCTGCTGCTGGCCGCTTTTGAACCCGTGACGGGGCAGTGGCTGCGTTTTGATCGGGCCGCCATGGCCGACGGCGAATGGTGGCGTTTCTTCACCGCTCACCTTGTTCACCTGTCCTGGGGCCATGCACTGGGTAATCTCGGTGGGCTGGCTTTGTTTGCCTATATTACCGGCAGATACTGCAGTCAGCTGCCCATGCTGCTGTTCTTTCTTTTCAGTTGTCTGTTCGTGTCTCTGAGCCTCTTTCTGTTTGCCCCCGATCTGTATTTTTACGTGGGACTGTCCGGTGTACTGCACGGACTACTGCTGCTGGGAGGCATACGTTCGCCGTTCTATGCTAACGGCCTGAAAGTGCTGTTCGTGGTCATTATTGTCGCTAAGGTGATTTGGGAGCAGAGCCCTTTTTACGATGATCTGGCGATGGTTGGTTATATTGGCGGCAGGGTAGAAACCCGGGCGCATCTGTTCGGCAGTATCAGTGCCTTTCTTTGGCTGGCTGCCGGCTATCTGAAACATTATTTTGCAGAAGTGAAGGCACATGGCTGATGATAATCCCTGGACCATTCTGGAAACGGATGTGGTCTACGACAATCCCTGGATCCGGGTAGAGCACAACAACGTGTTGAACCCGGCCGGAAACCCGGGCATATACGGTACCGTCAGTTTTAAAAATCGCGCGGTGGCGGTGGTGCCTCTGGCCGATAATGGTGATACCTGGCTGGTGGGCCAATATCGCTTTCCGTTACACGAGTATCATTGGGAAGTGCCGATGGGTGGGGCTCCTGCGGGCGAATCTGCGCTGGATTGCGCGATTCGTGAGCTGAAAGAAGAAACCGGTCTTGAGGCGGCAGCGGTAGAGGAGCTGTGCCGCTTACATACCAGTAATTGCATTACCGATGAAGCCGCCGTGGCGTTTATCGCCAAAGGGCTGACCGAGGGCGAGGCCGAACCGGAAGAAACCGAGCAACTGACGCTGAAGCGTTTGCCGTTCAATGAAGCACTGGCGATGGCCATGGACGGGCGCATAACCGATGCCATCAGTGTCGCTGCGCTGATGAAGGTGCGTCTGTTGGGGCTTGCCTGACTCCACAGAGGAAGTCAGGCGAAGAGGAGGTCAGCTGTTAGCAGCTAACAGAACGGTGCGGTTGGATTGGCGGTACTGAGCCGGACTCTGGTTGGTTTCTTTGATGAAAATACGGTCGAGTGTACGGCGACCGGAAAGGCCTATGGCCAGTGCAATCTGTTCGATGCTGTCGTCTGTTGTACTCAGCATCTTCTTCGCTGTTTCCAGACGGACAGAGGTAACCAGCTGCTTCAGGGAGGTTTCTTCACGATGCAGGTGACGGTTCAGGGTACGGGCACTGATATGGAAATAATCGGCCACTTCCTGTTGATTCGCCCCCAGACGTATTTTGTTCTGCAGCAGTGCTTTACGGATACGCTCAGCCAGTGAACCTGAGCGTGCCAGCTTACGGTACTGCTCTTCCACTTCACGCTTCATCATATTGAGGATGTGTGGGTTGGTATTGTGCAGACCTTCATCCAGCCAGCGTGAGTGGAACTGAATGGAGCACTCGTCAGCATTAAAGGCGATGTCTGCCTTCCAGCGTTGTTGGTACTCGTTGGCATACTGAGTCGCCGGATAGGGCAGAGCAATATTGGTCAGAACCAGCTGGGAGCCGCACAGCTGACGCAGCCAGCTCAGCAGGGTGCTGATGGTCATTTCAGTGCGGCGGCGCTGAGTGGAGACAATAAAGTTATCTTCAACCGGCAGTTTGATCTTGATCACGCTGTCGCGGGTGCGGGTAACCTGCACTTCCAGCTGATCACTCAACAGAGAAGAGAACTTCTCCAGATAATAGAGTGCCTCGCGCAGCGTATTGCAGCAGAGAAACAGATGCTGCAACTGACAGCTGCCATTCACACTGAATTTATTGGCAGATTGCACACACACCGACTCATCGCCAGATTGTCTGACAAGCAGATTGATCAGCTCATCGGCATCCTGGCTGTTAATACGGCTGTCCGGATCCCTGAGACTTTTCAGAACCCGCTGAGTTGCTTCATCGCTGTCCTGCAGCTGATCAAAAAATGCTGGTCCGGCTGCTTCCAGCAAAGGTCTGATCAAAGCTGTTGATATATAACCTTGTTCCATGTTCATACGTATCTGATCTGCGGAGTATGTGATTGGGCTGATCCGTTGCTTCCACTGCGGGCTGCGAATATTCAGCAGCACTGGCAACAGTGCTATCAGCAGTACTGATAGCAAAGCACAGGCCACGGCCAGCATCCGTAAAAAATGCAGGTGTAATAGTAAAGCAAGGTGACCAAATTTGTCATGTGTTACCAAAGGTAACGTTTTGACTGTGACGGGTTACCGATTGCTTTTTTTGTCCTGTTAAAAAAGGCGAATCATTGCGATGTTGAAAACTTCATTCATTCGAAATCACCAGAAAATCAGGCCTCTGAGGGTGAATCCTTGTTGATCACCGGGTTTTTCTCTGAAAATCGATAAAGACTCACTCTTCCTGAACTTTAGTCCAGTTGTGAGAGCAAAACGACGAACCCTTACAAAAAAATTGGCATTTTTACTCATGTGTTAATAAATGTCGTAATTTGTCTTATTTTTGTCCGGTATATCTGCTCAGGGAATACCACTCATAATGCCGGTGGGTAAAAAATGGCCTGATTTTACTTATCTCACCTCAGTGCTCAGCTTTAAATGAGTGTCATTACTGTTACTGCCTGTCGTCTTTTGCCATCTCTGCTCTGGGTTCAGCGTAAATGTCCAGTACCTAAGTCAGTCTGTTCGCCTTAAGCCGAGGGCATGATGGACGTCCGGCTGCCGCTCCTGAAGTTGAGGTTCTTGCAGAGAAACTGCCGGCAAAAGCACAGCCTGTTGGGCTGTGACATTGGCCGGGTGGTGAGAGCGCCGTGTGTCTGTGTTCCGCCAGATAGCCGGTCCTATTGCCCTCGCAGCAGGATATTTGTCGCCCTCAGTAATAATTTAGGAAGACTGACTTTCATTTCATGACTTTTTTGCTATCTTTTATGAGGTTCATTTCTATCAATTAGTTTTTTTATGACAGTTCGAGAGGTCGATTGTCCGGGTAAGCCCGGGACCTGGCAGGGCTCAAACGGCATCATCTATCACGATCTCAGGGGCTTCAGCCACCTGACGCTGGACATTGTCCGTTACCTTAACAATGCCCATCACCGTATTTGCAGCCATAAAAAGACCCCTGTGCTGATGCTCGCCAGTGATGTGCTCACCATGGATTTCGAAGTTCAGGTGTTTGCTTCCCATCCACGGGTATTGGATGCCATCAGTGCTATTGCCGTGGTGGGAGACTCTTTTATGCTGCGTCATCTGACTTCCATGTTTTTAAGTTACCACCAGCCGGTGTACCCGGTGCAGCTGTTCAGTAGTCAGGAAGAGGCCGAACAATGGCTTCTGTCTGCCGACGCTGTTGGCCAGGACACTCAGTACTGACGCTGCGTTCTTCTGCTATGTTCTTCTGTTGTGTTCTTTTACAGAAACAACAGCTCCCCGCTTACGTGGGTCCTGGTTGCCTCAGTATTATTCAATTCAAAGCGGAAACCCTGTTGTGGCGAGGCTGAATCCTGTGCCGCAGGTGCCTCGTGGCGACGATAATTCAGTACTGTCGTTGCCGGCAGGAAAACCGGGCTGAAAAACTGAGCAGAAACCGTCAGTGGACGGTCCGGCTGATCCGCACAGAGATGCGCTGTGATACGGGCTTTGCTCCACATTCCATGGACGATATGGCGGCGGAAGCCAAACAGACGCGCACTGAGGGCCGACAGATGTATCGGGTTGGCATCACCGGATACCCAGGCGTAACGGCAACCCAGTGATGATGGCAGCTGCCACACTTCGCGGTAGTCATAGAGGTCGCTGACGGGATCCCGGATAACTGCGGTGCTTTCTGTGGATTTTGCTTCGGGTTTTACTTCGGATTTTGCTTCCGGTTTTGCTGTCGGGGGCTGTGTCTTGTTCTGGCGACAGAAATTTGTGCTCAGCGACTGCCAGACAGGTTCTCCGCCACTGGTAATGTCCGTATGGACATCGAACTCAATGCCTTTCGCAGTTTTGCGCTGTTCGCCCAGAAAGCAGCGGATATCGAGCGTTTCTTTGGCGGAAATTGGCCGCACAGCGGTAATACGGTTGCGGATGTGTACCAGCCCCAGCAATGGCAGCGGAAAGTCTTTGTGCAGCAGCAGTTCCATATGCAGTGGGAACGCCAGAATATGAGGGTAGGTAACGGGCAGGAATGGGCTGTTGTCGGCAAATCCGCACAGCGCAGCATATTGCTTAACTTTTGCAGATCTGCAGCCATTGATTCGTAACTGAGCTTCCAGCGCAGGAAAGGGCTGCGTACCAGGTCTGCTGCGCGCCAGCAAAGCGCGCAGGTACTGGCTGGTGATGGCAGGCTGGTCTGAAAATCGCAGAATCTGCAGATCGCTGGAATGGCTCATTATTGTGAATCCCTGTCGTTAACTTCTGCTGGCGGGTTTATGGCTGTCATCTTTGCCTGTTACGGATGCGCTGCCNTTGGCTGCTGGCTGTTGCAATTGTGGCGCTGCGGTCAATTGCATTTGCACTGCGGGCGCTATCTGGCAGAATTTGCGATCTCACCTCAGGAATAACAATAATTTATGTCTGGTGGAATGTCAGAACTCCGGGATTCCGGAGTCATGCTGCAGATGGCCTATCAGGCCATGGTCCGGATGGGCCTCGACGCTGATGCTGTGCTGAAACGTCTGGGGGTCTCGCCGCAGATACTGGCCGATCGTCACATGCGTACCCCTCACGGCGCCCAGGCTCTGTTCTGGCAGGTGCTGGAGGAGGTCAGTGGGGATGCGGACATCGGCCTGCATCTGGGCGAACATATGCCTGTGTATACCGGGCAGGTACTGCAGTATCTTTATCTTTCCAGTGCTACGTTTGGCGATGGGCTGAACCGGGTGCTTAACTATCAGCGGCTGCTGTCGGATGCCACGCAGGCAACCATTGAGCAGGACGACGACTGCGCCTGCATCATTGTTGATTCCAGTGACGGGCTGACTGGCCAGTTGCGGCATCTGAACGAATGCCTGATGCTGGCGCTGATCACTTTCTTCCGTTACGTCACAGACGATGCTTTCCGCCCGGCTGCCATCTGGTTCAAACATCCTGCACCTGAACCGGCACAGACGGGAAGTACTGAGCACGAGCGTGTGTTTGCTTGTCCGGTGCAGTTTTCGCAGCCGGAAAACCGTCTGTTTTTTTCCCGCGATCTGCTCGATCTGCCGTCATCTCATGCCGAACCTGAATTGCTGCGACTGCATGAAAAGCTGGCCAGTGAACACGTTGCCAAACTCGAACGGCAGGATGTTGTCAGCCGGGTCTACCGGGTGTTTGGTGAAATACTGGAGAGTGGCGAAGTCAGCCTGGAGTGTGTTGCAGACCGTCTGGACATTAAAGCCAGAACGCTGCGCTCTCGACTGGCAGAAGCGGGCACCAGTTTTAACAGTCTGCTGGCCGACTACCGCTGTACTCTGGCCAAACGTCTGCTGGCGGCAACGGACGAAACCATCGATGAAATTGTCTACCTCACCGGTTTCTCTGAACCCAGTACTTTTTACCGGGCATTCAAACGCTGGACGGGACAAACACCGGTGGAATACCGCAATCAGCGCCGTACCAGCGATTGATTGGTGTTGGGAGCGGGATGACAGGGCAGAATTTGTCCGAATTGATTCTTATCGATCACTAAAGTGTTTATTTTTTGATCTTTTCAGCGTATTCCGTATGGGTCATGGTAGTTGGGTGAACCATATTCAGGACGATGAACCGGGAGAAATCGCATGGGACAGAATCAAAAGCTTGCTTTGATACAACCGCTGGTGACTCATTGGCTGCAACAACAGGATTATGGTAACTGGCGCCGGGATCTGGCCGATGCCGGCATCATGGATCTGGAAGAAGCCATGGCCCTGTCGCAGGAAGCCCTGACGGTTGCCTGGCGTACCATGAAGACGCTGGAATTGCTCAATGCCGATGCTGACCACATCATGCGCTCCATTGATGAGCACAAGCTGTGCTGGCAGGTGGACCTGGACTACGATTATCGTCACGGCGTGATCTGTTACTGACGCTTTCTGCCTGTCAGTAGGTGATGGCAGCGGGTTCAGGTAGCCTGTGTTGCTGGTCTGTGTGCCATTAGCGTGACACAGTCTGTGCGCCCGCTGAGAGTAAGGCTCGCGGGCCTGAAGATACTGCGTCGTTCTCCGTTCTTTGCTGAATGGCACTGGCTGAGAGGAACTGGCTGAGAGGAACTGGCTGAGTGGTTTTGAGAGAGTGGTACTGAGAGAGTGGTACTGAGAGAGATAGCGCAGTGATTTTTTCCTTCAGTTTTCGTTTCAGCCGCCGATAACAGTCATCAGCCCCGCAACGACGGAGACCCGCTATGTCTGTCAATCTTCATCCTTCACAGTTTTTCCCATCCGCAAACCGTCAAAGCCCGTCTGTGCGACCGGAAGTGAACAACCCTGGCACGCAGCAGGGGCGTGAGGCGAATGGCAACGATAAAACCAAATCTGTAGCCAGCTCTGGCCCGGTGACCCTTGGGCCGCGACAGTCCGCAGAAGAGACCGCCGCTAATATTCTTAATCACGTACAGCGCGGTCTGCAGCAGCTGAAAGCCGGGGGCGCCGACGCAGAACGTTTGCAGCAGCGTCTGGATGCTGCCCGTGAGGGGATTGAAAAAGGCTACAAAGATGCCACCGCCATGCTGAAAGATATGGGCATGCTGGATGACGATATGAAAGCCGGTATTGCCGACAGTCGCAGTCTGGTTGACGAGGGGCTCAGTAAGCTGGAGAACAGTCTGACAGCGTCGCCGGCGCAGGCGGTTGCCGGGCGCGAATCCGCGTCACTCAGCAATACTCTGACGCTGCAGGTGATTACCCGCGACGGCGACCGGGTAAACGTCAGTTTCTCTCAATCTGCTGCCGCAGCATCTTCCTGGAATGACAGAGTCTCAGCTACCGCGTTTGCTGCAGATTCTGAGTGGCAGATGGATGTGCAGGGCTCTCTGGATGAGGGGGAACAGAAAGCGCTGGCCGGACTGATGAAAGATGTTCAGTCGCTGAGCGAGCAGTTTTTTAATGGCGATATCGGTCAGGCACTGAAAAGCGCGGGCGAGCTGGGCTTTGCCGGTGATGAACTGGCAGCCATGAGTCTGCAGCTGACGCAGACCAGCGTCACTGCTTCGAGCCGCTATTATCAGCCGCAGAAACCAACGTTACCAACCCCGGAACTGGAAAGTCTCAAGGCGCCACTGGCGTCTTATGTCGATCAATATACGTCGGCGCTGGAAAAGCTTGGTATTTTTCAGCAGCCGCAATCCATGGTCAGCGAGCTGGTCCATCAGCTGGCCGGCGAAGATGAGCGTATGGCAGCCTGGGATGAGTTTCATCAGGGGCTGAATACATTGCTGGATAAATCCATGGCGTCTGTCTCCGGTCAGTAGTGTCATCGCTGGCACAGCAAAAATATCATCGTGGCGTTGCGGGGATTATTGCCGCAGCGCTTGTCGGTAACTGACATCACGTTATACTTTGCCCACACGCATAAAGCTCAGGACGTATTATGGCTCTTGTTCTGCTGGGTACCGAAGGCTGCCACCTGTGTGAACAGGCACAGGCGCTTCTTCTGAATCTCAACGGAAAAATTCCCTGTAACCTTTATCTCGAAGATATCGCGGAATCAGAAGACATGGTTGCGCGTTATGGTGAGCGTATACCTGTCTTAAAATACGAAGCAGANGAAGGTGACATGGNNGGGCCGGAAATTGACTGGCCATTTTCTGAGCAGGATGTTCTTCGTTTTATCCAAAAAATCGCGTAAATACACGTCAGGATACTGATCAGACCTTAAGGAAATTCTCATGAAAAAAGCGACTCCTCTGCTGCTGGCAGCGATGCTGGGTCTTCACGGTTGCGCCAGCAGCCCGCTGTCTCCGACCGGTGAAGCGGTTTATTACGCGCTGCAGACCGATACCACACTGAGAGCCTGGGCAGATGCCTGTTCTGACGTCAGTGCCCGTGCTGGTCAGGCGGCTTTTACNGCAGANAANAACTGGTGGAAACGTAACGGAGCTATGGTGGANGGNGCGGATTTCGGTCTTGCTTACGACATTATCAACGTCACCGATACCCGTGTGGAAACCGGAGCACGTGTNNCCATGGCATTGACCTGGCAGGTGGTGGAAACCGCAGAAGCCGAAGTGAATGATATGTTGGCCAGCGCCAGCAACAAAGAAGANCTGTGTCTGCGCGTGCTGGATCAATACAACGAAGGTCAGCGTGATCTGCGCGGCGATGATAAGGTCTATCAGTCTCTGGTGGATNTGCAGCGTCGCNGTCAGCAGCAGGGCGAAGATCTGGAAATCAAACGGGCAGCGGTNTCNGTCGAAGCCGGTAAAGAATACGGGCGCTCGTTNTACGTGGTTGAGAAAATGGCTAAGCGNAACGGTTGNTCAGGTGCCGAAGTNCATCTGCTGAAAAATGCCTGGCCTCACGAAGTGTATGATGCCAGCTGTCCGGATGGCAGTTATCTGCTGATGCGCTGTGAGTGGGGTAATTGCCTTATCGCGGATTGATATTCGCGGAGCTGTAACAAAAAGAGCCGCTANAGCGGCTCTTTTTNTTTGAGAGCATGCTCTCTGTTTTCTGCATTTTCTTTCTCTGTCCCTTTNGATTTATTCCAGTGCCAGCAGATCGCGGTTTTTATCCAGAATNGCAGTACCAATTCCTTTTACCGATTTCAGATCGTCNAGGGATTTAAAATTACCGTTTTCGTTACGGTACTGAATGATGGCTTCTGCTTTNGCTTTACCNATGCCGTTTAAGGCNGCCAGCTGTTCTGCNGTCGCCGTGTTGAGGTTAATCTGACCTGGCTCTGCAGCAAATGTCAGAGTGCTCAGGGCAAGACCGGNNGCAAGAATAATCGCTTTAATTCCTTTCATTTTTTATGTTCTCCATTCCGTTAAAGGAGTAAACAANATAACAATGAAACGATCGNACNATAATCCGTAACAAGTACGAATTATAAAAAAACAGACTCATTCCAGAGTATTAAAAATATAAGGATTTCAATNGNTTATGGTCTATCAGGCCAAATAAATGGCCNNANCGAAAAAGGCCTCATCGAAAAAAGACTGAATGAAAAANACCCNAATAAAAAGACCCCAATGAAAAAGNCCTGATTCTTTGACGGAATCAGGCCTTTCGGTTCAGACGATATGCCGGAGCAGGCGTGGAAATTAATCCGCTTTTTTAGCTTTCGCCTTAGGCTTGGCTTTCGCCTTCGGNGCNGCTTTGGCTTTAGGCTCCGCTTTTTTCTTTTCCTGAACGTCCCACTTGCCGTCATTGAAATACGCTGACCAGCCGCTGGCTTTGCCTTCGGCATTTTCGGTCATCACATATTGCTCTTTGGTTTTCCGGCTGTAGCGGATAATAGCCGGATTACCGTCGCTGTCTTCCCTTGGNGCATCCAGCAGGAAATGATATTTCTCTGGCAGTACGGCCTGATACGGAATCAGTTCCTGTACCAGTGGGGCACGGGTTTCGCGTTTTTTNGGAAACTGGCTGGCAGCNAGGAACAGGCCGGTAGCACCATCACGCAGAACATAGGTGTCATCCACTTTCTGACACTTAAGTTCCGGCATCGGGATAGGGTCCATTTTCGGCGGCGCAGCTTCGCCGTTTTTCAGCAGTTTGCGGGTGTTCTTACANTCACTGTTGGTACAGCCAAAGTATTTACCAAAACGGCCGGACTTCAGCTGCATTTCACTGCCGCATTTATCACATTCCAGCGTNGGGCCGTCGTAGCCTTTGATTTTGAAATGTCCGGTTTCTACTTCGTAGCCGTTACAGTCCGGGTTGTTNCCNCAGATATGCACTTTGCGGGTTTCATCCAGCAGATAGCTTTCCATGGCGCTGTCACAGATNGGGCAACGGCGTTTGTCCATCAGGCGACGGCTTTCGGCTTCTTCATCTTCATCTGCGGAGATGGCTTCATCACCGGCGACCAGATTCAGAGTTTGAGTGCAGCGTTCTTTCGGCGGCAGGCTGTAGCCNGAACANCCCAGGAANACGCCGGTTGAACCGGTGCGGATCTGCATATGACGGCCACAGGTCGGACACGGAATGTCGGTATCCACCGGATCATTCGGACGCATNCCNTTTTCGCTGCCTGCTACTTCCAGNTTGTGGTGGAAGTCNCCATAAAATTGATCCAGCAGGGCAGTCCAGTTGATTTCGCCGCCGGCAACGTCATCCAGCTTTTCTTCCATATTGGCGGTAAAGCTGTAGTCCATCAGGTCGTCAAAACTTTCCATCAGGCGGCTGGTAACGATATCGCCCATTTTNTCGGCGTAAAAACGACGACCTTTNAGGCTTACGTAACCACGTTCCTGAATGGTGGAAATAATCGAGGCGTAAGTCGATGGGCGGCCAATGCCACGTTTTTCNAGCTCTTTAACCAGCGCAGCTTCGGAGAAGCGCGGTGCCGGTTTGGTGAAATGCTGTTTCGGATCCAGTTCATTCAGTGCCAGTTTTTCGCCTTCTTTGACGTCTGGCAGCAGCACGTCATCATCACCTTTGCTCATGGATGGCAGAGCTTTCAGGTGACCNTCGAAACGCATCACACGACCACGGGTACGCAGTTCAAAGTCACCGGCAGAAATAACGATNCTGGTGCTGGTGAATTTTGCGTCGTTGGTCTGACAGGCAACAAAACGGCGCCAGATCAGATCNTAAAGNCGCTGGGCATCCGGNTCCATGGCGCTGAGGTCTGAGGCTTTCANTTTTACATCNGAAGGNCGGATCGCTTCGTGCGCTTCCTGTGCGCCTTCTTTGGAGCTGTAAACACGTGGNTGCTCCGGCAGATACTCTTCACCGAAATGTTTGCTGATGTAGCCGCGAACTGACTCTACTGCTTCCTGACTCAGGTTGGTGGAGTCCGTACGCATGTAGGTGATGTAACCGGCTTCGTACAGACGCTGNGCCAGGGTCATGGTTTTCTTAACACTGAAGCCCATNCGTGTGCTGGCAGCCTGCTGCAGNGTAGAGGTAATAAAAGGTGCNGCAGGGCGNGAGCTGGTTGGTTTNTCNTCACGTTTGCTGACAACAAAATCCGCAGCGCGCAGCAGATCCATGGCTTTGCTGGTCTGTTCTTCGCTGGTAGGGCGGAATTCTTCACCGTTCTGGCGGCTNACCTGAGCACGCAGNTCGGCACCCNCCGGTGTATTCAGCGCGGCAAAAGCTTCCCAGTATTCTTCCGGTACAAAGGCNCGGATTTCACGTTCGCGCTCAACGATTAAGCGCACAGCTACGGACTGNACACGACCGGCGGATAAGCCACGGGCCACTTTGCTCCACAGCAGNGGTGACACCATGAAACCAACCACACGGTCGAGGAAACGACGTGCCTGCTGGGCGTTAACGCGGTTCATGTTCAGTTCGGATGGCTGCTCAAATGCGCTCTGAATCGCTTTTTTGGTGATCTCGTTGAACACCACGCGGCGATANTCTTTTTTCTCGTTACCAATGATTTCCCGCAGGTGCCAGGCAATGGCTTCCCCTTCGCGGTCCAAATCCGTTGCGAGATAGATGTGATCAGCGTCTTTGGCTAACCGTTTGAGTTCATCGACAACTTTTTCTTTACCCGGCAGGATCTGGTAATTGGCTTTCCAGTGGTCTTCCGGGTTAACNCCCATACGTGCGATCAGCTGGTCATGAGNCTTTTTCTTTTTGTAGACGGCTTTTTCTTCCGGCGACATTTTACGGGTGAGCGCTGCCTGNCTGGCGCGCTCTTTCGGGTCGCTGGTCTGACCGGATCCTGATGTCGGCAGATCACGTACGTGACCGACACTGGACTTAACAATGAAGTCTTTGCCCAGATATTTGTTGATGGTTTTCGCCTTGGCAGGCGATTCCACGATAACCAGCGATTTGCCCATAATCCTTTGATTTACCCTTGTTCTTCAGGCCTCTGATGGTTTCAGACTGCACCTGATATCGGCTGAAAATTGTTCAATATAAAGGTCGCAGCAGACGCGTGACGCTGTTGAAACTGACCACTTTTGGCAGCGTTCTGCTGTGTTTCCTGTGCCGTTTTACAGCTGGCTCAGGTCGGCTGACGCCCGCTTTCCGCAGGCGTATTACTATTCATATAACCCGTCGCCGGCTTCTCTGCAAATCCGGATTCTGTACCTTGATCCCGGAAAGGTGCTGATTTCACAACATTTTTTGCNGCGTCATCTGCCCGGTATCTGTCGGCNGAGGACACAGGGAAGGCGACACTTTAAAGGCAGACCGGGGGGGCAGGTCAAGCCCATTCATTGCGCTGCTTATGTCCGNTGNGCGGTGAATGTAACCGGCAATCTTATAAATAGTGGCTAAGCTTAAGATACTCAACCGGTGAAAATTCCGGGCACATCTTAGGAATAGCACAGATTCTGGAGTCAGCTTTTTATGTCTGCAATCGCATTGGTTATCGCCATTGCAATGCCTGTTGCTTTGCTTTTATTCGGACTGGTATACGCGGGTCGTCGCCAGCAGGCAAAGGAGCAACAGCGGGGCCAAGCAAGAAAAATCCGTCAGTCAGCAGATGACCTGCTGGAGGCGCTCGAGTTCCTGATTAAGATGGATGACTTTAAAGAAGTGCAGCATGTCGTCCTCGACCGGGTGGTCTATCTGTACGAGCTGTATCGGGAAAATCTGCCCGCCGGAGATGCGGGTGAAGAGCCGGAAATCAATGCTGACATGTACCGGCAACGCATTGAAAAGTCATCACCGGCAAGTAAGGTGTTGAAAAGCGACAGGGAAATCCATCTGGCGCGGCGCATGATAGGGCGGGTACTTAAAGCGCTGGCGGTGATGGCAAAGAAGAAAGCGATCTCAGAAACCTCAATGCTGGAATACCGTCGTTATCTGCGTCTGACTCTGCTCGAGCGGGAGGTCGATACCTTCACCGCTCAGGGCGATGTTGCCGCCGGGCGCGGTGATGTGGTGACAGCCACCAACTATTACAAAGCGGCGAAGAAGCTGTTGATCGAATTTGATATGCAGTATCCGGAAAAGAATGAGCGTATCCGTGCCTTAACGGAGAGAACAGCGTTACTCTACTCCGGCGGCAAAGCCCATGAGGATACGCTGTCGAAAGAGCTGTCGAAGGAAAATAAACCTAAGCAGGACAGCTTCGGTATCCCCTCAAATCCCACGGAAAAGCGCAAATTCTGAGTGTCCTCTGAGCGTTCCTGCTGCCGGGCCGGGAGCTTATGGATTGGCAGACGTGCGTTTTATTGCCAGAATCCGGAGCTTCGTACGCTCAGATTATCGGTTACCGGCAGCTATCGTGAAAAGCCCGTCATTCAATCCTGCTTCTATATATAACTTAATTGCGGACATATTAATTGCAGACACAGGTTCGCCGGACACTGCAGCGTTGCTGTTGCAGTCTGTTAAGGCTGCAGGTGATGGTCCTGTCGGTGATGGTTTCGGCTGTGATGTATTGCGTCTCGATCAGCTACATCCGCAGTTATCCGGCAATAAGCTGTTCAAACTCATCGGTTATCTGCAGGACTTTGCAGAACAGCACGGCGCTGAGACTCTGCTGAGCTTCGGCGGCCCCTATTCTAATCATCTTCATGCGCTGGCCGCCGCCGGCCATCTGTGTGGCATCCCAGTGATTGCCGTCGTGCGCGGTTACGAACATCTGCCCCTGACGCCGACTTTGCAAGATTGCCAGGAGCTGGGGGCCAGGCTGATATTCGCCGATAAGAAAACCTATGCGCGCCGCTACGACCCTGTCTGGCNGCAACAACTGGCAGATGANTATCGGGCGCTGGTCATTCCNGAAGGTGGNNGNGGTGANCCCGGNGAGCGNGGCTGTGCACTGNTGGCNCCCGTCTGTGCAGGTTACGANGANATCTGGCTGGCTTTGGGCACTGGNACCACNGCGCTGGGTATCGCCCGGGGGCTTGCTGNGCTGNGTNGTGGATNTTCAGGNCAGCTGGTTGGCGTCNATGCGGTGGCGGATCAGGGCGCACTGCAGCAGAGCTGGCAGCGACAGATGCCGGCAGGCNTCCGCTGGCGCATTATTGACNATGCTCACGGNGGTGGCTTTGGTAAAACCTCGTCTGAGCTGATTGAACTGATTCGGCGCTGGGATGCCCGGAATCTGCCATTGGACCCGGTATACACAGGAAANCTGATGTGGGCGCTGGAGCGGGAAATCAGCGCAGCAGATCAGGCGGGNACAGCNGTGCCGCGACGCTTANTGATTCATTCCGGTGGTTTGCAGGGGCGGCGTGGAGCGCCGCAGCTNNNTGAGTNNTAGCNGCAGCNNANTGNGTNNTAGCNGCNGNNCANTGNGTTNTAAANGNTTCNGANTTTNCCNTTATGGTTTNGCGTTCAGGTATTTGTGCGTNCCCTGAGCCGGCCAGTGATCGGGCATGATCAGCCAGCGCTGCTGTTCGGTAATGCCCCANGGGCCTTCTTCGGTCAGTACGGCACACACCGGGAAACTCACGTATTGCAGCTGCAGCCTGGCGTAGCGGATCAGTTCTTCACGGCTGACGGTGCAACTTACCAGTGCCGGGCTCATCCACTGNTCTTTGGCCAGAATACTCCAGCGGCCATCCGGGATNNCGTCCGCCGAGGCGGCATGGCACCAGAATCCTCGCCAGTGNTCAGGGTTCAGTTCTGCCGGTAGCTGCATGTCTTCANTGCGGTGNGCCGGATAAAACAGACAGCCGCGCATCAGCGCCTGAGGTAAAACATCGCTCCAGCCGCTGTTCTCCAGCCGCGTCNGGGTTGCCGAGTCGCGGCTCAGATCCAGCTGGTGGTGACGGGTATGGCCAAGCTTGCTGTAGAANCGGTCACGGCTGTTGGGGCCGACCCAGTCATCNCCNACCGCCAGATAAAACTTCAGCGCCAGNTCCAGGTGCCAGTTGCGCTCGCNGATGCGGGTCAGAATATCCATTTCCCCCAGCGTNATGCCGTNTCTGACCAGCTGCANNTTGGCTTCGCTGCGTTCTGCGGTGAGGTCGAAATACTGTTGCCACAGCTGCTCAAATTTCAGNCCCAGGCGGTGGCTGCGGTACTCCGGGGNNGGCAGCAGGTTAATGCGCTGCTGCAGCGCCCAGTCCGGCGTTTCCGGTAACCAGGCGGGGTGGGCCGGGCTCCAGGAGCAGTCGAGCAGGGCGGGGCCAAANAGACTCCACAGGCGGTCACGCTGATATTGTTCGGACAGCTGAAAGAAGGCGTGATCCGGCGCCGGTTGAGTTGGTAGCAAGCGTTTTTAACTCCTGTATGGTATAAACGAACCATTGAAAACACCGCTATGAAAGGTTGGTAATCCACAGCGATGGAAGAATTCCGCAACATAGGCATTATAGGCCGTCTGAACAGCAATAANGTCATCGAGACCATTAAACGTCTTCTGCGCTATCTGCCGGAAGAAGGCTATCACGTTATTCTTGATGATCGCATCGCCGAAGTTATGCCGGGGCACGGTATGCAGGTGAGCAAGGTGAATCTGCTNGGTGAAATCTGTGATCTGGTGATCGTNGTCGGNGGNGATGGNAGNCTGCTGGGCGCCGCCCGCGCACTGGCCAAGTACAAAACACCGGTGCTNGGGATTAACCGTGGCAACCTGGGTTTCCTCACTGATATCACCCCGGACGACACCATGCTGGACGCAGTGCAGGCGGTTCTGAACGGCGAATACATCAGCGAAATGCGCTTTCTGCTCGATGCCGAGATCAAGCGAGACGGCAATCCGATTGCCAGTGCTGCAGCGCTGAATGACGTGGTTCTGCACCCGGGCAAGTCTACCCGCATGATTGCTTTCGATCTGTGGATTGAAGGTCAGTATGTGTACCGCCAGCGTTCCGATGGTCTGATCGTATCCACGCCAACAGGATCGACTGCGTATTCTCTCTCTGGCGGTGGCCCTATCATGCATCCGAAACTGGATGCGCTGGTACTGGTACCTATGTTCCCGCATACCCTGTCCAGTCGCCCGATTGTGGTGGATGGCAAAAGCGAAATTAAGATTGTGATCGACAGCGAGCAGGGCCTGTATCCGACCATCAGCTGTGATGGTCAGAATCACATCCCGTGTGCGCCCGGTGATTCGATTACCATCCGCAAGAAGGCTCATAAACTGAAGCTGATTCACCCGAAAGGTCACAATTTCTATGAAATCTGCCGGACCAAACTGGGCTGGAGTAGCAACCTGGGAGAGTGAGAAGTATGCACCAGGGTTACGATTTAATCGGCGACGTTCATGGTTGCGGCGAGACGCTGATCGAACTGCTTGAGCAGCTCGGTTACAGCAAACGCAATGGTATTTACCAGCACCCGAAACGCAAAGTGGTGTTTCTTGGGGATATTGTCGACCGCGGTCCGCATATCCGTCTGGCCTGTCATATCGTGCGCGATATGGTGGATGCCGGTCATGCCGATATCGTGATGGGCAATCATGAATACAATCTGGTTACTTATCTGAGCGAAGCGCCCCCGGGCATGCGTCAGCCGTATCTGCGTCCGCACACAGCGCGCAATAATTTTATTGTCGAGCAGAGCATTAAGCAGTTTGAAGATCACCCGCACGAATTCACCGAATTCCTCGAGTGGTTTACCGATCTGCCGCTGTGGCTGGAGTACGATCATTTCCGCGTGGTGCATGCCTGCTGGGATCAGGCGATGATTGACGAGTATCTGCAGCGTTACGGTACCAATCACATTACCCGGGCAATGCTGCCGGAATCGGTCAATATGGATACGTTCCTGTACCGCTTCCTCGATCGCATGCTGCGTGGCACGTCGCTGAAGTTACCGGATGGCCGCTCTATGACTGCCAAAGACGGTATGGTGCGCCAGTTTTTCCGTACCAAGTTCTGGGCCGAGCAGCCGGAAAAATACAGTGATGTGGTGTTCCAGCCGGATCCGCTGCCGGAAGATATTGAGCACGGTATTCTCAGTCGTGAAGAAAAAGAGCAGCTGCTGTTTTACGGACCACAGGAAAAACCGCTCTTTATTGGCCACTACTGGATGCAGGGTATTCCTGCGCCCATTGTCCCTAATATCGCCTGTCTTGATTACAGTGCGGTTAAATACGGACGTCTGGTTGCCTATCGTATGGATACCGAAAAACATCTGCAGCCCGGCAAATTTGCCTGGGTACGGGTAGAGAAGAACGAACGCTGATGACTGAACCTGTATCACCAGTACTGGTGCTGGTGGCAGAACTGCATGTGGATTTGTCACCTGTTACCAGACACCTGTGGGCTGAACGTATTGTGCACAGGGTAATCGAACAGGACGGCAAGCAGTGCCTGTTCCTCGCTGACCCGGCGGAGCTGGGTAAAGTTAAGGAATGGCTGGAACAATGGCAGGCAGGTGAACTGGAAGAGCCACTGGCGGCTAGCGGTCATGGTGGTGCGCAAAAGAAAATGCAGGAGCTGCTGCAAACACCGCTGAGCATGGTGCTGTTGCTGGTGTTTATCGCGGTGTTTGTGTGGATGCATTTCTCCGGCGACTGGCAGGGCTGGTTGTTTGCCGGTGCTGAGCTGTGGCCAGAGGACAGGTTCGATCCGGCGACCTACGCTGATATCGGACTGTGGGCTTTATGGCGTCCGACGCTGCTGCATTTTTCCTTTATGCACATCCTGTTTAATGGCCTCTGGTGGTTTATTCTGGCGCGGCCGATAGAACGCCATGATGGGGTTGTGCCATTACTGGCATTGCTGCTGATCTGTGGCCTGGTCGGTAATACCATTCAATGGTGGTACGCCGGACCGTCTTTTGGCGGTGTGTCGGGCGTCACCATGGGAATGCTGGGTTGGGTCGGTCTGCGTTTACGCAAAGTGCCGTACAATGTGCCGAAGATGCTGCTGCCGGTGATGGTCGGCTGGACCGTGATCAGTATTGCTCTGGATACCGTTATTCCTGGCATGTCAGGCACAGCACATGGCGCTCATATTGGCGGCCTGATTGCCGGTTTTATTCTTGCGGCTGTGTGGCCGTATAAACATTCAAAATGAGGATCTGAAATTATGACCCTTGATGATCTTATTCAGTCTCTGACTCCGGAGATGTATCAGAATCTGCGCACAGCAGTTGAGCTGGGCCGCTTTCCGGACGGTCGTCGTCTGGATAAAGAGCAGGTCGAAATGTGTCTGCAGGCGATTATTTATTACGAAAAAGTAAACGATCTGCCAGCGGATCAGCGTGTTGGCTACATGGAAGACAGCTGTAAATCGTCTTCACACGATCATGATGACGACGATGACGTTCAGACACTGACCCTGCAATAATTTATGACTGCTTTTACTGCTTCCGGCCATCTGCAGAAGATGGCCATTTCACCGGCGGCTGATGACCAGCCGGTGAACTACCAGCTCAGACTCGATGAGCAGACCATTCCACTGAACGAATTCCTGCAACAGCACATCAGCCTCGAATGGGCAGGTGAAATTCACTGTTGTCATTGCGGACGAAAAACCAAAAAAAGCTTTTCCCAGGGCTTCTGTTACCCCTGTTTTTCTAAGCTGGCGCAGTGTGACAGCTGCATGATGAGTCCGGAAAAATGCCACTTTGCTCAGGGAACCTGCCGTGAACCTGAGTGGGCAGAAAGTGTCTGTTTTAATGATCACATTGTGTATCTGGCGAATTCGTCGGGTCTGAAAGTCGGTATTACCCGTGCGACGCAAATGCCAACCCGTTGGCTCGATCAGGGCGCGGCGCAGGCGTTGCCCATTGCCCGGGTAAAAAACCGCCGACTGTCCGGTTTGATTGAAGACCTGCTGCGCTCGCAGGTGGCGGATAAAACCAATTGGCGTACCCTGTTAAAGCAGGACGCGGAACCGTTGGATCTGGTCGCAGAGCGCAACCGCCTGCTGGCTGAATTTGCTGCTGATATCCATCAGATTGAACAGCAGGAAGGCCCGGGATCTGTCAGTCTGTTAACCGATAGCGCGGTGGAAAACTTCCGTTATCCTGTGTTGCAGTACCCGACTAAGATCAGCAGCCANAACTTTGATAAAAATCCGTTGGTAAGCGGTCGCTTACAGGGGATTAANGGCCAGTATCTGATACTCGATACGGGTGTGATCAACCTGAGAAAATTTACTTCGTACCATATTCATTTCAGCGTGGACTAAATTATGCGTGATGCTCAGCCAAAAGCGATTTANCTGAAGGACTACCAGGAACCGGATTACTGGATTGAAACCACTGACCTGACGTTTGAGCTGAACGAAGACAGCACGCTGGTCACCTCACTGCTGAAAATGACGCGCAACAAAAACGCCGCGGCGGATGCACCTCTGGTNCTGGCNGGTCAGGAGCTGGAGCTGNTATCCGTCGCTGTGGATGGCGCTGAAGTGAATGATGCGGATTATCACACCGATGAAGAATCCCTGACCATTACCTCTGTGCCTGACGCGTTTATGCTGCAGGTACAGACACGTATTTATCCGGCCAAAAATACTGCGCTGGAAGGTCTNTACCGTTCCGGNGGNATGTACTGCACACAGTGTGAAGCGGAAGGCTTCCGTCGCATTACNTATTACCTCGACCGCCCNGATGTGATGTCGGTATTTACCACGCATATTATTGCCGACGCTGAAAAACATCCGGTGATGCTGTCCAACGGTAACCTGATNGCCGACAACACTGACAATGGCGTACGCAAAGTCAGCTGGAATGACCCGCATAAAAAACCGGCCTATCTGTTCGCGCTGGTGGCCGGTTCTCTGNTGAGCAAAGAAGATACGTTTGTGACCTGTTCCGGGCGTGAAGTAAAACTGCAGATTTTTGTTGAACCGCAGAACATNGATAAAACCGACTACGCGCTGGATGCGCTGAAACGCTCCATGCGCTGGGATGAAGAAACCTACGGCCGNGAATACGATCTGGATATTTTTATGATCGTCGCGGTGGATGATTTCAATATGGGCGCGATGGAAAATAAAGGCCTTAATGTCTTTAACTCTTCCTGCGTGCTGGCTAATCCGCAGACCGCAACCGACGCTGCTTATCAGCGCATTGAATCCATCGTNGCGCACGAATATTTCCACAACTGGTCCGGTAACCGTGTGACCTGNCGTGACTGGTTTCAGCTGAGTCTGAAAGAAGGTTTTACCGTTTTCCGTGATGCCGGTTTCTCGTCCGATATGAATTCCGCCACGGTAAAACGTATCGAAGACGCCACCATTCTGCGTACNGTGCAGTTCGCTGAAGACAGCGGCCCNATGGCGCACCCGGTACAGCCGGATTCTTTTATCGAAATTTCCAACTTCTACACAGTCACCATTTATGAAAAAGGTGCGGAAGTGGTTGGCATGATCCGNAAAATTCTGGGCGAGGAAGGTTTCCGCAAAGGATCGGATCTGTATTTTGAACGCCATGATGGTCAGGCGGTTACGATTTATGATTTTGTCGGCGCNATGGAAGATGCCAACGGCGTTGATTTAACTCAGTTCAAACTCTGGTACAAGCAGGCCGGTACNCCGGTGGTNGATGTGGCATCCGAATACGACGCTGCGGCACAGGANCTNCGNTTAACCCTGCGTCAGAATTGTCCGGANACNCCGGGNCAAACCGATAAGAAAGCTATGTGGATTCCGGTGCAGCTGGGGCTGATNGCCNCNGACGGCAGCGATATGCCAGTCAGGGTCAGTCCGGCGGATGCCTGGACCGAAGCCAGTCAGGTGCTGCATCTGACGGAAGCCGAGCAGACCTTCGTGTTCTCCGCTGTGACTGAAGAGCCGCGCTTGTCTCTGTTCCGCGATTTTTCTGCGCCAGTGAAAGTGAATTACGCCGAATCTGATGCCGATCTGTTGTTCCGCCTGAAGCATGACAGTGATGGCTTTAACCGCTGGGATGCCGGTCAGCGTCTGATGCTGAACTGGATCAACGGNGCCATGGTGAGTGATTTCACCCTGTCTGCNGCTGCGCGGGAAACCTTTGTATCNCTGCTGAANGACAGCACGCTGGATCCGGCAATGGTGACTTACCTGCTGTCATTGCCATCGGAAGCTTATATCGCGACNTTCTCCGATGTGGTGGACCCGCAGGCCATTCATGCTGCACGTAAAAAAGTGCAGCTGGCCATTGCAGCNTCTCTGCNGCAGGAATTTATTGATTGNTATCAGCGCCTGACATCCGCAGCNCCTTACGCNCCGGAACCGGCACAGATGTCCGCCCGCGCGCTGAAAAATCTCGCACTGTCATACTGGGTTAAAACCTCAGCAGAAGGNCTGCAGGNGGCCAAAGACCAGTTTGCTGCTGCAGANAATATGACCGATCAGATGGCNGCCATGGTTGCGGTTGTGAACAGCGGCAACAAAGATGAAGCCAAAGCNCTGTTGGCCAGNTTCTATCAGCAGTGGTCCGGNGATTCGCTGGTGGTGAATCAGTGGTTGTCCGTTCAGGCGGGGTCTGCTGAGCTGAGCAGNGCTGCCTTTATCCGCTCACTGCAGGAGCATGAAGCCTTTGACTGGCGTAACCCGAACAAGGTGCGTTCTGTGATCGGCGCTTTNGCCAATCAGGCGCTGGTGCATTTCCATGCCACCGACGGCAGTGGTTATGAGTTACTGGCCGANGCGGTACTGAAGCTGAACACCAGTAACCCACAGATTGCTGCACGTTTGNTGGGACCNCTGACCAAATGGAAGCGACTGGTACCGGCACAGGCNGNACTGATGAAGGCACAACTGCAACGNATTATGGCAAGCGGGACTTTGTCGAAAGATGTCTACGAAGTGGTAAGTAAGAGCTTAGCCTGATGATTNGTGAGTTTAAGGCACAAAAAAACGCNGAATACGAGGTAAATTGTAATAGATTAGTTTGAGCATTGGGCCAGGATTCTTTATGCTTGGCCCGGGAAGTACCGCGGGAAGCGGTAAAAATCGAGGTCGCATAATGAACAAGAATAATTTAATCGCGGCTGGCGCACTTGCGCTTTTCTGCCTGGTCCANACGGCACAGGCAGCCGTATCTGTAAAAGAAGCTGATCAGCTTAAAGGGGATCTGACTCCGCTCGGGGGAGAGCGGAGTGGTAACGGTTCAGATATTCCGCCATGGCGTGGTGGATTGACGTTGCCGCCGGAGAGCTACAAAAAACCTGGTCAGCACCATCCGGANCCNTATCCGCAGGATAAGCCGCTGTTTGAAATTACAGCGGCGAACATGAATCAGTTTGAGAAATTTCTGACTGAGGGCCAGAAGGCCATGTTCGCAACTTATCCTGATACCTTCCGTATGCCGGTGTATAAGACCCGCCGNACCGCAGCGGCGCCGGAATGGGTTTACGAAAACACCTATAAAAATGCCATCCGGGCGGAATTAACCAATCAGGGCAACGGTCTGCTGTACGCCTATGGCGGTATTCCGTTTCCGATTGCGAAAACCGGTCTGGAGGCTATCTGGAACCACATTACCCGCTGGCGCGGAACCTATCTGGTACGCCGGGCCTCGGAAATTGCCGTTCATACCGATGGTGATTACTCACTGGTAACGGTGCAGCAGGAGGTAGAATTTAACTACTACCGTCCGGACCGCACCATCGATGATCTGAACAATATCCTGTTCTATTACCTGTCCTTTACCAAAGCACCTGCGCGTCTGGCCGGTGGCGCGGTACTGGTGCATGAAACCCTGAATCAGGTGGAAGAGCCACGTCAGGCCTGGGGCTATAACGCTGGTCAGCGTCGTGTACGCCGTGCGCCGAATCTGGCTTACGATACGCCGATTGCTGCGGCGGATGGTCTGCGTTATGCCGACGATACCGATATGTATAACGGTGCGCCGGACCGCTATAACTGGGAGCTGAAAGGTAAGCGTGAAATCTATATTCCGTATAACAATTACCGTCTGACCTCAGCCAACGTGAAATACGATGATCTGATCAAACCTGGGCACCTTAACCCGGATTACACCCGCTATGAAAAACACCGGGTGTGGGTAGTAGAAGGCAAGCTGAAAGATGGCGTGCGCCATGTTTATGGCAAGCGGGTTTATTATCTGGATGAAGATACCTGGCAGATTGCTGTGGGCGACCTGTACGACGAGAAGGGTGACCTGTGGCGGGTGAATCTTGGCTATATCAAGAACTTCTACGAACTGCCGGTGACCTGGAGTGCGATGGATGTATTCCACGATATCAAAGCCCGTCGTTATCACCTGCAAGGTCTGGATAACGAGGAAAACGGCACCATTGACTATAGTCAGGAAGCGCCGGGTGAGCGTTACTTTACACCGTCTGAATTACGCCGCCGCGGACGTCGTTAAGCGATATCTGCTGTGAGCCAGACAACCCCTGCCGCACAGGTGGCAGGGGCGTTAGGGGGGATAAATCAGGTATCTGACACTGGCCTGTGAGAGCACTTGATTTCTTACATTCTGTTACAAGTGGACGTTAGTCAATGTTATTTCTGTCAGCTAGACTAGCGAACTTCCGACACATTACTATAAAAACGGAGCTCCATATGTTTTCTGATTTGGTTCAGAAGTCTGCCCACCATGCGGGTCAGACTCTGAGGACCGGGTGTGCCCGTGCCGGGTTATTACTGGCGGGNCTCTTTATTACAGGCGCGGCAATCGCGGCCTGGCAGGATCCTCTTCAAACGCCAGCTATGGCGACGCAAAAAGCCCATCAGACTCTGCTGCTGGATGTTATTCGTGTAAATCAGCGCCTGGTCGCTGTTGGGGGGCACGGTAATATCATCTATTCAGATAATAACGGCGAAACCTGGGTGCAGGCATCGGTTCCTGTTTCCGTAACCCTGACCGCGGTGTATTTCCCATCGGGTGATTTTGGCTGGGCCGTCGGTCATGACGGTATCATTCTGCATTCTTCTGATGGTGGCAAAACCTGGAGCAAACAGTTTGACGGCTACATGGCTAATGATGCCATTGTTGCGGGCGCTGAGCAGAAGAAAGAATACGCCATGGCCCGCCTCGAAGAAGCGGAAGACAGCGGTGATGATATTGCTGTGGAAGATGCTGAAGTGGCGCTGGAAGATGCGACCTTCGGCCTTGAAGATGCAATGTATGATCAGGAAACCGGCTCCACCAAACCTTTTCTCGATGTCTGGTTCTATGATGCTAAACGCGGCTTTGCTGTCGGCGCATACGGCATGTTCTTTTATACCTCCGACGGCGGTGAAAGCTGGAGCGATGCTTCTGCACGTCTGAATAACCCACAGCGTCTGCATATCAATGCTATTGCACCGGTAGGTCCGCAATCTCTGGTTGTGGTGGGCGAAATGGGCATGATTCTGCGTTCTGATGATCTGGGTGAAAGCTGGACTCTGCAGGAATCACCATACGACGGTTCTCTGTTTGGTGTGGTTGCCAAAGGAGATACGCAATTACTGTTTGGCCTGCGTGGCCACGTATATCAGTCGCTTGATGGCGGTGTTGTCTGGGATGAGATGGACACCGGCAGTGAGCAGACCGTTCTTTCCGGCGTTGTCGCTCAGGAGCATACGCTGCTGGTCGGTAATGCTGGTTCTGTTGTTGTATTTGATGAGTCGATGTCCGCTCCGAAGGCCACCACTGTGGAAGGCCGGAAAGGGTATGCCGCTGCTGCTGAGACTTCAGACGGCAAGTTTGTTCTGGTGGGTGAGGCCGGCGTTATGCGCCTGGATGCCAATGCCGGATTAATTCATCAGACCATCACAATGGCAGCAGGAGATCTCTGATCATGAGCGAACAAAAACGCCGTTACTCCACGGAGCCGGAACATTACATTCTGTCGAAAGAGACCGCGCCGGCCCTTGAACGTTTTCTTTTCCACAACCGCGGCCTGGTGCTGCTGATTCTGGCTGCTCTGACCGTGCTGTTTGGTTACGGGCTGACCAAGGTTAAGCTGGATTCCAGCATCGAAAAATACATCCCGCTGAACCACGAATATATTCAGAATTATCTGGTTCACAAAGATGATATGAAAAGTGGTGTCGCCAACGTCAAGATTGCAGTTGAAGCAAGCGATGGTGATATTTTCAGCAAAGAGTACATGGAAACCCTGAGCAAAATTAACGACGACGTGTTCTTCGTTAAAGGGGTAGACCGCTCCGGTATGCAGTCGCTGTGGACGCCAAATACCCGTTGGATGGAAGTGACCGAAGAAGGCTTCCAGGGTGGTCCGGTGATTCCGAGCACCTATGATGGTAGTGCGGAAAGTCTCGAGCAGGTGCGTCAGAATGTACTGAAATCCGGCCAGGTTGGCCGTCTGGTTTCTAACGATTTTACCTCCTCCATTATTGATGTGCCGCTGGTTGAAAAGGACCCTGATACCGGTGAAAAACTGAGCTATCAGAAGTTCTCCCACGATCTGGAAGAAAAAATACGCGCCAAATACGACGACGGTGGTAAGTACCGTATTTACATCACAGGCACGCCGAAAAAACTGGGTGACCTGATGGATGGCGCACGCCAGATTGCCGTGTTCTTCCTGATCGCTATGATCGCCACCGCGATTCTGCTGTATCTGTATTCACGTTGTCCGAAGGGCACTGTTGTGCCGATTCTGGCTTCTCTGACAGCGGTTATCTGGCAGTTGGGTGCGCTGGCGCTGATGGGTTATACCATCGACCTGTATTCTGTACTGGTGCCATTCCTGGTATTTGCCATCGGTATTTCCCACGGCGTACAGATTAT
>PAJK01000056.1 GCA_002706025.1 Oceanospirillaceae bacterium
ATACGGATAAGCAAAGTGGGCTCCCGCTTCCAGCGCTTCAATTCAATGACGGGTAATTGCTTACGGTGGCTAAATAAAACTCAACCCACGGCCTGAATTGAGCCTCCAAATAGAGCGAGGATGGGCCTTAAGGCTAAAAGCATAGCTGGAAAATCGTTAGCGCCAAAACATCACGGCTAGCTAGAGCACACTGTTCCGGCAACAGATCTGACGCTATCAATTTATCCTGTCGGAAAGAGGCCAGTAGCCAGCAACCATGCATCTTTCGGCTGACCTTGACCGACCTAAACTACCACCGGTTTAATCGCCACTGAGCAGCAGCAAGTTCAAACTCAACTCTTACGTCTCATTAGTTCCGGGTTTGGATGGTTGGCACCACAGACATACCCACGCGTAGTTTATTCGCCTCAGGCTGACCAGAATCCACGCGAATGCGTAAGGGAAGGCGTTGCACAATTTTAGTAAAATTACCGGTTGCATTGTGTGGCGCAATGGCGGAGTAGCTGACCCCACTAGCAGGGCCTAAACTTGCTACTGTCCCTTTCAGGGTGGCGCCGGGCAAGGCATCTACTTTGATGTCCACCGTTTGTCCTATTTGGATATGAGCCAATTGCGTTTCGCGATAGTTCGCCTGGATATAGACGGCATCAAGTGGAACGATTGCTAGCAGTGGAGTACCGATATTGACGAAGGCTCCGACACGAACCGATTTCTGTCCCACGGTACCGTCAACTGGGGCCGTGATACGCGTATAGGACAATTTTAATTCCGCAGCGGCTTGAGCGGCCTGGGCTTGGGCTAGCGCTGCTTTGGCCTTTTCCAGTTCAGCTTGCAGAATGGCCACCTGCTGCTGGGCCGCTTTTAGTCCCGCCTGGTTCTTCTCTTGGCTCGCCAGACGGATATTCAACTGTGATTGGGCCTGTTGCATGGCTTGGACAGTACCTGAACCATCGGCGGCCAGGTTGCGATAGCGTTCGTGGTTAGCTCTCGCCAATACTAGCTCGGCCTTATCCATGGCAACGGCTGCCTGCGCTTGGTGTATCACGTTTTGCTGCTGTGCCAGACGAGCTTCCAGACTGGCGACACTGGCGTTAGCACCGGAAACTTGTGCTTTAGCGGCATCCACGGCGACGACGAAATCCCGATCGTCAATGGTCGCGAGCAAGTCCCCTGCCTTCACCTGCTGGTTCTCCTCCACGAATACCTGATCGACCTTCCCAGCAATCTGTGGGGCAACAAAAGTGAAGTCTGCCTGTACATAAGCATCTTTTGTGGACTGACTTGATGCGCTTGATTCTGGCCGATTGAGATAAAGCACACAGCCTATCGCGACTGCCAATAGCAGTACTGCACTGGTGATTTTGGCTTTCTTTGGCAATGCCATGATGAAATGCTCCTTATGAAGATGATGATAAAGAAGTACTGGCCTTCAGGTCAGGCGCAGGAATGTAGGTCAGCCGCAGCACGAAAGGAATCAAGAGCAGTGCCAGAACCCCCAAGGCGCGATAGGCATCCGCCACCGACAGCACCAATGCTTGTTGGCCGACAATGCCCATCAACTGGGACGGCTCAGGCACCGATGAGAGAGAGGACTCAGCTAGCGCGGCATGATCCAGCAACATTTCCCCATGAAAGCGTCCGCGAACCGTCAGGAACTGCCCGACCACGGCACCGCCTATCAATGAGCCGAGAGCACGCAGCGTATTAATGGTTCCCGACACATAAGGACCTTCGCTAGGCCGCACCACGCTGGTGGCGAGAAACAGCATTGATACCACCGCCATGGGCTGGCCGAGTGCCTGCAGCATCTGTACCATCACGAACTGATCCCGATTCCAATCTGGAGTAAGCCAACTGCCCGAGAAACACGCCAGCGCAATCAAAAGCAGGCCAAGGCTGAAAACGAAGCGAGCATCGACCCATTTCTGGTACAGTAAGACCGCTACTACTGAACCAAAGATCAGTTGTGGCAAGGCGATAATCAAACCAATGGGAGCTATCTGCTGGGGGCGGTAATCCTGTAATGGCCCGAGGTAGTGCATTGGCAACATCACCCCGGAGCTCATGACCACCAGTAGAAAGACAAACAGTGTAAAGTTCAGCCCTAGGTTGCGCCGCTCCAGCAATTGCAACTTGATGAACGGAGAAGGGTGGTACCATTCAGTAAGTAGATAGACGCCCAGCAAAGTGAAGCCAGCCACCAATGACACGACAATCAGGGGGGAGTTAAGCCAATCCAGCCGCACTCCCTGATCGAGAGCAACCGCAATAAGGCCCAGCGCAGGCGCACCCAGTGCCAGACCAACCCAATTGGCTTGCCGGAAACGCCCGGTCTGAATGGCATCCTTCGGCAACCCCCAGGCAATCAGCCCACCTGCGATAAGGGCCAAGGGTATGATCTGCCAATACACCCAGCCCCAGTCGAGCAGTCCGTCAGTCCAATACCCAGCCAACCAGATCGACACATTGGGTGCGAAAGTAGCCGTCAGTGCATACAATGCCAGACCATGCAGCCGTATATGGACAGGAAGGAATTTCAATGCCGCCATCATCAGCAAGGGAATCATAGTTCCGCTAGCGACACCTTGCACGAAGCGTAGGGTGAGCAACAGATCGAGACGCTGGATAAAGGGAATCACCAAGGCCAATAATGCGCAGGTGCCAATCATCCACAGCTCAAAGCGCCGTATGGACAGCGTAATGGCAAACCAGGCGGCGAAGGGCATGGCGATGAGCTCACCGGCAGTATACACAGTGGTAAGCCAGGAGGCGCCGTCCAGGCTAAAACCCAACGCCCCTCGCACGTCCGCCAGCGCCAGCGCACCAACGCGGTTGTTCAGCCCCGCCATCATGGCGGCGACAAGAATGCCGACCAGGCCACCAAGCGCGCGCCCGGGTGGCTTTGCCGCCACAGCAGGCGAGCTTGCGGGCGGCTGTACTACGACCGTGCTCATTGGTCCGCCTCCAGGGATGACGGCGCAATCGACAGGGCGTCCGGATCCCATCCGCCCCCCAGTGATTTGTAGAGGTTCACCAGCGCTAGGGTGGCGTCGGTGGCATTGTCATTGAGCCGGTATTCGCTCTCCAGCACGTTGCGCTGTGCGGACAGTACTCGCAAATAGTCCACCGCACCCTGCTGGTAGCCTCGCTCGGCGGCATTCAGCGCCTGTATGTTCTGCTCGTAGGACACCTGCAGGTTGGCGTGCTGGCTGCGTTGTGCTGCCCAGGCATCCAAGGCGTTATCCACTTCGTGCCAGGCCTGCAGTACCGTTTGCCGGTAGGCCAGCGCGACGCGCTTTTGTTTCGCCTCATTCAGTGCTAGTCGCTGTTTCAGCCGCCCCCCTTCAAAGATGGGCAGATAAACGGTAGGGCCGACGGAAAAAAAGCGGGAATCCCAGCTATCTAGGTCGTCGGATTCAAAGGCTTCTACCCCAATTCGAGCTCCCAGGCCAATGCGGGGATAGAAATCAGCCCTGGCAACGCCGATGGCGGCGGTGGCCGCATGCAGTTCGGCTTCGGCACGCTGAATATCGGGTCGTCGCTGCGCCAGCTCGGATGGAACCCCCACCGGCACCTTGCTCGGCAATGAAGGCAGGGGCATGGCGTTTTTCAACTCGGCGTCGAATGCCCGCGGTTGCTCTCCCAGCAGCAAGGCCAACGCATTCATCAAAGCGTTTCTATGCTGAATGAGCGCAGGCACCATGCCCTTGACGGTGGCCACTTGCGCACGAGCGGACGCGACCTCAAAGCCGGTGGCTACCCCATTGCGTTCACGGCTTTCGATCAGTTCTAGGGCTCGCTCGGCAATCGCCTGATTTTTCTGCGTAATGTTCAGCTGGGCCTGGGTGCCCCGTAATTGCAGGTAAACACGGGCCACCTCAGCGGACAATGCCACCCGGATCGCCTCATGGTCGTATACCCTCGCCTCAAGGGCGGCAGTGGCCCCTTCGCGCGCTCGATGAGCTCGCCCCCACAGATCAAGCTCCCAGCTGGCGTCAAATCCGAGTTGCCAGAAACCGGTGGCGCTGGTCGGTGCTCCCAGCGCGGCCAGCCGGCCGTGCTGGCTGAGCCCGCCACGGGAATAGCTCGCATTGCCCGCCGCACCGGGCAACAGCTGGGCCGACGTGATACCCAGCTGTGCGCGGCTTTGCTCTATGCGTTTCGCCGCCATTTGCAGGCCCAGATTACCGGCCTGGGCTCGTTGCTGCAGTTCGGTTAATATCGGATCATTGAACAGTACCCACCACTGCACAGGCACATTGGCTACGGATGTTTCCTGCATATGACGGTAATCATCCCGAGGCGATAACGGCGTTCCCGGCAGACTGTTGTCGGGCTGAACAAAATGGGGGCCGACCGCACAGCCGGCAAGTAGCAGTATACTGAGCGCTACCGTGGATTTACGCAGCGAAGGTAACAACGATTGTGGCGTCATATAAGCTCACCGAACACTTCAGTTCGAACCGATCGGTTCGAACTGGTGGCAAAAAAATAATCCGGGTAACATTGCCCACCAAGAAAGATGGGATGCACCAGGATGGCGATACAATTTGTACTGTACCGTACAGTTTGATATGGTGTCAAGGATACACATCATTGCCAAGAGGCCGATTCAGATGCAACAACGCAATCTAACCGAACATGTTTCCCTTTCGGGTGAAACCGAGCTGAGTGGTAAAGCACTCAAGGTTTTGCAGGCTGCTCGAAAGGTATTTCTGGCCCATGGCTTCAGTGCCGCCACCACCGACATGATCCAGCGCGAAGCCGGGGTTTCAAAATCAACGGTATATGCGCACTTCACCAACAAGGAAGCGCTCTTTACCGCAGTGATCAAATCCGAGTGCACTGCTTTTACCAGAGCCCTGCATAATATCCGCTTTCAGCCGGGGCGACTGAAAGAAACCCTGGGCATACTGGCTCGGACCTATCTGGATGTGGTGCTCTCCCCGTCCGGACTGGCACTATATCGTGTTGCCATTGCCGAAAGCGCCCGCTTTCCTGCTCTGGCACATACATTTTACCGTGCCGGGCCGCAGGTTAGTGCCAGGCTGGTTGCCGATCTGTTAGCCGGTGCCAGCCAGTCCGGTGAAGTAAATTTTGGTGACACCAGTCTGGAGGCCGTCGCCTGTATGTTTGTAAACCTGGTGCGCAGCGAGCTGCAGTTACAGTACCTGACTTACCCGGACAGCCCACCCTCGGCAGCGCAGATAGAGACTTGGGTAACCAATGTAGTAACCCTATTTATGCGTGCCTACGGAGGCGGTGATAAATAAACCAGAATCAACATAAACACTTGATGGCAAAAACCAATTGCTCTGACAGCACCACAGGATCGAGAAGGTAATTGGCAACTTCACGGGAAAATGCGGGGAGTAGGGCCACCGNTCCTTATNTCAGGAGCCTGCTNGCGGCGGGTAAATNCCAAGCATGTGATAAACCCGGTATAGCCTAATCNCGATGTCCGGCTGCAAGNGCACAACTTGCAAACTCAGAGCCTTCAATTTGTGCCGCTAAGCCAGGCTTTGCATGTGCCTCTTGAGATGCATTGTGTGATTATTGTTCTGTAGAAGTCAGCCTCATAAACACTCTTTCGGCCCACTTATCAATGTCCTCAGCGGTAATTGCNCCGGGCTTGTCAGACTTCTGGTGTGGGATCCAGGTGTGANTCTCCNNACCNACCAGNTTATCCAAATGCNGCTTNGGCCAGGACANNGATGCCTTAAGCAACTGCTTTTCTATCTCAAACAAGTGNGGCTCTATGTCGCNNATNGCCTTGGCNAGGATCACTTTNGTCGACAAGGCCTTGCTTGCATCNGAGGTATCGACTTCCAGCANATAGTANNCTGTNANNCCNGCTGTAACATGGGCGACCGACATACATCTCGGATTTTGATCTGTTTCCAGTATATGCTTTTTGCATTTACCAATANTCGGCANCTTTCTCAGCGGGTAGGTNCTNACCTTAAANCCATATTTNACNTCAAGCAAACCGAGCATTTTNAAGTAGCTCTCGAATTTGTTNAGATACNGGTAAGCATCATCAGTTTGGTCATCAAGATTATTCCACTCGGCACTCATCAGACGTCCGTATGGTCCTTGCTCTTCGGTACTGACATCTCTGTAAACCTCGCCCAGCTCGCCATCGTCCTCGCGGCCTTTCCCCGTGGACTTTCTCTTTTTGCTGATCTTCGACGTCCCCACCGCACGATTGAACTCGATCTCCGTCGTGTTTTCCCGGATCATGACCGGCTTGTTTTCCCGGCTTCCTTCCGCCGCGTCATCCACGTTATACCCAGGCGGCCGCTCAGCAGCAGAGCCTGCTGCCACTCCTTTCCCGGCGACCTGAGTGAAGAACTTGGGACTGTAAAACTCGATATGCTCTGGTAAGTTGGCTGGAATATTTCTTATGCTGGTGACCTCGTAAACCAAGAGTGTTTGGCTTTCTGTGTCAAAATTGCCTTTCAACCTCAGGCTGGCTCCCTCCAATGCTGGAGGTTCGAACTGAAAGGCCCATCTTCGGTATTGCCCATCATCAACTCCATTACGCAGCTGGTAATTGCCAATACTGTCGTATGAACGCCTGGCGTCTGCGTCCATCAGCAACCAGGCAAGCACCCGGCGATAACCATAATCGTTAAACAGCTCTGCCGGACAATTGCAGGTATCCAGTACGTTGATGATGGCTTTTTCCCACACGTTGTTGTACTCAACTGCAAACTCATTGTTCAATACGTCGTGAAGTACCGAAGAGCGGGCCAGATAGCCATTGTGAAAAAAGAGCGACCTCGCAAGTTCGAACTGGGGAAGATAGACCCTGGTACCGTCTGGATGGCGGAACACGAAACAATGTTGCCTGGCTTCCTTATGCAACCGCCTTTCAAGGGCCGGGCAGTTATCAAGTGTGTCAATTCGCCATTCATGGGTCGAGGTTACTGTAAAAGTTATCTCGTAATTTTTGCGGTAATAGTCTTTGGTTGGGTTGATGATTTTCTTGCGTACCAACATAGGCGCATTAGAAAGAGAGGTTGAATCCTTTCCATGCTCCTTGCTGGGGTAGATGCTTAAGTTGATCCCCCACCTGATTCCGCCAACTCTGCAGAAAAAATCGCCAATCCCGTTGAGCCAGGTATCGTCCTTGAACCCTTTCAGGTAGGTGCTGCTGTTCAAATTTCGAGTACCTCCTCAAGAAATCGACTGGCCAAGTCGGTAAGCCGCTGCTCGTTCAAACCAGCTCCCCTCAGCACCTGCCAGCGTTTCAGGGGCTCGTCATTCCGTGTTATGTGTATGACGGTGCGGGTGATTCTTCTTATTTGATATTCANATATACTTTCACAGTNCCGAGCAAAAAACAAACNACACAAAGGTAGCAAATCCAGGTGTTTTTCAACGNTTGCCTTNTGCTCTAATTGATTTAAATACCAGTTCATCGATCGCCTGGGAGCTTCCAGTTGCACCTCGCTCTGNTCTCGAAGATCTATCAGCCTCCTGACCGCTCGCNNGTCCCGCTGAGCCCAACTAACCTTGGGCNGATGCNCATATTCCGGCTTTCTGTGAGCTTCGTTGNNNTTCATTAACCANTCTCTNTCACGNCGGTAGAGCCAGGCATAGATACCCCCGTATCCATNACTGCGGGCACCTTTGNTGCCATGTTGTGCGACTGCAGCCAGCCATTTATTTCGGTATTCGNTCNGCTGAGCCTTATCCGTCCCCTTCAACGCNTNGTTAAAAGCCTTTNCAGCCGGATTGAGCCCAGNAACGACTCGAAAGACATNAGCCAGGTTCCANCCTNNCTCCAATAAGGCATGGAGTACNACCAAATGCTCGAGATAGCTGAACGCCTTGCGGTGCTTTCGGAACATATTGCGCAACCAGCAGGGTTCACCGCNATTNGGCAANAGTCNGTACTGGCCAAGCCACTTTTCTCCCCAGAACTCGACGATCCTGTTAGCAACNAAATCGTGGCGNACTTGAGTNCCTCTGTTTAGATGGTTATCNNCCGCNAGGTTTCGATACCANNGGNTCCACNGGCAAAGCTCAGGTACAGNNNCACTCNCAAGATTCAGNAATTCTCTTANGCTGTTNAGNATCANGTCACTTTGCCANCTTCCGGGCTGCTGTACGACCGCTGGGCAAGCACTNTCACTGGCGGCCNGGAANAGATGCCTGTGCATATCGTGACGACGAATATCAGANTCGACCAGNAANCCGTGAACCGGACAACTCTCAGCCCCGGCTACCTGCCANTCTCTCCGCCAATAGCANTCCCCATACNGGTTGATCTGTTCTTTNATGCAACCNGGGCAGTATCTGAGAAATGCAGGTTGNTTGANNCGAGAAGCNGCAACTCCAGCCGTGAGATGNACCGTACTTTTTCTGTTTGCNATGAGNTCACGGGTCAGGCACCTNCGCCGTTCTTCANCGATAAATGGAGCATAAAGGGGGAAGAGGGTATGTTCATAAAGCAGGTCGCCCGGCGTNATTCCAACNACTTCNGGATAGAGNTCTGCTATGCNTTTCAGATGACCGGGTAAATCAGGAGTCGCGATAATCTTGGTATCGCCAAACACTTCCTGCAGCAATTCTTTCGGCGACACTATGCCGCTGTGTATCCCGTATCTCGCGATGGTGCTGTACAAAAGCTCGTCGCAATAAGGCAGAGGCAAACCCAACATGTCACCCTACTTTCTTCAACCAACTCGGCACATCGAACAGCTCCTTGCCATACATAAAGTCGTCGTAGAGTCGCCCCTTTTCAGCCTGGGAGAATTTGAACCTCAAATCTTCGGAAGGCAGCGTGTGCCAGTTGGAAGGTTTCATCTTCTCGATTTGAGTCTTCTTGGGCCTGGGTGGTTCGGAGTACCACTCCAGTATGAGCTTGCTCAGCTCGGGCAAGGAAAGGTTCGGATGTTGTTTGAAGGCATTTTCGATCAGGGGTTGCAGCAGCTCCGATTCACAACCCATCGCCTGCAGCATGTTATACAACCGTAGTGCCTTATCGTTGCCGTTGAAGGCCGGCTCGATTTCCTTTTCGGCCTGACGTTCGTCAATCCGCTTCCTCAGCTCAAGAAGGCGTTTGTCCATCGCCGGCAACTGCAGGTCGGAATACTTGACGATAAGCTCAGGATCTCCTCTACGCAGGGCATCCAGCATGGGGTGTACGGGTTTCAGTTCCTGCTCATACACGGTACGCAGCAGTTTAACGGTTATTCGCTCCAGCCCGGTCGATATGGCCCGCATCTGTGCTAGGACGAACAGCTTAACTACGATATCGAGCACGCCCTGTGACAGATCGAACCAGCAATCACGAATTTCTTCGCTCAGTACCTCGTCACGATGAGTCAGCCACTGGTATTGCCAGAGCTTGTCGGTAAAAGCCTGCCATTCGGTTTTTCTTGGCTTGCCGGTCCTGGGATCGACCCTGCCCGGTTCTCGCTGCACCGGCTCCCAGAACAACGAGCCGAATCCGGCGCTGCGCCTGCCGGCCTGCAGTTCCATTTCGAATATGGATCTGGCCTTGGGCGTGCCGACCATGATCACGGGAACACCGATCACGTTTACCAGAGCAACAAAAAACTCCAGCATGGCTTCCTTGCTGATCGAACGCTTCAGCGTCAGTCGCTGTATTTCGTCGATAACCAGAACACCAAGCGCCCGCTGTGTTGCCACCTGCCCCATCAGCGATAGGAGCACTTCGGTGCTGTGGCGCTTGCGTGCATACTTCTCCTCGTAGCCGGTACTGAGTGTACGATCAACCTCGCGGAAAAAGTTCAGGCACAGACTCTTCAGCGAACCGTCAGAGGGACACTCGATTCTCAGATAGGTCAGTTGAACAAAATTGTATTCTTGGTGGTAAATGGCCTGCGGGTAGGTTGCCAGGATCCGGTTGATGGTCGAGCTCTTACCGCTGCCGGAACAACCGATCAGCGACAGACTTTTGGCGGTAGAATTTGATTGAGCGAAGCGGAAGTCGTTTGTAGCACCGGACATGATGCGCTGGTAGCCTTCCTGCATCCTCTTATTCAACGAACCGTCCGCTATGTTGCGGCCCACATAGCCTCCGCGGATCATCACCGATATTTTCTCTTCCAGCTGCTTATGGATCGACAAAGGCTGGAAGAAATCGTCAAGCAGTGCACTGATCTGGTGGGCACGAAGATGCCCTTTTTCATAGCAATCCTGTGGGTTGAATGTGAGCTTGCCGGTCAGCTTAACCTTGAGCGCTTGCAGATCCATGATGGGTGGAAGGGCCTCGATTAACGGATTACCACGATAGCGATCGAGACCCGGGTCGATGTAAACGGCATCAACAAAGTTTTCTGGCAAAGGCATCAGTCGTCCTCAAACAATTCGTCGATGTAATCCGGATAGTCCAGATCCGGCTCGGATTCGGAAATATGAATAACCTTTCCTGAAGGCTGGCTTTTATCCGTNTCAGGACGATACGCCTTCTCGGCCCGCTCCCTTTCCTTTTCCTTGCGTTTGTTTTCGTTTATGTCCCTGATCCGCTGAGCATTGGAGATGCCGGATGTATCAGGTGCCGCCTTTTCAGCATGAGCGATTTTGTCGATGACAAATTCCTCGTGCTGTCGCTTTTTAGACCCCGAAAGCACTTTGGCCTTGGCCATCGTTTTCTTCTGTTCGTCTCTGATCTGCCAGACATCCCAGAACGAAGCGCCCCGAAATTCCCGGGATATATCAGCCAGATTGCAAGTCCAGTACTTGATACTGCCCTTTTCCGGGAAAAGGTAGATTTGATCGGCCACCATAGGATCGTAGGCAGCTTCAATACTCGCAGGGCGTTTGACACCCCTGCCCCGATGTAACCAGCCCTGCTGCAACAGCTCCGATGAGGTGTAATAGATGCCGAACATACAGGCCCCTTTATCGGATATGGTAGCCCTTTGTCGTGGTAACAGGGCCACACGCAGGGCATCCGGATCAACCTGATGCAAACGTCCGGTTCTGTGCTGCAAACCCCAGTTCCACAGGTGAATAGGGGTGGAGGGCAAATCCGCAGGCATGTCAGCGTCCCGGTCATACTCCTCCAAGACGGCGTATTGGTTGTGGCAGAGCACGGACGACAAGATAATCTGAGCGAAATCCCTTACTGTCAGCTTGGCATCCAGCCGGTAATCCTTTCCGCCTCGCTTTTTTACCTTGGTGCCGGATACAAAACCGGGAACGAAAGGGCCGAAGGACGCCTGTATCGCCTTGAAATTNCGCTCCACTATACCTTTGGCATCGCCCCGGTAAGGCGGCGTATTTTCTATTCTGACCGTAAAATTGCTTTCCAGGCTCTCTATCTGATACCCCAGCAGTTCACCTCTGTCCGCCAGGATGGCATCCGGAAGACCCACACACGGCCAATCCTCCGGGGTGATATCGAACTCCAGATTCCTGCAATGGCCCGTTTTATCCGTCACGGCCATATACAGGGCTTGCATGGCCGCTACATAGGAAGGGGTCTCGAACCCTATGTAGAAGCCGGCCACCATGCGGCTGAATACGTCAATCACCATGTAGACCACAGGCCGGCCAACGATGTTTCCCCGTTCGCTGTCGGAAACCACATAGATATCGGCAATGGTAGCGTCGATTTCGTAGCGGGAGCCGGGACCAAGCACCTGGGTATTCGCCGTACTGTGCAAAGGCCTGATGTCCTTGTTGTATTCAATATTCGACACGCGCTTGCTAAGCGTTTCCGTCTGGCAATATTCGCGTTTGTAGAAGTGCATCATCTGCCAATTGCTGGGCAGCTCCTCTTCCGGAACATCCGGAAAATAGTTGCGATACAAGGTCTGAAAGCGGCGATAAGCATAGGGAAAAGAGTGCCCCTTATCCTTCAGCAGGTATCTGTCTATGGCCATACGGAACAAGCGTTCAGTAAACTCATCAACTTTGGCTCCGACCCCCGGCATATCTCTGCGAGGACGCCCCAGTTTCTTGTCTTTGGCAATCCGTCGCTTACCCTTGCCCCCCGAGTACTTGTAGTCAGGCAACAGAGCATTCGGCATCTGTCCCCGCTGCCAGTATCGCCGGGCTAGTCGGTACAGCGTCTGCTTGGTAGAGCCATTTTCGGCAAGAATGCTGTTTATCACTTTGCCCCGGCTTTTCGGCTCAAAGAAATCGGGCAGCTCAAGCAAAGGTTTGATCAGAGCATAGTTACTATCCCGTTTGGTTCTGGCAATACTGCCCTCCTGCGGGGATTCAAAGGCAAGCTCCTTGTAAGGGTCTTCCGTGCGCAGCAAATTCTCCAGCTCTATGGCTTCTACCAGCTCACCGACCAACGTGATCTCGGGAAAGGCCGTGTCATCGTCTATGTCGATCCAGACCAGATGCTCGCCGAGCAGTTGAAGCACACGGTAACGGCGTTCACCGATCTGTAGCACCTCATTGATTCGAAACAAGATACACCTCCCGGATAAACCCCAGATCTCCGGCTTTCAAGTCCTTCGCTTTAAGCTTGGTGGTAGGAATAAAAATATCGAAGGTAAAATAGCGCTTAGCCAACAACCGCCTCACCTCGTAAAGTGATTCGCCAAGTGGCAAGCTGTAGGCTGCATCCAGTTCCTTACAGATAGCGAGTACTGTCTTGTTCGGGTTCCTTTCAAAGTGATGGGCGTAGAACTCGATCTGCTGCAACGTCAGCTCTTCATCCTCTTCTTCCTCCCGCTGTGCCTGATAGAGCCACTTGATGTTTTGAGTCACCACGGCTGGCACATCTGCCTCAGTGACCAGATACCAGGGCAGGGCCTTCTCCTTCCAATATCGACGCTCCAGTTCCAGCTTTTCCACCGTTCGAACATCGTTAAGCGCCTCTCGGTATTTCGCCTGCAGCACAAACCTGGACTCTTTTTCATCGGCCGAGTCCACCAGAAAGTCCGACGACATATACTGATCGACCCCCGCAATACACGGGTGCTTTATTCCGGCATCAGTGGCCAGCTGACGGGTAACATCTCTTTCAAGGGGAAACTGCTCGCGGACTTGGGTAATTTCGCTGTGCCACTCCAGAAGCAGAAAGACGGAAAGTTCGAGATCGGATAACAGGTGGTGGGTTCGCCTGGATTTGTGGCCGAAGACGCGATGGACCCGCCCCAGGGAAGGCAGATCCCTAACCGTCAGCCAGGGTTTGTAGTCAGCATGCTGGCCGCTGCCTCGACCTTCTTTCATCCACCTTGCAAACAAGGCTTCAGTAAATCTCTTATTGTGTGACGCCATGAAAAAACCGCCGGACTCTGCTCATTAAACGAGCATAGAATCGGCGGTTTCAGTATGCAACTTTATTTCTCAGTATGATACTTTAATACTTAGTATGATACTTTATTACTCTCCCACAGGAAACACTACCGATAGTGGGCGCTTACTCAACCGTCACTGACTTGGCCAGGTTTCTGGGCTGGTCGACGTCGGTGCCTTTCAGAATCGCCACGTGATAGCTGAGCAATTGCAGCGGCAGGGTATAGAGGATGGGCGCGACAATATCGATAACGTGGGGCAGTTCAATAATCTGCAGGCCATCCGCAGCTTCAAAGCCCGCCGCCTTGTCGGCGAACACAAACAACTGGCCGCCGCGCGCCTGCACTTCCTGCAGATTGGATTTCAGTTTTTCCAACAGCTCGTCGTTGGGTGCCACCGCAATCACCGGCATATCGCTGTCGACCAATGCCAGCGGGCCGTGCTTCAGTTCACCCGCCGGATAGCTTTCTGCGTGGATATAGGAAATTTCCTTGAGCTTGAGTGCCCCTTCCATCGCCACTGGCCACTGGGCACCCCGCCCAAGGAACAGGGCGTGATGCTTGTCGGCAAAGGCTTCGGACATCTGCTGGATCGCACTGTCCAGTGCAAGGGCTTCGTCGAGCTGCACAGGCAGGCGGTGCAGCGCGGCAACAATCGCTTCCTCGTCGGCCTCGCTGAGGTCGTGATGGCGACCCAGCGCGACGGTCAGCAGCAGC
>PAJK01000057.1 GCA_002706025.1 Oceanospirillaceae bacterium
ACGAGGTCGCGGTCGCCCTGGCGCACGTTCACGCCGACAACGCGTTCGTTGTCCCAACGAAGCGAGGTTACTTCGGTCGACATTTGCAGTCGGAAACGCGGATATTCCCCAGCCTTTTCCGCCAGAAAATTCAGGAAGTCCCATTGCGGCATGAAGGCGATGAACTTGGCGCGCGTCGGTAGCCTGGAGAAATCGGCGATCGTGGCGCTGCGCCCGGCGATCTCGGCGTGGAGCTGGTAGGCTTTCTGGTGGGGAAGAGCGAGAAGCTCGTCGAGGAAGCCAAGCTCGTGGATCGCTTCGAGGGTCGACGGGTGGATGGTGTCTCCGCGAAAGTCCCGCAGGAAGTCCTGATGCTTTTCTATGACCGTGACGTCGACGCCCGACCGGGCCAGTAGGAGACCGAGCATCAGGCCCGCCGGTCCCGCACCGACCACGATGCAGTTCTGGCTCCTTTTCACATGGGAATAGTATCTCAACTTCGCAGGTCCTTGGGATGAGGCTAGTGAATCGATCCTCGGCCTCTGCTTGAAGCTTTCACCTCAGCATCGCCATCGCGGTCGCTGTCATTAGAGGGCAAAATATCGAGCGGGATCAGATCCCCGTCATTCTCGCTTTCAGCAACGAGCTGGATCACCTTTTCGAGTGTTTCCAGTTGAGCGATCTTTTCCTCGACCGCAGCGAGTTGCTCCTTTGCGATGCGGAGCGCCTCGGCCGGGCTTGAGAACGAGGCGTCGGCAAGTCGAAACAGGTCCTTGATCGCCTCGATGCTGAACCCGAGATCGCGGGCGCGGCGAATGAAGAGAAGGCGATGGACCGCCCCGTGGTCGTAGCGTCTTTGGTTTCCCTTGCTCCGCGAGCGCTCGCGCAGCAACCCGATCTGCTCGTAGTAGCGGATCGTCGGAATTTTGACGCCGGTGAGCTGAGAGAGTTCGCCGATGCCGATATCCATGTTTGAAGTTCCTTCCGGATAGCCGCGTGTTGATGATTTGCTGCGTGTTCTATCGCTGAGGCCCTCAAGGCCCGACCGCGCCGGGGTGCGGCGACGGCCCATGGGCCGCCCCGGCGCGGAATCGTGTGTCGACCTGCTCAGGCATGGGCTTTGGTCGCCTGTTGGGGCGACGGGTCCCGCCTGATCGCAAGCCGGCGCACAACCACATAGAAGATCGGCGTCAGAAGCAGGCCGAACAGCGTCACGCCGAGCATGCCGGCAAAGACGGCGATGCCCATGGCGTGCCGCATTTCGGCGCCCGCTCCGGTGGCGATGACGAGCGGAACCACGCCGGCAATGAAGGCGAGCGACGTCATCAGGATCGGCCGCAGACGCAGGCGAGCCGCTTCGAGGACGGCAGCCAACGGATCGACCCCTTCGTCCTCCTTCGCTCGGGCGAACTCAACGATCAGGATTGCGTTCTTCGCGGCAAGACCGACCAGAACGACAAATCCGATCTGCGTGAAGATGTTGTTGTCGCCGCCGGTGAACCACACCCCGGCGATCGCCGAGAGGAGCGCCATTGGAGCGATCAGCAGCACCGCGAAAGGAAGCGACCAACTGTTGTACTGCGCCGCGAGGATCAGGAACGCGAGCAGGACGGACAGCGGGAAGACAAACATGGCGGTGTTGCCGGCCTGCTTCTCCTGATAGGCGAGATCGGTCCATTCAAAGGCCATGCCGGGCGGCAGGGTCTCCGATGCGATGCGCTCCATCGCTGCCGTCGCCTGCCCGAACGAATATCCGGGCGCGGGACTTCCGCTGATATCGGCAGACGGAAAGCCGTTGTAGTGCATAACCCGATCGGGGCCAGAGCTGTGCTTGATGGTGAGCAAGGCCGAGAGGGGGATCATGTCGCCGGCTGAATTGCGCACCTTAAGGCGGCCGATGTCCTCGGGCTGCATGCGGAACGGTGCGTCCGCCTGCACCATCACCCGGTAGGTGCGACCGAAGCGATTGAAGTCGTTCGCATAGAGCGAGCCGAGATTGACCTGCAATGTCTCGAAGATCGTGTTGAGCGGAACGCCTTGCGACTTCGCTTTCACCCTGTCGATATCGACCTGCACCTGCGGCGCGTTCACCTGGAAGCTCGCCAGCATTCCCGCCAGTTCGGGCGTTTGCATCGCCCGACCCATGATCGCACCCTGAGCCTGGGCGAGTGCCTCGAAGCCCAGGCCCGCTCGGTCCTCGATCTGGATCTTGAAGCCGCCGGTGGAACCGAGACCCGGAACGGGCGGCGGCGGGAACATACCGGCGAAGCCATCGGGGATCTGGCTGAACTTGCCCATCAGCTTGCCGGCGATGGCAAAGGCGGAAAGCGACGGGTCCTTTCGTTCGTCAAACGGCTTCAGCATCGTGAACATGACCGCTGCGTTGGGGATATTGACCATCCCGTTGACCGAGAGCCCCGGGAAAGCAACGACACTCTCAACGCCCGGCTCGGCCAGTGCGATCTCCGACATTTTCTTGACGACGGCCTCGGTCCGGTCGAGCGAAGCGCCGGTCGGGAGCTGGGCGATGCCGACGAGATAGTATTTGTCCTGGGCCGGCACGAAGCCGTTGGGCACCGTCTGGAAGCCGACCCACGTCATGCCGACCAGGCCGGCATAGACCAGCAGGACGAGAACGCTGAGCCTCGCGGCACGGCGCACCGACCAGACATAGGCGTTCGAGGCGCCGTCGAAGAAGCGATTGAACAGCCGGAAGAACCAGCCAAACAGAAAGTCGATCACGCGTGTAGGAAGGTCCCGCTTCACGTCACCGTGGTGCGGCTTCAGCAGCACGCCAGCAAGCGCGGGAGAGAGCGTAAGAGAGTTGATCGCCGACAGGATGGTCGAGATCGCAATCGTCAGCGCAAACTGGCGGTAGAACTCGCCCTGCAAGCCAGACAGGAACGCGGATGGAATGAAGACGGCCGACAGGACGGAGGTGATGGCGACGATCGGTCCTGTCACCTCATCCATGGCTTTGCGCGCCGCCTCTTTCGGCGTTTCTCCAAGCGCGATGTGGCGCTCGACGTTCTCGACCACGACGATCGCGTCGTCGACCACGATGCCGATCGAGAGAACGAGGCCGAAGAGGGACAAGGTGTTCAGCGAGAAGCCGAACATATACATGAGCGCAAACGTGCCGACCAAGGAGACGGGAACGGCGACGAGGGGGATGATCGACGCCCGCCAGGTCTGGAGAAACAGCACGACGACGATGACCACCAGCACGACGGCTTCTAGCAGCGTCATGACCACGGCCTCGAGAGACGCCTTCACGAACACCGTGGGATCGTAGGCGATCCGATATTCGATGCCTTCCGGAAAGCCCTTTTGAAACTCGGCCATGGTGGTGCGGACGGCGCTCGACACGTCGAGCGCATTTGCGCCAGGACTTTGGATGATTTGCATCGCGAGTGCCGGCTTGCCGTCCAGCAGGCTGCGAAGGGCGTAGGAATCTGCGCCAAGTTCGATACGGGCGACGTCGCGCAAACGGGTAACCTGGCCGTCCGTACCAGCCTTTATGACGATCTCGCCGAACTGCTCCTCACTAGAAAGCCTCCCAAGCGTGTTGACGGTGACCTGAAAGGCAGCCGAGGCTTCCGGTTGCTGACCGACCGAGCCGGCTGCTACCTGCACGTTCTGTTCCTGAATCGCCGCGACGATGTCGCTGGCAGTCAACCCCCTCGCGGCCACCTTGGCAGGGTCGAGCCAGATCCGCATTGAATACTCGCCAGCGCCCCCGAGGATGACGTCGCCCACGCCCGGCAAGCGGGCCAGTTGGTCGCGCACCTGAAGGATCGCGAAGTTCGACAGATAGAGCGGATCATAGCGGTCATCAGGTGAGACGAGATGGACAACCATAAGGATGTCGGGGGAGGTTTTCTGCGTCACGACTCCGATGCGTTGCACTTCCAGCGGAAGCCTGGGCAAGGCGCGAGAAACCCGATTCTGCACCTGAATCTGCGCCATGTCGGGGTCAGTGCCCTGTTTGAACGCAATTGTCAGGGTCATGCGTCCGTCGGTCGCTGCCTGCGAACTCATGTAGAGCATGTTTTCGACGCCGTTGATCGCCTGCTCCAGCGGAGCGGCGACTGTTTCGGCAATCACTTCGGGATTGGCGCCCGGATAGCTCGCAGTGACCTGGACTGTCGGCGGCGTCACCTGCGGGTACTCACTGAGCGGGAGCTTCAGCAGCGTCAGGCCGCCGGCGATCAGCATCAAGACGGAGAGAACGACCGCGAAGATCGGGCGGTCGACAAAGAAGCGCGGAATGTTCATCGACGCGCCTCCTGCGCTTGCCCGGAGGCCCGCTCGCCGTCAGCAGCCTGCCCTGGAAGCATTGAGACCATCTGCGGGACAACCTGCATACCGGGGCGCACAAGGCCCTTTATGATGATCTTGTCAGTCGGAGTGAGACCTTTGGAGACGACGCGCAGTCCGTCGACCATAGGTCCGATTTCGACGGGGCGGTATTCCGCCTTGTTCTCGGGGCCAAGCGCCAGGACGTAGCGCCGTCCCTGATCGATGCCGATCGCCTGATCGTCGATAAGAACGGTTTGAGCCGGTTGCGCGGTAACGAGTTTGACCCGTGCGAAGAGGCCGGGAGTCAGCCTGCCGTCGGAATTCCTGACGATGGCCCGGGCGCGGATCGTGCCCGTACTCCGGTCGACACGATTGCCAAGGAAGTCGAGTTGGCCGGTATGCGGAAAGCCTGTATCGGTCATCAGACCGAGCTGGACAACAAGCTTTTCCGCGACCTTGCCCGTTTCGGGCGCGCGCGCATTACCGACGAAGCCGAGATAGGTGGCCTCGTCAATATCGAAATAAACATAGAGTGGATCGACCGAGACGATCGTGGTGAGCAACGTAGCCGCACCGGCATTGCCGCCTGCAACAAGATTGCCTTCCGTGACAAGAACCCGGTCAACGCGTCCGGCAATTGGGGCAGTGACCCTTGTGTAGGAAAGGTCGAGCTCGGCAGCCGCGACAGCCGCCTTGGCAATCTCTACCTGGGCTTGGCGCTGACCGAGCAGCGCTTGCGCGTCATCGAGTGTTTTGCGTGATACCGTACCATTGGGAGACAGCGATTCTGTACGCCTGAAGTCGGTCTCGGCTTGTTCAAGCAGGACATTGGCCTGCTGCAACTGAGCCTTTGCTGCATTCAATGCAACCTCGAAAGGTCTGGGATCTATCTGGAAGAGAAGGTCTCCAGGTTGCACCATACCGCCTTCGGGGACACTCACGGTATCGATTGCACCGCCAACACGCGAACGCAGTTCGATGGTCTTCATCGCTTCGAGATGGCCAGTGAATTCCGTAGAAGCCGCAACTTGGCGAATGATGACTCAGCCACGGGAACTTGCGGGACGGGCATCTGCGCCGGCTGTGCCTCAGCTTCCGATGCCGATGTCGAAGAGACCAGCGACATCAGGCCCTTTGTATACGGGCCAATGTCCTCTCGATATATGATTGCAAGAGTACCGACCGCGATAGCAGCACCGACCAATCGCAGAGCGGCGGCTTTTTTACTCATTCTCGTTCACCTTCATAGGGCGCGCGTACCCAGCGACCAGGGCGCGGCGAGTGCATTTTCGACGAAGGTGCGGTTTCCAACGATAGGAAGGTCAAGACCTTTGGAAAACGATTTCCGTATAGGCCCTTGACGCGATCATCAGTTCATGCCGCGGACTGCCGCATTCCGTACTTCGCCGACATCTTCGAGCCGGCGCCGTTCCCAAATTTAGATCGGTGAACCAGCAGGCCCGGTTGGCCGACGCCGCCAGTCTTGATGACTGGCGACGTCTTTAGTGCAGGGAATTAGTGACTTTCGGCCGCGATAAGCTGGCGTGAAGGCATTCCTTCGTCACGGCCGCTATCCTCTGGGGATTTGGCACCCTTGAACCGCAGGAGCCGCAGAGCGTTCAGTGTGACAATGGCGGTCGCGCCCGTATCTGCGAGTACCGCGATCCAGAGGCCAGTAAGCCCAAGGACGCTGGTGACGAGAAACACTCCCTTCAGCGCAAGAGCGAAGATCACGTTCTGGTGGATGTTGGCCATGGTGGCGCGCGAAAGCGCGACGAGATGGGCAACGTCCGTGACACGGCTCTTGAGCAGGGCGGCGTCCGCGGTCTCGATCGCCACATCGGTTCCGCCGCCCATGGCGATCCCGACGTCCGCCGTCGCCAGCGCCGGAGCATCGTTGATGCCGTCGCCGACCATGGCCACCTTGGTCTTCCGCTTCATCTCGTTGACGAGATCGAGCTTGTCCTGCGGAAGCAGCTCGGCGCTCCACTCGATACCGAGACCCTTGGCGATCGCCTGGGCGGTGCGCTGGTTGTCTCCGGTCAGCATGACGGAGCGAACGCCCATCGCCTTGAGCTGGGCAACGCCCTCGCGCGCGTCACGGCGCGGTTCGTCGCGCAGGGCTATGAGACCGAGGACTTCCCTTGCCTGCTCGTCGAAAAGAACGGCAACCGTATTGCCGAGATCCTCGAGCTTCTCGATGGCGCTGCGTTCCAGCGCGCCGAGCGTTGCCGCCTTGGCGGCATGGGTCGGGGAACTGACTGCGAGGCGACGCCCGGCTACAGTCGCATGCACGGCCTTGCCGGCGGTCGCCGATGCGTCCCGAGCGAGCGGAACGGCGATACCGTCGGTTTCGGCGCGTCCGATGATTGCTTTGGCAAGCGGATGGCTTGAACCTGTTTCAACCGCCGCTGCCAGAGCAATGACATCGCTTTCTTCATTGTTTCCGAGCGCGAGAACCTCGGTGACACGCGGCTTGCCTTCGGTCAGCGTTCCCGTCTTGTCGAAAGCAATGGCGCGAACCTTGCCAATCGTTTCGAGCGCATTGCCGCCCTTGATCAGCAGACCGCGGCGCGTACCCACGGCGAGGCCCGAGGCGATCGCTGCAGGCGTCGAAAGAACGAGCGCGCAGGGGCATGCGATGAGTAGAAGGGCGAGACCACGGTAGATCCACGTGTCCCAATCGCCGTTCATCGCCAGCGGCGGGACGGTGATGATCAGCGCGGCGATCAGCATCACCGCCGGAGTATAATACCGGCTGAAGTTCTCGATGAACCGAGCGGTCGGGGCCTTGGCCGACTGCGCCTGCTCAACTAGCTGGATGATGCGCGAGATGGTATTGTCAGAGGCAGTCTTCTCGACACTGACCTGGAGGACACCATCAACATTGATCGAACCGGCGAACACACTTTCGCCAGTGGTCTTCGAGCGCGGCACCGACTCGCCGGTAATGGGCGACTCGTCCAGACTGGAGGTTCCCTGTAGGATCTGTCCGTCGGCCGGCACGCGGTCGCCCGGCCGCACGAGGACGAGATCATTCACTCGCAACGCCGATGCCGGCACGGTGCGCTGGCCGCCATTCGAGTCGAGGAGAACAGCCGTTTTTGGCACCAGCGACGCGAGAGCCTTTATGCCGGCACGCGCTCTCCCGGCCGCGACGCTTTCGAGCAGCTCGCCGACAGCAAACAGGAACACGACCGCCGCCGCCTCCTCAGCCTCGCCGATCACGAGGGCGCCGATCGAGGCGACGACCATCAGCGTTTCGATGGAGAAGGGAGAACCCGAGGTCGCGAGCGCGAACGCCTTGCGAGCAAAGGGAATGACACCGGCAATGACGGCAGCAGCGAAAATCCATTCCGCATAAAGCGGGATGAACTGGGCAACGACGTAGGCCGAGCCCATCAGCAGGCCGAGGCCGATGACGTGCTTGCCCTTGCGGGTCTGCCACCAGCGCTGATTGCGCATCGCTGGCGCGGGTTCGACGTCGATGGCCGCATCGGACGAAGCCGAAAGCTCGCGTGTGTTGGACACCCCGAAGCCGAGGCTCTTGATCGTCTTTTCGATGTCCGCGACCTTGGTGAGCGCGCCGGCGCCGAGCGTCAGTTCGAGCGTTTCGGTCGTGAAGTTTACGCGCACGTCGGAAACGTCTGGCATCCGCGCCAGCGCGACCTCGATCTTGCCGACGCAGCTTGCGCAATCCATCCCCTCGACGCGCATCGAGACATTGGGCGGAGAGACCGGTGCGGCGCGCGGAGTTGGCGCATGGCCCGCATGATCATGTCCAGAGCAGCCACCGTGGCCGTGATCATGATCGTGGTGAGCGTGGTCGTGATCGCCACCGCAAGCACCGTGATCGCCGGCGCAGCCGTTGTGATCATGACCGGCATGGGCGTCGGAGCGCTGCACAGGCGCGGCGGGAATCGCAGAAGCCGGCAGTTCCGTCACGTCGAACCCGAGCGAGCGAATCTTTTTGGCGATATCCTTCGAGGTCGTTTTGCTCGTCGCATCGCGGGATAGCAAGAGTGTCTCGGTAGCGAAGTTGACGGCTACCTCGGAGATACCTCCCAGACGGCCCAAGGCCGTCTCGATCTTGCCGACGCAGCTTGCGCAATCCATGCCGTCGACGCGAAAGCCGAGCCGCTCATCAGCGCCCGGCGTTGAAAGTCCAGTTGTCATTCCGATCTCCTTTCCGGCCGCCGCAGCGGGCGCGCGTGCTCAGACGCCATGCGCGGCTTCGGAAGGAGTAAATAACACACTTGAACAGCTATTCAAGTGTTCATTTGAAAATAGTGCTGTTTTCCCGGCAGATCAGTCGTCCGCATGGTCCTCCGAAATATGCGTCGCCATGTCCTGAAGAACATGGCTGACGTGATGATCGGCGATCTCGTAGAAGATCTGCTTGCCCTGGCGATCGCCCTTGACGAGACGCGCCCCGCGCAGCAGGCGCAGATGGTGGCTGACGAGGGTCACGGACAGGTCGAGCCGCTCGGCGATGTCGCCCACCGAGATCGGCGCCGGGACGCAACTCAACAGGATTTTCAACCGTGAGGGATCGCCAAGCAGCCGAAACGTTTCCGCCAGGATCGTGACCTCGTTCTGTGAGAGCGAAGGAAGCAGGAGATGGCCTTCAGCCTCCGCATGTGCGGAGATCGCACGTTCGTCCGGCTTTTTGATGTTTGTCTTCTTGAGAGCAGTCATCTGCTAGATTTACCTGAGTTTTGGGACGGAACCTGCCGGCATTTGACCGCCAAGAGCTGTCCGCGTTGTTTGGTCCCGCCCAATCTACCGGATGGGCGCGCAATTACAATGCGAAACACGGTCGCTGTCGATCGGCGGGACAGTTGGCGCTGCCCTTCTCTGCCCCTGCGTCACATCTCGAATTTTCCTTTTCCGCGCAAGAACAGTCTTGACCTTACAAGCGCTGGAAGCCGCACGCTGACGACAATCCTGCCAAATCCGCCCGCCGTTACGCGGCTAGGCAGCGGGGCAACCATGTCGAATTCAGAGAAAGGCAAGACCGATGACGGAGAGCAGCACCCCCCAGATTCTCATCTACACCACACCGACCTGTCCGGACTGCCACACGCTCAAACGCTGGCTCGACCAACAGGGCCTCGCCTACGAGGAACGCGACCTCACCGACCCGAAGATCGCCGAGGAGGCAAAGGCCCGGACCGGCGTCCGGGTCGCTCCGATCACCATCATCGGATCGGACGTCTTCTACGGGACCTTCCCGAGCCAGAAGCCGGGCCTCGTCAAGGCGCTCGGGCTCGCCGGGAGCCTGTGAGGAGACGCAGATGACGAGCAAGTTTGTTGACATCCGGCAGGCGCGGACCAGCCTTGAGGTCCATGAGGGCCAAACAATTCTCGACGCCGCGCTCGCCGCCGGCATCCCCTATCCTCACGGTTGCCGGTCCGGCCGCTGCGGCTCCTGCAAGTCCCGCCTGATCGAGGGTAAGGTGGAGCTGCTCCAGCATTCTCGCTTCGCCCTCAGCGAGGAAGAGAAGGCCGATTGCCTGATCCTGGCATGCCGTGCGGTGCCGAAGACCGATGCGGCAGTCGCCTGGCTGGGCAGCGATGACGATGATGCCGTTACGGCTCCTCGACGGCTGGATGCCATCGTGATCGGCCTCGATGACCTCACTCACGACATCAAGCTGGTTCGGATCGCGCCTGCCGACGGCTCTCCCCTGCTCTTCACGGCCGGTCAGTATGCCCAGGTCGGATTCGATGGTGTGCCTGCGCGCAGCTACTCCATGGCCAATCGTCACGGCGACGACAGCCTCGAATTCCACATTCGCAAGGTTCCGGGGGGCATCACGTCACAGCACGTCCATGACGCGCTGAAAGCCGGCGACAAGGTGACGCTCGAATTTCCGCTAGACTCCTCCTACCTCCGTCAGCATCATTCCGGCCCGATCCTGTGCATCGCTGGCGGTTCCGGTCTGGCGCCGATCAAGTCGATCGTGGAAACGGCCCTTGCTCACGGCATGAAGCAGCCGATCCATGTCTACTTTGGCGCACGCGGCGCGCGCGACCTCTATCTCGTCGAGCATTTCGAGGCACTGGCGGACCGTCATAATAACCTCAGCTTTACGGCTGTCCTGTCGGATATGCAGGCAGCACTCCATCGGCACGGCTTCGTGACCGATGCGGTGGTCGAGGATCTCGCCGACTTCGACGGGTGGAAAGCCTATGTTGCAGGTCCGCCCCCGATGGTCGATGCGGCGATGGACGTGGTTTTCGCGCGGGGCCTGCGTCCCGAAGACATGCACGCCGATGTCTTCTTCACGCCGGAAGAGCAAGTGGCGGCAGCGACGGTAGAGTGATCTGCCGCGGTCCGAGTCCGCCAGTGACAAAAGCCAGCCGCGAACGACTTCGCTGCTGGCTTTTCATGTGCCGTTTCAAACTGGACAGCCCGGCCCGGTATGGGCGATCTCGCAGAATGCCCCCAAATTTGTGGATCTGCGAGGCGTTGCCGCGGGTGCGATTCTTATTGCCCGCGTGCGGTGAGCCATTCCCGCATCATGGCGATCTCGCCTTCTTGGGCCGAGATCACGTCCTCGGCCAGCTTACGAACCTCAGGATCGGTACCGTATTGCAGAACGAACCGCGCCATGTCGATCGCGCCCTGGTGGTGCGGGATCATTCCGCGCATGAAGTCGATGTCGGCATCGCCGGTGAACTCGACCATCATGTCCTTGTGCATGCGATCATTGGCTTCGATATAAGCCTGCGTGGATGGGTTGTCGGAGGCCGGCATCGAATGCCCCGGCATTTCGTGGCCTTGCATGGTGGTATCCGTGTTCAGTTGGCTTTGTGCGATGGCGAGGCCGGCGCTGATGGCGAGTGCGCCGCCAATGAAAATCGGGGTCAGCTTGTGCATGATCTTGCTCCTGTTCAATTCACGGTCGCCGGATACCCAGCCTCTTCGAGAACCTGCTGAAGGACAGCGGGGGTTGCGGTCGTCTCGACCTTGACTGTCCGCTGGGCTGGGTTGGTGTCGATCTTGGCGGTCGGATCGACCGACTGGATCGCCTTGGTGACGGACTTGGCGCAACCGCCGCAGGTCATGCCTTCGATCTTGAGTTCCATGAGCTTTCTCCTTTGGGTTCGGTTCTCATGGTCCTTAAGTTGGGGTTTCCAAAGATGGTAAGGTCAAGAGGAATCGAAAAGTAATTTTTACCCTTGACCTTCCCATCGTTGGAAGGAGCATATCAGTGTCCGAACTCGAATTCTGACTTAGAAAGGAGGCGGCAATGGATGCCCCTGTTCGAGCTGCGGACAAGATGAATGCAGCAATTTCCCTGCCTATAGAGGGCATGACCTGCGCATCCTGCGTCGGCCGTGTCGAGCGCGCCCTGAGGGCCGTCCCCGGCGTCGCCAACGCGGTCGTCAATCTGGCGACCGAGAAGGCAAGCATCACGACGAACGACACGGTTGATCGCATAGCGCTCGTCAAGGCTGTCGAGAAAGCTGGCTATGAAGTGCCGGCCAGCTTCAGTGCGCCGAAATCTGCTCTCCTTGAGGTGCCGATCGAAGGCATGACCTGCGCTTCTTGCGTGGGGCGGGTGGAAAAGGCCCTCAAGGCCATCCCCGGCGTTGCCAATGCCGTGGTCAACCTAGCTACCGAGAAAGCCAGCATCACGACGAACGGCCCGGTGGGCCGAGCGGTCGTCGTGAAGGCCGTGGAAGACGCAGGCTACGCGGTTTCGGCAAGTTTCACTGCGCCGGCGGCGGCTTCGCTTGAGGTCGCGATCGAGGGCATGACCTGCGCCTCCTGCGTCGGGCGTGTCGAAAAAGCCCTCAAGGCCGTGCCGGGTGTCACCAACGCCGTCGTCAACCTCGCAACCGAGAAGGCCACGATCCAGGGAACCGCCGCCGCGGCGGCCGTCATCGCGGCAATCGAGAACGCGGGCTACGACGCCAAGGTGATCGCAGCGGCAACCGGGTCGAGCCAGGCCGAGGTCGATGATCGCGCCGAGAAGAAGGAAGCCGAACGCCGGGAGCTTACCCGCGATTTTACCATCGCGGCGGTGCTGACCGCGCCGGTCTTCATCCTGGAGATGGGGTCGCACCTCATTCCGGGCGCGCACGACATGATCGCCGCGACCATCGGCATGCAGAACAGTTGGTATCTTCAGTTCGTGCTGACGACGCTGGTACTGTTCGTGCCCGGCATCCGCTTCTATGACAAGGGCCTTCCCGCGATCTGGCGGCTGGCTCCCGACATGAACTCGCTGGTCGCCGTCGGCTCACTCGCTGCCTACCTCTATTCGCTGGTGGCGACCTTCGCGCCGGGCTTCCTGCCTGCCGGGACGGTGAACGTCTATTATGAAGCCGCAGCGGTCATCGTCACGCTGATCCTGCTCGGCCGGCTGTTGGAGGCCCGCGCCAAGGGCCGCACTTCGGAAGCGATCAAGCGTCTGGTCGGCCTTCAGGCCAAAACGGCGCGCGTGCGCCGTGACGGCAATACGGTGGATCTGCCGATCGACTCGGTGCTGTCCGGCGACGTCGTGGAGGTCCGCCCCGGCGACCGTATCCCGGTCGACGGCGAGGTCATCGAAGGCGAAAGCTATGTTGACGAATCCATGATCACCGGCGAGCCGATCCCGGTGTCCAAGACGAGCGGCAGCGAGGTCGTTGCCGGAACCGTGAATCAGAAGGGCGCCTTCGCGATCCGCGCCACGGCGGTCGGCGGCAATACCGTGCTGTCGCAGATCATCCGCATGGTCGAGGAAGCGCAAGGCTCGAAGCTGCCGATCCAGGCTCTGGTCGACAAGGTGACGATGTATTTCGTGCCGGCAGTCTTCGCCGTCGCCGCGCTCACCTTCGCTGCATGGCTCTATTTCGGCCCCTCGCCCGCTTTGACCTTCGCGCTGGTCAATGCCGTCGCTGTGCTGATCATCGCCTGCCCCTGCGCCATGGGTCTGGCGACGCCGACCTCGATCATGGTCGGCACCGGCCGGGGCGCGGAACTGGGCGTGCTTTTCCGCAAGGGTGAAGCTCTACAACTGCTGAAGGATGCCAAGGTGGTAGCCGTCGACAAGACCGGCACGCTGACCGAAGGCAAGCCGGCCCTGACCGACCNCGAACTGGCCGCCGGCTTCGAGCGGACGACGGTGCTNGGCCTGGTCGCAGCCGTTGAAGCCAAGTCGGAACACCCGATCGCCCGCGCCATCGTGGACGCGGCCGAGGCGGAAGGCATCGCACTGCCCGCAGTGTCGGACTTCGAGTCGGTCACTGGCTTCGGCGTGAAGGCCGTGGTCGACGGCAAGCGTGTCGAGATCGGCGCGGACCGCTACATGGTCGAACTCGGCCATGATGTGGCGGGCTTCGCCAAGGTCGCCGAACGTCTGGGCAACGAGGGCAAGTCACCTCTCTATGCCGCGATCGACGGCAAGCTGGCGCTTGGCGCAATATTGTTCGGTATCGGCTGGGGCATTGGCGGGCTGTGCCCCGGTCCCGCCATTGCCAGCCTCGCGCTTTCCCCGGCGGCGGCCGCACCCTTCGTGCTGGCCATGCTGGGCGGCATGGCGATCCATCACTTCACGATAAAATCATAACCGGCCGCGCCGGATAGAGGAGGTTCATCATGGCCATCAAGCAATTGACCCCGACACTGAGTGTCACCGCGCAACTAACCCCGGCGGATATCGCGCAGGCAGCGGCGATGGGTTTCCGTGCGATCCTGTGCAACCGCCCCGATGGCGAAGGCGCGGATCAGCCGACGGCAGAGGAGATGGGCGCCGCTGCCCGGGCCGCGGGACTGGACTTTGCCTATGTTCCTGCGGTGGCCGGGGCGCTGACCGATGCCGATGCCATCGCCATGCGAGCCGCGCTCGACAGCCTGCCGGGACCAGTGCTTGCCTATTGCCGGTCGGGCGCGCGCGCGGAAACGCTGGCGGAGATGGCGGGGGCATTGGTCCGTCAGGACGCTGCCCATTATGACGTTGTAATCGTGGGCGGTGGCAGCGCCGGGATCGCGACCGCCGCCAGCATTCTAAAACGACGGCGGGGTATCCGCCTTGCGATCATCGAACCCAGTGAGGCCCATTATTATCAGCCCGGCTGGACCATGGTGGGTGCGGGCGTGTTCGACAGCGGCTTTACACGGCGTGAGGAAGCGCGACTCATTCCGCGCGGCGTGACGTGGATCAAGGCATCGGCTAGCGCTTTCCTGCCCGATGAGAAGCAGGTAGTACTGCATGACGACCGACGGGTCACCTATGGCGTGCTGATCGTTTGTCCGGGCGTTAAATTGGACTGGAACGCCATCCCCGGTCTGTCGGAAGCCTTGGGCAATGACGGCGTGACCTCCAACTATCGCTACGATCTGGCCCCTTATACCAACCGTATCGTCAAACAGTTCAAGGGTGGCCGCGCCCTGTTCACCCAGCCGCCCATGCCGATCAAATGCGCAGGCGCGCCGCAGAAGGCGATGTATCTGTCCTGCCATCGCTGGGAGAAGGCCGGCATGCTGGGCAATTGCGACGTGCAGTTCCATACGGCGGGCGCCGTCCTGTTCGGCGTTCCCGCCTATGTCCCGGCGTTGATGGACTATGTCAGGCGCTACGGCATCAACCTGAACTTCGGGTCGAAGCTGGTCGAAATAGATGGGCCGTCCAAAACCGCGATCTTCGAGCAGGCGGACGGCGACAGCGTTCGGCGCGTGGCCGAGCGGTTCGACATGATCCACGTCGTGCCGCCACAAATGGCCCCCGATTTCATCCGCCATAGCCCGCTGGCGGCGGCCTCTGGCTTTGTCGAGGTGGATGAAGCCACGCTCCGCCACCCGCGCTATCCGGACATTTACGCTCTGGGCGACGCTTGTTCGGCTTCCAATGCCAAAACCATGGCGGCCGCGCGCAAGCAGGCGCCGGTGGTCGCGGTCAACGCGCTGGCGGCACTGGATGGCCAGCCGCCTGTCGCGATCTATGACGGCTATGGCAGTTGCCCGCTGACGGTCGAGGCAGGCAAGATCGTGCTGGCTGAATTTGGCTATGGCGGCAAGTTGATGCCAAGCTTCCCCAACTGGTTGATCGATGGCACCCGGCCTTCGCGCCTGTCCTGGCTGCTGAAGGACACGATCCTGCCGCCCGTCTACTGGCACGGGATGCTCAAGGGGCGCGAGTGGATGGTAAAGCCCTGCCTGATCGGCGCGCAGTCATGATGACGAACATGCAATATCTGCTGGGCGGCCTGTCGGGCGGTCTGGTCGGCTTCGTGCTGGGCCTTGTCGGCGGGGGCGGATCGATCCTCGCCGTGCCGTTGATGGTCTATCTGGTCGGCGTGCCCAACGCCCATGTCGCCATCGGCACCAGCGCTCTGGCTGTCGCGGCCAATGCGGCGGCTGGCCTCGCCAGCCATGCCCGCGCGCATCATGTCAAATGGCGGTGCGGCGGCATCTATGCGGCGGCCGGGATCGTAGGCGCGCTCGCCGGATCGACCTTTGGCAAGATGGTCGATGGCGACAAGCTGCTGTTCCTCTTTGCATTGGTCATGCTGCTCGTCGGTGTGCTGATGCTGAAAGGGCGCGGCAATCCGGGCAATCCTGGGGCCGAATGCAATCGGGAAAAGGCGCCCAAGGTCGTTACCTATGGATTGGGGTCGGGATTATTTTCCGGCTTTTTCGGGATTGGCGGCGGTTTCCTGATCGTGCCCGGACTGGTGGCATCGACGGGCATGCCCATGTTGATGGCGGTCGGCACGTCGCTTGTCGCGGTGACGGCTTTTGGCCTCACAACGGCCGCGAACTACGCCTTTTCGGGTCTGGTCAACTGGCCGCTCGCTGGGATATTCGTGGTCGGTGGTGTTGTCGGCAGCATTGGTGGCACGCGGTTGGCCGAAACGCTGGGCGGCAAGACGGGCCGGCTGACCATGGTGTTTGCCGGGCTGATCTTCATCGTCGCCCTCTACATGCTCTGGCGCAGCGCGGCTGCCTTTTTGCCCGGCATGACAATCTGACCAATCCCCTTCCCCCTCCCCGCCTGCTACATGGCGGGTGAAAGGACATGCCCATGTTCGACTCGCTTGACGCACTGCTTCTTGCCCGCGCGCAATTCGCCTTCACGGTGAGTTTTCACTTCCTGTTTCCTGCCTTTTCCATAGGCCTTGCCAGTTATCTGATGGTGTTGGAGGGACTATGGCTGGCGACCGGCAAGGGCGTTTACGCCAATCTGTTCCGCTATTGGCTCAAGATTTTCGCGGTCGTATTCGCCATGGGCGTGGTATCGGGCCTGGTCATGTCATATCAGTTCGGCACCAACTGGTCGGTCTTTTCCGATAAGGCCGGCCCGATCATTGGCCCGTTGATGGCCTATGAGGTGTTGACTGCCTTCTTCCTGGAGGCCGGCTTTCTGGGCGTCATGCTGTTCGGCATCAACAAGGTGGGGCGCAAGCTGCATTTCACGGCTACGTGCGCAGTCGCGATCGGCACCTTCATTTCGGCCTTCTGGATATTGTCGGTCAACAGCTGGATGCAGACGCCGACAGGCTATGAGATCGGCGCGAACGGACAGTTCCTGCCAGGCCCAAGCTGGACAGCGATCATATTCAATCCCAGCTTTCCCTACCGGCTGGTCCATACCGTGTTGGCCGCCTATCTGACGACGGCCTTTGCGGTCGGTGGCGTNGGCGCNTGGCACCTNNTNAAGGACNNGNCCAATCCNGGCGCGCGCANNATGTTNTCNATGGCGATGTGGATGGCNGCGNTNGTCGCNCCNNTNCAGATNTTNGCNGGNGACATGCATGGCCTCAACACGCTGGAGCATCAGCCGGTCAAGGTGATGGCGATGGAAGGCCATTATGAGAGCCATCCTGACGGTGCGCCGCTGATCCTGTTCGGCATTCCCGACAGCGCCANGAAGCGCGTCGATTACGCCATCTCCATCCCCAAGGCGTCGTCGCTNATCCTCAAACATGATCTGAATGCCCCTATGAAGGGGCTGGACAGCGTACCCGATGCCGATCAGCCCCCGGTGGGTATCGTGTTCTGGGCGTTTCGCGTCATGGTCGGCTTAGGGCTTGCAATGCTGGGCCTTGGTCTGTGGAGCCTGATCGCCCGCTGGCGCGGCAAATTGCATGAATGGACGTGGCTGCATCGCGCGGCGTTACTGCTGGGACCATCGGGTTTCATCGCAGTGCTGGCNGGCTGGATCGTAACCGAAGTCGGGCGGCAGCCCTTCACCGTCTATGGCCTGCTACGCACTACCGCCAGNGCTTCGCCNCTGGATGCGCCCGCGGTCGCAGCATCGCTGCTGGCGTTCGTCCTTGTCTATTTCAGCGTATTCGGCATGGGCATCTGGTATCTTCTGCACCTTATGAGGAAGCCACCGCAAGCGCATGAAAGTACGCTGGACGGCGCGCCGATCCGCACCGCCGGCATCACACCTGCACCCGCCATCGAAGGAGGCGAAGGATGATCGACCTGACTGTCATCTGGGCCGCCATCATCGGCTTTGCGATCATCGCCTATGTCGTGATGGATGGATTCGACCTTGGCATCGGCATCCTCTTCCCGCTGTTCAAGGTGGGAAAAGATCGCGACACGGCGATGAACAGCATCGCGCCGGTATGGGACGGTAACGAAACCTGGCTGGTGCTGGGCGGCGGCGGCCTGCTCGCTGCCTTTCCNNTNGCCTATGCCATCATCCTGCCNGCCCTGTATGCGCCGNTGATCGCNATGCTGCTGGGCCTNGTCCTGCGCGGCGTGGCGTTCGAGTTTCGCTGGCGCGATCCGGCCCACAGGGCGATGTGGGACCGCGCCTTTACCGGCGGTTCGGCAGTGGCGACCTTTGCCCAAGGTGTGGCGCTGGGCGCATTGTTGCAGGGGATCAGCGTGGAGGGACGCGCCTATGCCGGTGGCTGGTGGGAATGGCTGTCGCCCTTCTCGCTGCTGACCGGGGTTGCCCTCATGGTGGGCTACGCCCTGCTGGGTGCCTGCTGGCTCAACTGGAAGACGGAAGGCGGGTTGCAGCGGCAGGTGGTGACCTATGCCGGACGGCTGGGCATCGCGCTGCTCATTCTGATCGGCGCGGTCAGCCTGGCCACATTGACATTGGAGGCGAGCTATCAGAGCCGCTGGCTCTCCTGGCCCGGCATCCTTGCCACAGCGCAGGTGCCGCTGGCGACCGTCATCGTCACCGCGCTATTCTATCGCAGCCTGTCGCAGCGCAAGGACGCNCAGCCTTTTCTCTGGGCGCTCGCGCTGTTTGGCCTTTGCCTGCTGGGACTGGGGATTTCGATATGGCCCTATGTCATCCCTGCCCGCGTCACGATCTGGGAAGCGGCGGCCCCCTATCGCAGCCAGTTGTTCATGCTGGTGGGCGGGGCCGTTCTGGTGCCGGTGATCCTGGCTTATACCGCCTGGGCCTATTGGGTGTTCCGGGGCAAGGTCGACAGCGAAGGATATCATTGATGCGCGCGCACCTGGTGAGGCTCGGCTGGTTCGTCGGCATATGGACGGCGAGCGTTGCCGCGCTGCTGCTGGTATCGCTGGGACTGCGTTACTGGCTGGTGTAATGGCTCGGCCGTCGGCCCGATGCCCTGCCCTACCCTGGCTCAGGTCTGCCCATTGTCATGATCTAGGCGTTTCTGCCGGATCGTGACGAGCGGACTCCGCTTCCGCATCTGTCTCGGCCGGCGGTGGCAGGAATGAAAGCGAGAGCGCGTGGTAAAGCCGCTCCTTCGAGACGGTCTGTGCAACCACATCGGCGATCAGCGCCGAGGCGAGCAGCGGCATCATCAAGCCGCGGCTGGCCGTCGTTTCCGAGATGATTATGACCGCAGTCAGCGGTGCNCGAACAACNCCGGTAAAGTAAGCGACCATTCCCAGCAGCACGATCGCGCCACCCGGATAGGTCGGGAACAGCCAGCGAAGCATGTCGCCGACACCTGCGCCGACCGACAGAGACGGCGCGAAGATACCGCCGGGCATGCCCGACACCGCCGTTGCAAGCGTCGTCGCCAGCTTGGCCAAGCCATACCAGTGGGGCGCATCGGCCCCGGTGATGATCGCACGCGCCGCGCTGTAGCCGGTGCCCCATGTCAGCCCGGTGGCGACCCCGATGATCGCGACGATGGCGCCAAGCAGCCCGGCGAACAGCATCGGTCGCGCCCGCAGCCACGCGACGGGAGACCAGCGCGTGCGCCCTGTCACCAGTACAGCGCGCGAAAAGAACGCACCCATCAGCCCGCCCAGCACGCCAGCGCAGGGCGCTGCCAGCATCGTCTCACGCACTGACAGCGTCTGCCGCATCACACCAAAATAGACATAGTCGCCCGACAGGCCGAGGCTGGTCATGCCCGCGATGAGCACGGCGGTCATGACGAGCAAGGTCATGCGCTGTTCATAGGCGGCGGCCAGTTCCTCGATAGCGAAGGCAACGCCGGCAAGCGGGGTATTGAAAGCGCCAGCGACGCCAGCTGCGCCACCTGCGATAAACACCGACGCGCGCAGGGGGATGGCCATGATCCGGTGCGCATAGCCCATGATCGACGCCGCGACCTGAACGGTNGGGCCNTCACGNCCGGTCGATGCACCAACAAGCAGCGTNCCGATCGTCAGGCCAAGCTTTACGATGACGATCCGCGCCGACACGAGCGCCGACATGGCATGATCGGGATCGCGCGTCGCCGCCATGACNTGCGGTATGCCCGACCCGCGCGCCGCAGGCGCGAGGCGAGCGGTGATGCCGGCAATGGCGGCATAGCCCAGCGGCGTGACGATCAGCGGCGCCCACCACCAGCGCATGGCAAGGACGGTAAAGCGTTCGCCCGCCCAGTCGGCGAGATGCGCGAACAGCAGAGCGACCAGGCCGATCGTGACTGCGCCGCCAAGAATAGCGACACGTCGCCGCCATACGGGCGCGGTGGGGCCATGTTCGCGCAGCAGATCGCGCGCCTGTTCGGGAAGATTCACCATGATCCGTCCGCCATAGCGCGTAACACTGCGGAAGTCAGGCAAAGCCGCCCGGCAAATGCGATAATCATGCGGAGCCGCCCAGCCAACCAATATCGTCCCGTAGCCGGCGTTTGTAATCCGGAGCCGCCAACGCCCGGAGCAGAAGGTCGGCGCGACCGACAACCACGTCGCGACACGCCCCGTCCAGCTTCCCCTCCGCCAGCGTCCGAAACGCGCGCGCCTCGTCAACAAGCGTGGCAATCCGCCCAGCATCGTCGCAGCTAAGCGCGACATCGCCGAGCGCCTCCAGGAAGCGCTTACCCGCGATCCTGTCCGCACTGGCATATTGGGCAAGTGCACCGAACGCGCGGTCAATGAAGCCGTCGAACGTCACCGGATAGGCAATGACCCGCAGCGCATGGTCTTCGTCAGTGCGCAGGTGCGATGGAAGGTCGCGTCGGGCCAGTTCCGCCATCGCCGCGCCAAGCCAGTCGAGGCAGCTGTTCGCGGTGAACGGGTCATTGACCCCCGGCGAAAGGGCGCGCGCCGCAATCTCCACCAGTTCATCGATCAGGAAGCGCAGATCCTGGAGAGCCGTGCGCCGCGCGCCGACCGCGAAGGCTTCACGCAACGCCTTCACCGCNTCCTCACCGCATCNTTCGGCGGGCCAGGCTTCCAGCAGCACGCTGCCATTATGCGCGAAGTCGCCGGACTGATATTGCAGGCGGATCACCAGATCATGCTCACGCGCGGCCGCGAGCAGCGTGCCTTCGTCGATCAACTGGATATAGCCGATGTTCTTCGATCGAACAGGCGTCCGGCGCTCATATTCGGCAGAGGTCGCGTCTTCGCGGAAGGCGGAGGGAACAGAAGGATTGTCCGGGCGCTCGCCGGGCGCTTCGCCTATATAAGTCGGAAAGCGGGAGTCTATCTCCTCAATCAATCGGTCGCCAATGCGTTCGATCACATTGTTGATATGTATCCGCATCGGCACATGGTGAATGAAGAAGATCAGCACCGCGATCGAACAGAGGACGAGGATCAACGCCACCAGCAGCGCCAGTTGCGGCACGAATGCGGGTGCGCTCGCGCCGCTTTCCCCGGCCGATCGTATCGTGCGCAACACCGTCAGCGAATAGACGAAGGTCGCGATAAAGGTACCCAGCGTTACCTGGTTACCGCGATCGGACATGAAGTTGCTGAGCAAGCGCGGGCCATACTGGCCGGAGGCGTAGACAACGGCGGCGATCGTCACCGAAAAGGTGGTGCCGGCCACCCCGATCATCGACCCGCCGATCGAGGACAGCAGGGCGCGGGCACCATCGGGACGCGCGGCATAGAGCCACGGCATCCCGTCCATCCAGGTCGAACCAGCGTGGCTGTCGACATAGACCATTCCCGACGCCAGCAGCAGAGCGGCGATGGCCATGATCGTCGGCACGAACCAGTAGCTTTCGCGCAGGTCGTTGGACAGTCGCAGCAGGCGTGCCTTCATGACTGGTTCCTCGCATCGGCAGCAGTGAGCCGTTCCAGCACCCGCTTGATCGTGCCGCCCTGAACAATGACGGAGAACAGGACGACGACATAAGTGGCGGCAAGGATCACCGAACGCGCAGGCCCATCGGGCAATCCGAGCGCCAGCGCAAT
>PAJK01000058.1 GCA_002706025.1 Oceanospirillaceae bacterium
GCAATCAACTATTGGAGACCTGAATATGCTGAACCTATCTGCCACACTGATTGCATTCCTGAGCTTTGTCGTGGTCGTACTTTTTATCTGCGTTATGGCCTACCGCAACGCCGATCGGCTGGAAGCTTTCCTGGAGCGAAAGTTCCGGAAAAGATCACCCCGACACAATGGCGATCTGAAATAAATTCGGGGCAAACCAGTGTTCTTGCCCAAAACGGGCAGTTTGAGAGCCGTGCCTACTACGTCGTCCATGGCAGCATAATCGTGAAGTCGATATGAGGTTATGCACATGACGGACAAAACAGCCATGCTTCCCGAAAGCTTTCTATTTTTGCTGGAACAGGAAGAAAAGCGGAGGCAGCAGCGGGAGGACGCGGGGCTTCCGGCTCTCACAATACTGATCGACGCCGCTCATAGTGGAGGCGGCCAGGCCCTGCATATCCGGCGATTCCTGCTTGGCCTTTATAACGCGAGCCACTGGCCATTCGAGTTGAACCGGTTGAGGGCCTTGGATACCGAACTGCAACAGGCAGCCTTGCAGGTTCTAGCGCTGGATTGGAATGGCCGGGAAGTTCACACCTATGTGCCGGGTGGTGACCAGCTGTTTCAGTCCTGGTGGGAGTGGGAATCGGAATCCTGACTATCGGCCTGTTCCTGCGAGCTTGGGGAATCCTGGCTTTTCAGAATCTCCCGTGCTCGTTGCTGTGCCCGCGCCACAAGCTCGGGCTTCTCATCATTCAGAATGTCATCAAGCGATCTCGCCACAAAAGCTCCTCCTGTTCGCTAAATCCAGCCCCTACTCCACAATGGCCTTGAGCAGAGCATCCCGCGCGTCGGAATAAAACTGGATATCGATCTTGGTCGCCATGTCATCCGACAGGTCAAATAACTGCCGGCGGCAGGCAACGGGCATCAGCAGTGCAGTCGCGCCCTTTTCCACGGCGATTTCCGCAATGGTCACCGGATTGTGGATCGGCTCCACGGAGCCTCCCAGATTAATCTCACCCACAATGATCAAACCGCCGCGCACGCTTTTCTTCAATAGCGCTGTGCTCAATGCGGCCAGAGACGCCATGCCGAGCTTGGCCCCCGATTTGGAGGCATCGAAAGCCCGCAATTGAACCGTAAACTCGTGGTGACGCGGGTCCTTGTCGCCTACCAGTTGCGCCGACCGGGCGTATAGGTTCTGCTCCGCATAACCGATGCTTTCCTTGAACGCGGGCGGTACCGGCTTGTTCAGGACCTTGACGCCCGACCCTGGCCCTTCGTTCACCTCGATCCGGTACAGGCCGGGATGCTCCTCACCGCCACCCGGAGAGACGGTCCATACCTGGCCAGGTTCCAGGGGATCGTCACCAATGCTGTTCTCGCTCTGAAGCTCCGGAGTGGAAACAAACTTCTCGACACCGTCGGCGCCCATGACATAGCTGAAATGGGTATTCCTGAATTCTGCCGCACCAATCCGCTTCTGCTGTTCCTTCACCCGGCGCCGGGCTTCCATGGCAATGCGAACGGCCCATTCGATATCTTCGTCCGAGACCTCATCGTCACCGGGATAAAGCAGCTTGAGCAGGCCGCTGACCGTTTTGTTCACCGCATTGGTATCCCGCCCAGACAGCGCGCCACCAAAAAACACCCGGTTCTGAATCAGACTGACCCGGCTCTGATTGCGCAGCTGACTCCAGCACTCTGACAGGAAGTCGCTGACTAGGCCGAAATGGTCGGTTAACAGCTCCTTGCTTATTTTCGGCACGTCCCAGCCTGGCAAGAAGGCGTGGATACGGTCCATGAAGGCCGTATCATCCTTCATTTCCGGGGGCATGGGGCCGAACAGGTGGCCTATCCGCTGCTGATGTTCCACATCCACGTCAAAGTTGCCCACCAGTACGATGCTGCCATCGGCTCGGATGTTTTCCTTGCCACGGCTGAACTCACCCGATTCCATGTAGCCCTTCATGATGTTCACGCCGTCCTTCTGGTCGAAGGAGATACCGGAGACCTCGTCGAAGCAAACCACGTCGTACTGACAGACCAAACCCCGCTGGCCGCTGGCGTTGTTGACGAACATCTTGGCCACCGTGGCCTTACCACCGGAAATCAGGTGGGCGTAGGGTGACACCTGCTGGAACAAATGGCTCTTACCGGTACCCCTGGGGCCGAGCTCCACCAAGTTATAGTTACGCTCAACAAAGGGCACCATACGCAACAAAATTGCGTCCTGTTGCCGCTCCGACAGGCCGCTGGCCTCAATCCCCGTGGACCTTAGCAGCAGCTCTTTCCACTCCTGCGTCGTAAATTCCTTCCGGGCCTCTGCAAGGGTATCCAAAACGTCGCGCTTGGAGAGCTGGATCTCCCGCAGGGCTTCGACACCGAAGGGGCGACCATTACTTTCCTGGGCAATGGCAGCATCGTAATTGAGCGTTACCTCGGCATAGAAACCGCCGGTCAGCATCCGCTCGTGCTCGTTTACCAAAGACGGTGAGATCCGCACGTCGTTCAGGCGGAGGCTGGGGAGGGAGGCAATATAGGAGTCTGTTTTCGCATCCAGGCGGGCGGTAATCAGGTCGATGATTTTAACTTCACCGTTCTCCCTGGCCCGAGCCTTGAACAGCTCTTCCTCACCGGCCTTGACGGTGCGAGACTTGAGCTGCCGCTGCACGATCTCCAGGCCTTCGTTGATTTCGTCCTGGTCGGTGCTCGCGCAATATCGCCCCAGCAGGAACTCGACCACGTAGGTGGGCACTGGGAATTGGCGGCTGAAGGTCCGTACCAGGTCCTTTCGCACCAGGTAACCATCCAGGGCCATTGCGGCCTTTCTGTCGATTTCGTCCAATTCCATCACATTTACCTCTTAAGAAAGAGCCCCACCAATCACGGTGCCCATCTGGGCAACCAGAGAACCATTTTCGTCGAGCAGAACAACCACCGCTTTCTGCCCTTCCAGATCTTCATCTTCGACAACCACGGAAGCGGTGCCATTGGCCTTGAGTGGCTTCGAGCCGACCACCACACTGCTGGCCGCTTCACCCGCACGGGTACGGATATCCAATGTGAGCCCTGAATAGTCGCCCGTCACCGCCACCGTGCAGCGCAACCCTTTCCACACCAGGTCGGTAAACTCAATGGCCCCTTGGGCGGAGGCGCCGCCTGCCACCGCCAACTGGAGTGTCAAGCACTCCTGTAGGCTCAGGCCGCCGTGAGCGTAATCCTCACCCTTCTTGAAACAGCTGACGCCATCGGCCAGGGCAAAGTAGTGACTGGGGTTCCAGTACCAGGGGAACAGTCGCTCCTGGGTTTCCGCACCAGCCTTCAGCGCGGCACAGCGCCCCCACTTGCTTTCAGCGAGTACGCTGGGCAGGTCAATTTTGGGTAGCCCCCCGGGCAGAAGCAGCCAGCCGTGATCAGTGACGACGCGTACTCGCTTCCAGCCCGCCGCCAACAGCTCAGTAATGCGGTTCTGCACTTCATTCAAAAGGCTTTCCAGGTGTTTGGCCAGCTTCCAGCCACGGTCGTGACCTTCATGGTCGATGTCGCCAAACTCACACCAGGCGAAACCTTCCCCCTGGCCGTCCTCTGTTCGATCCAGCAGCGTCCAGCCGGTGTCCTTCAGCAGTTTCTTGAGGTGATAGCCACCTTTGAGGGAATGGCCGGTCGACGCCACGGCGGGCTCGAAATCCGCGCTGCCATCGTCCCCCCGAATTTTATCCCGGACTGGCGTCACCGCCGCCTTGCCAGTGGCGGTCACGCTGGGCAAAGCTGCCCAGGTGGGCGCCTCGTCTACATCCAGCCCTGAAGCTTCCAGCATCTCTGCCAACCGCTTGCCCGTATCGAAGCGCAGCCCGTCGACAAACAGCACACAATCGCCGGGAGTTGCCGGAAATGGGGGCGCTGTTGTGCAGGAGCCACCCGGGTAGGATGCGCCATCAACGATCTTCTGCAGGTAGCGGGCGGACTCTTCCAGCCAGGGCAGGTAAACTGCCCGGACTGCCGTTGTGACAGCCTCAAAGTCAGCCGAGCTTTCCACCTGAGCCAAGGCGCGCATTACGCCGTCATCCACTTTCCAGCCGGCGTTGGTATACCCGTCTGCCAGATCATCCACAGAACCCGCCGCCAGAGAGGTTTTTGCATAGTTGACCATGGTGGCCAAATGCTCCAACGCGCAAGCCAGCGGGGCTTCACCGAGCTCCGCCCATACCAGTGATCGCCTGCCGCCGTGTATCTGTTCGAGCTCCAGTATCCTGGCCCGTGCCTGGTGCGCAGGAGACTGGGCCAGAGCCTGCAAGTCACGGCGCAGGTGGTCTTCCTGGCCCTGGTTCCACTGAGGCCAGCCACCGGCCACGGTTTCATCGGCAAACAGATCAAAGGCCGGCGGCTGGCACTTGCGAATTTGAGCCGGGATATGGGGGTAGCGGTGGGGGGCCTCGCAGAAACGCTGCCAAACCGCCTGCCAAGGCCCTTCATGGGCCGCAAGCTTGGCACATCCTGCCAGCACACCCTCATGTTGCGGGTTGAAAGCTAACTGGGAGGTGCATACCGCCACGAAAGCCTGCCATTCGTTCTCACCCCTCGCGGCCTGGAACGCATCGCCCTGGTCCAGCCACAACAGCAGATCTCGGATGGGGTCGCCCCCGGTTAACAGGGTATTGAAGTAGTCCTTATCTAGGCGTTTGCCCTTGAGCAAGTCCACGTCTTCGTCGAGTAGTCGGTACAGCGCCAGTTGCATGGCGTGCCGGGTTTCGCTGTCCTGTGCCACATCCAGGCCAAGGCCACCCTGGTCCGACTTCAGGTAGGCAAGGATGGTCCAGTCCTTGGCATTCACCTGGGACCAGATCACACCCCGGTATTGCAACTCAGCCAGCGGCTTGAGCGAGTCCGGGCAGCCTTCCACTGCCCGCAGATCCTGACGGCTGACGCCGGGCAGGTAGAGAATGGGGATCGTCCCCTCTGGCAGGGACATATCATCCACCAAGCCAGCGATTACGCAGCGCAGCCAAATCGCCGGGCCGGTGCGTGTTTCGGGGGCATAGTCACCCAGTACCAGAAGCTCCGGCAGTTCCGCCTGAAGGACTGGAATAAGCGCTTCCCATTGACGGTCACGATCTGGCCAAAGGATGCAGGTGGGGCCGACCTGAATGTCGGGGTTGTAGATGCCAGCATCACGAATGGCTGCAAGCAGGTGATCCAAAACTCTCATGCAGTACAGCTCCGGTCTCGCTCGGGCTTTAACATGCTCCTAACTCCCACTTGTCCGTAAGAAGCCCCAAAAGCTCATTTTGTCTGTTCGATACAACCTCGGGCGTCCATTCGTTTTCATTGAGCACCTGGGTCGTTAACGTATAGGAGCTAACCCCTGATCGCCCCCGGAAATAAGCATCTTTCTTACGGCCGAAATCGTAATTTTGAGCCTGAGAATTGCGCCGTTTGTTCAGGGGAACCAGATTCGCCAAGCGGTGAACCCAAGCATCTCTTGCCTGAGCGTCTGGCCAATCTTTTTCCCATTGGCTTTCCGCATCTACCGTTTGCGGCAGCACATGCTCAATGGTTAACAGGCTTGCATCGTAGCTGGCTGCACCATCCGACAAAAACGAGTCCAACCGGAGAATCAGGTAATTTCTCCTTCGTGCGGTAAGTGTATATATATCCCCATCGAGAACTTTCCTCATTTCCTGCTTTTCATCCTCAGTCAGCAAAACCGCCTGCACAGGGTTGTCCACGTTGTGATCTCCCATCAATTCTGAGATCACAGTGGAATAGCGCTCGATCCGTTCATTCACATTCTTTGCGGTCAGATGCAGACAGGCAGCAAGCCGTTCAAGCTTCTCCACAAACCACAGAACGTAATCCGGTCTGTTCTTTTGTTGGGATAAGAAAAGCATGGCCGCTGGCACCCAGTCAGAGTTATCGATTCGGTTAAGCCAACGCAGGTAGGTATTAATCTTCTGGGCATCCACCTCTGCCTGGTAGCTTGCGGAACGCAGAATCGATAAGGCCTCCGCATAAGGTTCCAGCACTTCATCGACCAAAGCTTTAGGTGACCGCACATTGGACAGAACATGTTGCCTGAACTCTTCCAACAGGGCCTTCTTGGCTTTTTCGCGGGCATAGACCATCCGAACGTAGGCGAACAGGTCATTAAAGCCGGAACGGCCCAGCTCAACTTCCATGTCCTCCCATTTCTCATTGTAAAGCTCTTGTTCTTCCGAGGACTCAATCGCGCCAATGATGTCGGCCTTGATGATGTCAGTAGGTTGCAAATCAAGGCCGCGGCTATTCATGACGGAGAAAACGCGAAATGCTGACTGCTGGCTAGGAGTTGAGACTGCTACCAGGAAACAATGCTGCAGCAAGAAACCAACAAACCCCTCAAGTAATGACATATCGTCACCGAAGGAGCGATCGATCCGACTCAGTAACAACCGGGCGTTGGCTTGGATATTCTTCCGAGATTCGTTCTGAAGTGACTCGGTGTTGAGATCCAGTAGATCGTCGAACTGAAGCGTCTGCACGTACTTTGCAAAAAACTCTTTATCCCGCTCGCGAAGCGTAAGGCGCGGCTTTGCGGCTAACTGCTCGAATTTGTTTCCAGCCTCAACAATGTAGTTCTTTAGCAATGCTCTATCATCTGACGTGGAGCGTGCTGCCAATGCGGCCAGCAGTATTGTGAGAGTTGTCAGACGCTGTTGACCATCAATAACTTCTGCGGCCGGCTTTCCTTCCTCTTTGATGAGGACAATACTGCCGAGGAAATATCCTTCATCCAGATCTGATCGATAAAAATCAAAAAGGTCATCAAATAGCTCTGATGCCTGATCAACAGTCCAGGCATACGGACGCTGATAGGAAGGAATGACATATTCAAACTCAGAGCTAAAAATCTTTGCGAGTGGATACTCGGCGCCGCTTATCTTCTTAGCCATACTACCCCCTAGAAATGATACTTTTCCCGTCGACGCCGGAAAGCCTCTTCTGTACCCTCCATGATGTCGAGGACAGCGGCAGTAACATCGGATTTGTCAAGGCCACCCTGTGCTCGAATCACTCCTTTTCCGTCTTTGGCCTCAAGCGCATACACCAACTCGGCATCACCATTTACAGGCAGGTTGGCATTGTGGGTTGCCAGTATGATTTGACGACCGGCTTTCACCTTGCGAAGCATCGGTATCAGCTCCTTGAACACAAAGTTTGAGTCCAGCTCATCTTCGGGCTGATCTATCACAAGAGGGCCGCCATTCTGAGCTAGCAGCAAGGCTAGCGCTGCGGTATTGCGTTGACCGTCGGAAAGAGAGCCTTCAGAGATGCTCCCGGCAACTGAGCCATCAGATCGAAACAGTTTTAAATCAACGACATCCTTCACACGAGATAACCGAAGCTGGTCCCAGCTCTCTATGTTTTCCACGATGTGCTGCTTTAGGTTGTCTGCCTGATTCTGAAAAAGTTGCCGAGCGCCCTCTCCGTCATTGTCATGGTAGAGATTCCTCAACAGCTCCCAGGGGGAGGTGCGATTACAGTCTGGTATCTGGCTGAATCGGTCCATCAGTGCCTGCCCTATGTCGCTCCATGAGCGGGCCAGGGCGGTTCGACCGTCTTTAGGGCCAAAGTGATTCCATAGCTCGGAGAAACTAGCCTGGTCAAACTGATATTGCACCGTCACTTCTATGAACTTGCGCTGCTCCTCAGTCAGAACGGCTAGATCATTTGCGCGATTCGCAGCTTCAACCCGTTTTTGTAGCTGTTCCTGCCAAATTTGATGTAATCGCTGGACCTGCGTCTCGGGGTCGCCAGCCTCGTCTTTCAATCTCTTGATTTCAGCCTGAAGCTCAGTAATTTCTCTGTGCTTCTTGGCCCTGGCTTGATCAACTTCCTTTAAGTGACCCACATCGTCAGGGGTCAGCCCCTTGGCGGCGCACGCCTGACTAAAGTTGGTATCGGCCTGATCAAGATCCTGCTGGATCGCGCTCCAAATAGGGTCATCGGCCTTGAACAACTCAACATTTTGCTGGTACTGCTCTACAGCTTGGCGAATATGCTTTGCAAGGTCCTCTTTGGCCCGTTTGACCTTCTCGTCAAGCTGATCAAGCCAAGGACCATGGGGCGCATCTTCAACCTGAAACGAAGTATGGGAGTTCGCTACAACGTCCGCGAGCTCGGCAACATCTGTGAATTGCCTACCCTGCTCCCCATAGAGCGAGTCAAGATAACGGCTTTCCGCCTTTAGTTTTTGGTGCCTGATTGCATCTGCCTGAATCTCACTTCGTGCTTTCCACTGACGATCAAGCTCCTGATATTCCTGCTGGGATTTTTTGAGATCTTTCTCTAAAGCCTTGGCTCGCCGAAGGTTGGAAAACGATGCCTGTATTTTAAGCTTCAGCTTTCTTTCCTGATCATCCAGATCAGCAAGTTCGTTTGTAGCGAACCCGTCGACCAGTTCCAATAGGCGCTGTGCCTGGGGTATCTGCCCGTCATCCCCTGTTTTTGACTCGGTTAGACGGTTGAGCTGCTGTTGACTGAAAAAGCGGATAGGCAAGCTCTGGAAGAACGTTTCAGGATCATGCATATCGTCACGTTGGACAGCAGGCTGCCCGTTTTGCCATACGATACGGTCTTCTACGCCATCAGCGCTGACCCAAGACACTTCCAGCTCTGCTCCTGGTTGGTTCAGGGTGTCCCGAACCCGTTTGATCCGGCTTTTCGTGTCCGCATCAATGTCCTCTGACTTATCCTTTCCAAAAATAATACGCAGGTATTCAAGCAAGGTGGATTTGCCGCTTCCGCGCCCACCAATCACACAGTTCATGTTTGGTGAGAAGTGAATCTCTTGATCGCCCAAGAAAGCTACGTTCTTAATTGAGAGAGACCGAATTGCCGCTTGGCGAACACGATTGGCAGGATGTACATCTGTCACCACATTTTCCGGCAAAACAATGCGAGACTGGTGATCAAGAAAAGCCTGCCGAAGCGATTCTATTGAAGGGGCCGACATTTTTATCCAGGAATATCGGTAACCAATACTGTTGGGTGTTGGNGCCTCNTCATGNTCNCAGTCAATTAGCTTCTTATTGTCCGAGGACATCAGNGTTGCTATCGGGCGTACACGTCTCCACCCTGGTTGACAATCACCCCCGGACTTCAGCAAACGTTGATATCCCGCTGACATCAGGTGAGCAGGTTTTGGAACTTCAATCGCTAGCAGTTCGGGATTGGTAAATTGGTCTTGCTGCAACCAATCTGAAATAGACTCGTCATCGAAAATCCCATCATTACTCATCGCATGAGGCATGATCACGATGCCACCATGTTTTTCTTGAACGATGCGCAATATGTCCTTGAGATTCTTGTCGGATTTTGCCAGTTGGCCGTCTGCTCCAACTCTCGGGTACGCAACACCACACTCTGTGAGGATGGCATCAAGCTGGGCTAAATCAGCTCCAGGCTCAAACAAGCAGAGTATGTGAACGCCGCGCCCAACACCGGCGGCTTCAAATTCAAATCCTGGAAACAGGGAGACGCTGTGATTATGCTCGCGCTCAAGCTCCNCGAAGGCGGACTGCAAGTGGGGAATAAACTCNTTACTTAGAAAGTTGTGGTCAGTTATCCCAANGATGTCCAGTNCNGCGTGATAGCANGCCTCAGCGAATGCCGTTGCTGCAGAAGCNTCCTGACCGGCTTCGAGACGATCTCCTTGCCAATGACGAGCATCTGCTGGCGTCTGCATCTGGAGATCACACTTCAGCCAGCGCATTCCTTTGTATAGTGCGCTCATTCTGACACCTCCTTCGCAGACTTCTTCTCGGCCAACGTCAGGTGGTGGTCGTTAATCCGCTCACCTTTGAACGTCTGGTACCAGGGCGCTGACTCCACATCCTTGCCACGGTCTTTGGTCCATTTGATGTTGGGTTTGTCGCGCAGGATGCCGGCGCCTTTCTTTTTGACATCGCCCACGGTAATGAAGGGGCGGATGTTGAGGCGGACGCCATCGTTGAGGTCCGGGTCCCAGCCTATGGGTTGTTGTTCGATGGGCTTCCAGCGAACGAAGATGTCGTAGGGGGCTTCGCCTTCGAGGATCTGTTCCAGCTTCTTTTTCAGGGATTCGGCGGCGGCCAGGCGTTCTTCTGCGCCGTCGACGCCGCTGGCCAGGTCCTGCTTCTGGCGGCTGATCCAATCGCCCAGGTAGGTGTAGATCAGAGTTTCCAGGTTCTTGCGGTCCAGCTTGTGGTAGTTGACCAGGGCCGCGAAACCGTCGGGTAGGCCGTCCCAGATGTGCCAGATGAAGGGGCGGTGCTGGAAAAGTTTGCAGTGCTGCACGAAGAACTTGTCCCGCAGCCAGGTATCCAGGGTTTTGCCGGCGTGGTCGGCATGCTTCAGAAGTTCTGCTAGAACATCGGTGGACCAGGCATCGCCGTAGGCAGCGGCCAGCAGATTCAGCAGACGGTCGGCGGCTGAGGCCTCACCACGCACCGGGGGAATACAGACAATGCCGTCTTCATCGGCGAAGGACAGCAGGGTTTCGCAGCGCTTAACCCATTCACGCTGTTCTTCAGCCAGCTCCATGTCGGCATCCAGTTCAGCGGGCCAGCGGTAGCCGAGCAGGCGGGCAACGGCGACTTGCAGGACTGTGTCGTCGGTGCGGAGAGGGCCTTCGACTGTCCACTTTTGTTCTTCATCCCACACGACTGAACCGCAGGGGTGGCCGTGGAAGATCCATTGGGTGGGGTCGTTAGTGTAGGGTTTGGGCAAACCGTGGGGGTATTTGTTTTCGCCGACTTCTTGCCAATAACCTATATCGAAGGGGATTTTTACCAATGTGGCATTAGTTACATTTTTCTTCTTGTCGATTTTTCTGACTTCGTCGTGGAAGTCTTGGCTTGAGCAAAAAGACCAAATTGCTGGCAAATGATCCTCTTCAGCGGGAATAATTGCAGCACTGGATTGGTCGTATAGGTTTCCTGAATACAGCGTAGCTGGAAGAGTGCGAGTTTGCCGAATTGCAACCCCAAGCTTACCCCATGCTTCTTTACCTTTTATGTATGCCAAGGGTGATGTTTGAAGTTCTCCCTTTCCTTGCTCCCACCGGATTGCACCATCTCTTCCTGTGAACTTCTCTGAGGTAGAACAGGGCAGCTGGAAAAAGCTCCAGACTTGGTTCGGCCACTCAACTTCATGGAAAAGAAAGACAAATCTCGGGGTGTCACCGTTTTGAAGGCCAACATAAGACCCGGCAATAGTTGAGAGCAACGGGTAATCAGATGCATCGAATAGGCCAATTCTGTAATCGGGGTTAGTCAACTGTTGACTCTGGAAATATCTTTCCGTTACTGCATTTTTCAGATAAAGGTTTTTTTGCACTACTCCTTTTTGAACAGTTGCGTTGATACCGAGATAGCAATCTTCTGGCCTTGGTTCGCCTTTTGTGAATGAAATCAATGCCGCAAAAGCCCCAGCTGCCTGCGGGCTCTCAAACGCTTGCTCTCCAAGGTCAGCCAAACTGTTCCAAGTAGCCTCTTTTAAAAGGCGCTCACGTACTTTTTCATAAGACTTTAGGAACAGCCATTCATGAGGGGTGACCACAGATGCATTTCCTCCTACGGCTAGAATATCCTTTATCCGTAGAATAAACGCAGTTGCTAAATTCGATTTTCCGGCTGCATAGTTTTTCTCAATATAATCTTGGCTGGCTTCAACTAGCTGCTTTGTCTCCTTGAATGGAACATTTGTGATTACCCACTGAAATTTTTCAGTAAGAATCTTGGCAGCGTTGGCGGTACCTTTTGCAACCACCCCAAGTTCACTTTTATCGATATCTTTCAGCTCAGACAATGCTTGCGACAAAAGTGGCTCGACTTCTTCCCATCTCAGTTCAAACAGGGACCCTTTCCCCAAGCTTATCTCCGGATTTATTAAGCTACCTAGAACTGGGGCATCCTCGAACTGCTTATACAGCTCTTCGAGCACTATCTGCAGATTCGTATTTTCGCCTGCCAACGCCAACCATTCGTCTTTCTTGGCGCTGATCGACAGGCCGGTACAGGCCAGGTGCAGCTCCGGCAATGGTCGGTAGCCCTCGGCGCCGGGATATTTCCAGGCAGTCAAAGCCAATGCAAAGGCGGCCAGTTCCACACAACGCTGATCCAGCTCCAGGCCATGAATATTCTCTCGCAACACCGCATCCACGGCGTCCCGAGCGGACAAACCGTCGCGCTCCATGCGCATGGGTACCAGCATCAGAAAGGCTGCCACCAGGAAGTGGCCGGAGCCGCAGCAGGGGTCCAGGGTTTTCAGGTCGGCCAGTTGTTCCGGCCAGGCATCGAAGGTGCCGGCAGCCGGTGTCCAGGTGCCATTTTCCTGTTTCACAAACCGCAGGTACTCCAACGGCACACCAGGGATGGCTGCCTTGTGGCGTAGTTCGTCTTCGCTTTCGGCGTGCTTCAGGTCGCTTTCACTGAGCTGCCGGGCCGCCCACCAGGCGCCGAGGGCGTTGTCGAGCAGGAAGCTGACCATGTAGGGCTCGGTGAAGAGCTGGGTGACGGCGGGGAGCTCCCGAGCGCCAATCTTGACCTCGGACTGGTTAACCTGTTCCTTCTTCTTGGATTGCCAGAACTGGTAAACCCAACCCAGGCTGTCGGAGGCGGTAAATACCTCCAGCGGCAGGCCCGCGACCCGGCGCTCCAGGGCCTGTTGGTGCTCCGGTGGTAAGGTTAGTTGGAAGACTGGCGAATCCAACCGGAAGATCTGCGGCAGCATACGGGCCGCATAGCGGGCGGCCAGCTCCCAGCCGTTGGCGGCGCCTTCATCGGCAGCCAGGTCTTCACACTCTTCCAGGGTGATGGCCACCGGTTCGTCCGGGTCCGGGTACATCAGCAGATCGTTTTCCGCCAGGAAGCGGGCAAAGAGCATGCGGTGCCAGTGCTCGTAGGCAACCTCTTCCACCAAACGGTCCATGCTTTGGACCTTGCCACCGTTCAGGGAGTCACCCAACTGTCGACCATGGGCGCGCAAGCGGCGGCGCAGCTCCCGCTCGGTCTCGCTCAGATGCGCGGCCGGTGTGGGGTCTGCCACACCCAGCTGCTCCAGCGCGGCGCGGGCACCGGTTTCGGCGGTATCACGGGCGTTTTTAACGGCACGTTCCAGTTGGTTTCTGAGTGTCTTGTCGAGTGGCTGCATGTTCTTTTACTTCCCCAATCCTTAAAGTGATGCCACGGCTACGGCTTTGGTGCCGTTAAAGCGCTTTTCCTGGCGCATCGGTACGCACCGATATGCGCACTTTATTCATTAAACGCATAGTATGCGCATAGAAGTTTATCTATGCGAATTTCAATACTCACGCGCATTGCTGTATTCATAGCGCGCCCAGCGCCGCTCCCCCACCTTCTGGAGGCTGGCGTTCTCCTGCATCAGCTCCTGCATCAGGCGGCGGGCCTGGTTGCGGTCAAAGCGCGTGATTTGCCGGATTTCCTTGTTGCTCAGGCCCGGCTCGTTGCGGCGTGCGCGCTCCATCAGAATACTGAGCACGCGGGTTTTGGCGGCCTCCCAGTCGATGCGGCGGCGGGCCTCGCCCTGACCGTCTTCGGCCAGGCGGTTATAGAGGTCCGGGTGAACGCACCAATAGGCCCCCCGGCCAGTGCCGCCATGCTCGATGTAGCCGGCTGACTCCATGGCCGAGAGCCGCTCGCGGATTTCCGCCTCGCTGCGCTGGCACAGGGCGGCGGCGGTGCCTGTATCCAACTCCGGGTGCTGGAGTAGGTATTGGAGCAGCAGGAGCTCGTCCACGCCCAGGTTGCGGCCATGCTCGCTCTCCTCGGCCACGAACAGACGGAAGGCGGCATTCAGGTCCCGCTTGGGGAAACTCATCAGCACGGATTCTCCAATCTCGCGGATCTGGGGCGGTTCCTTGCCCTCAATGAGCAAGGCGGAAAACATGCGGTTTATTCCCAGGTTGCTGCGGTTGACCAGGCGTAAACGGGTCAGGGCCTCCACCAGCAGCGGATTTCGGGCGGCGGGCTGGTGATGGAGGATATTGTTGGGAGTAATGCCGGCAATGAAGCCCCCGTTATTGCTGATTTCGAGTCGGTTGGAATACAGCTTGACCATCACCGGTCCGGCTATGCGCAAGTCCACATGACAGAAGGCGTTCATCAGGGCTTCACGCACTGCTATTTCCGGCCAGGTACGGTATTCGTAGTGGAACATGCCCTGTTTGTAGGTGGTTATGGGGTTGAAGGGCACCAGCAGTTCTTCTATGCGCTGAATGGACAAAGGCAGTGCGCTGACCCGATCCTCCCGAATGCCGTAGTCGGTATCCGAGGTCATTTGCAGGAAGGTCCAGTTGTGGCCGGGCAGGTGTTCCCGGATGGCCGCTTCGGTGCCGGCCAGCAGAATGGCGGCCCGGGTAAGCTTACCCTGCTTGACCAAACCCAGGGTCGAAAGCAGGTCCACATCGGACAGCCGGAGCAAATCATCCGGTGCCCGTTCTTTGCGGGCCTGATTGCGTAGGGACTCGAGGGCGGTGGCGGATAGTAACTGGTTGTCCACGGGGGAGACGGCTTCGCCAGTGTAATCTGTCTCTCCCGTTTCCACGCCGATTTTGCGGCGCAAGGTGCCAGTGAGCGGCTGGCAATCCTTGCCTACACGGATGGTGCCCCGGCCAGCGCTGTCGGTGTAGGGCGGCATACCGGGGTAGATCTGCATAAGCAGCAGGCGACCGGTGCCTTCCGGTACGGCCAGTTCTTCGAATACCGGGGTTATTTTTGGGTCTGTCTGGTCGTAAACCGCCTTTTTCAGCAGGTTGATGTCGATTTCCGGCGGAACGCCGAGAATGGCGCTTTCACGCCCCTGGGACCGGTCGGCCACCCCAAACACCACGGTGCCGCCGCCGCCATTGGCCATGCATACGGCCATCTGGACCACGGTTCTCACCGCTTTGTCGCGGCTTTGCGTGTCCCACTGCTTGAAGTCGAGGTCCTGGTCTTCCAGGTCGTCGGCTATGCAGTGCTCCAGTTCCGGGAGCAAAGACTCTATGTTGGCGGCAGTCCTCATCGGCACCTCGTCAAATCTACTGCGCCACCCGATTGCGGCGTCGCGTGCTCATTCGCTTCTCGCCTATCTGGCTGATATGTCTCGTCGCTCATTGCGCGGCTCCTTGCACTCGGGCGGCTCGCTACGATTTGTCGAGGTGCCTTGGTCACAGTTTTACCCTGTTATTTGACGGGCTCTTTATTTGACTGAAATGGGCCCGTCTGGCAGCGCAGCCTTGAGTTGTTGCTTCACTTCCTCGGCCCAGGCATCGATGTCTGCGTCAGACTTCAGCGTGCGGCGGGGTACATGGATAAACTGTATCTCCGGCTCACACAGCTCGGCTGCCGCCACGGTCACATTGTCAAAGCGGCTGGGAAGGGCAGCGACGCGATCGGCAAACATGGCCAGAGCGCACTGATCCAGCGTGTTCAACACCTCTTGGGTGGATTGAACCGCGACCTCGGGTTGATCCGCCAGAGTCAGGCGCTGGTCTGCCAACAGCTGGTTTCGCTGTTCGGGCTCCAGTTGCTGCCAGTTGCTGTCATCGGCCAGGCGAGCCATGCCTTGCTCGTGGCGTTTCTGGTAATCCTGGTCCAGTCGATTCAGTGCATCCCGGAGCGCCTGTGTCAGGCTGGTAATCAGCGGGGCCACCGGATCGGGATCGGTCAGCAATTGTCGCTGCTGTTCAATGGTTTCCACCTGAGCCCGGAAGACATCGGCATCGTCGAGCCCGCTTGCGTGGGACATCAGACGCTTCAATACCGCCCAGTTGGGCCAGCGCTGGTGAATGCGCTTCGAGAGGTGCTCCCAGGTCTCGATGTTGGAGGCCAGCTCTTCGCGCCGGTTATAGAGCGCCACCAATTGCTCGTTGCCGGCGGTGAGGCGAATGTCGTCAAGGAAGCTGGTATCTGGGCGCTCCGGCTTGGGCGCCTCTCCGCCGGCCTCGTCAGCCAGGTTGGAAAGCTTCTGCAGGAACTGAGGCACATACGCCAGCTCTTCACCCTGCTTGGCGGACAAACCCACCTTCTGCAGCAGCTTACGAATCTGGATACGCTGGGGGGTAGTGACGGTGGCGGACTCTACTTTGAACAGGGTTTTGCCAATGCTCTTGCGCTCCAGGCTGGACGGTTCAAGAGGTTGGCCGCGCTCGTCCTGGGCGCGGATAAGGCCAGCCACCAACAGGGCCTGGAGGCCTCCGTCCACGGCGTCGCGGGACCAGCCATAGGGGGAAGACTCAAAGTGGGTACGAATATCCGCGCCTTTTTTGCCGCTGGCAATGGCTGCCAGAATGGCTTTGCACACCGGGTTCTTGGCCGGCTCGCCATCATCTCCCACGGCCTTGAGGGCGTCTGGGGCACCTTTCTGGGCCTTTTCGTAAACCTTGGACCAACCGGCATGGTCAGCCGTATGGAAGTGAGGGTAAAGCCGTTGCAGGGCGTTGTTGGCGGCTTCCAGGATCATTTCCTGGAGATCGTTGCCCAGAATCTCGTTACCGCCTCCCTGGAAAACACGGGCTCCGGAGAAGGCTTCGTTCAGCAATTCCCGGATCTTGCCCTCAGCAGTCTGCTTGGTGGTTTCCATGGCAGCCCGCGCTTCTGTGCCCTCCGGGGTGTTGGGCACGCCCCGCTTATCCAGGGTGGCACTGGCGGCCTTGTAGTCGATCAAGTGGTGACGCAGGTCATCGGCAGAGCGCTTGGGGATGAACACGAACACGGTGGGCGATTGGTTACCGGCTTGCCGGGCATCGGCGCGTACGGAGTTCTCGTCGCCGCTCCACCCATCCCGAACCCAGACGCAAATGCGTTGGCCGGCATCGTCTGGCAACTGTGCGTCGAATACCGGGTAGATATCGCGGGTGACTTTTGCATCGCCCTGAACCAGCGACAGTTTACGGGCCGCCTCGCCAAAGGTGCGGCGGATACGGTCATCGCGCTCGGCATGGATGCGATGCGCCTCGCTGGATAGGGCCGCGCGTTGGCTGAGAAATTCATCCGTCCAGGCGGCGCTCTCTTCGGTCTGGATGCGGTACTCATCGCCGACTTTCATCAGCAGCTCGCAGCGATCCAGCAATCCCGGAAGTTTGCTGCGCAGGCTGCTACTCCCGCTGGACAGGTCCTCGACAAGCAAGTCCGCCAGGGAATCCACCGTGGCACGAATGCCGACTTCGTTGTTCTGACCGCCCAGTTTGTTGATCAGGAACACCAGGCCACAGGCACGAGCCATCAGGCGTTCGTCGTCCGAGCCCTTGATCCAGCTCATGGTTTTTTCATGCACCTTGCGGGGCAGAATGCGGGACTGGAGTAGTTTGTCGGCGGAATCGAAGTACAGGTAATCGGCTGGCACCACATAGCCCAGAGGGGCCTCCAGGTTGGTCTGGATGACCTTGTGCACCATGCTGAGCTGGTTGCGCAACTGGCTGTCGGTGCCCGTTTGATCCAACACGCGAAGGGTGTTCTCCCAGAAACGTCTGCGAACCGGCAAGATGGGGTAGTCCTGCGGGAAGTAGGGCAAGTCATCCTGACGGTGGCCGAGGGTGGTCCCGGTCAAGTGCCTGGAGATTTCCCCCAGGTTGGTTTGCATAATCTGCTCAATGGGGGACTTGGCTTCCGGCTTCTTGGCCAGGATGACTTGGCGGATCACGGCATCGACATCGGCGTCCGAGAGCTCAACGCGGATGGTGAAACGGCCCTCAAGCTTTTTCAGGTTACTGGTGCCGGTAACGGCGGTCTGACCGGTACCAATGAACAGAAGCTTGCCAGCAAAGTTCTTGCAGCACGCTTCCACCACTTCCTGCACGGCGATGGAGCGCTGGCTGTCCTCGCCAATGAACTGCTGAACTTCGTCCAGAACGACCAACGTCAGCGGGAATTTGCCCTCTTGTGTCAAAGCCTGGCGAATGGCCTTGAGCATATCGTCACTGGAGATGTCCTGAACGTACGGATACAGGTTGTTCAGGGTTTCGACGCAAGACGCTGGTGAGGTAAACAGGGCTGGTTTGGCCTGTACCAGAGCATCGTGCAAACCTTCGGCCACGTAGAAATTATCCAGCTCTTCATTCCAGTCGAAGCCGTTGGCTTCCACCTGTTTGCGCACCTGGTCATAGATGCCCTCGTGTCTGAGCCACATGACGAAGCGGGCAACCGGGTACTGCTCCGGCAGGTCGACAGACTTGAACAGAATTCTTAGAAGGGCGAGGCGCACACTGCCGCTGGCACCGGATCCCAAGGTCCCGGACGCAGCATGCAGGCCGCCATGACGTTTGGCTTGAGTGCTGAGTTCTCTGAGGTGATCGCTGATGCCCTGGGGCAATTTGGCGATTCCCCGGGCCGTGGCTCCGTCTTCGAAGACGGTATCCACCCACAGTGCCCGCAGCATTTTGACGAGGTGGGATTTACCGGACCCATAGAACCCACTCACCCACACTGCCGGCTGCTGGGCCTGATCGATATTCTTGAGGTAGGTTTCGAGGATGTGTGACATCCCTTTTTCGTACTGACCATCGCAAACGAACGTTTCCAGTTCGTAACGAAGAACCGCCAGGGCATGGCCGGTGGTTTCGTCGTTGACGCTTGCCACCCCTTCGTTGACCAGCTTCCGGGTGGTTGGATCCTTCTGATAAATGTCACGATTCTTCATTAACAACCTCTTATTCAGTAATCCTTATCCGCCGTGATGGGCATGGCGAGATAGTTCCACCCGTCGTAACCGTCCAGCAGTCGGTAGTTATTGTTTTCGTAGCTTCCAGGGAAAAACACCAGCAACCGCCCGGGTACCCGGGGGGCAAGCTTGTCGACCACATCCTTCACCTTGAGGAAGCCGAACAGTGACCCAACGCCCTGGATTGCCACCACGGCGTTCTCATCAATATTGCGGCTGTCCAGAAAGCGCTCGAATTCGTCCACGATGTAATCAAGATACTTGGGCAGCACAGTGGCGAGTAAATGCGGCTTCTGGAAGTAGCTCTTGGCATAGCGCTGGCTACTGAGCCAGGCCGCAAAGGTGTTGGTCAAATCGAACAGCGCCCAGTCGTGGCCGGCCTGTTTGGTGACGATTTCAAACTCATCGACCCGGGCCCGGAGCCAGCGCTCCTCGTTCTCGTTGTACACGCAGAAAATGACGCGCTGTGCGGCAGCCGCATCGTCCCGCCAGGGGATGGATATATGCCTGCTGTAGGAATGTACTAACCGTTTAACCCTGCTCACGCAGCCACTCCTGTTCCTGCTGGTTAATAAGGCTGGGGAAAAGCACCTCGATCACATCCCCGACCCGCTTGAAGGTTATCCAGCCTTTACGTGAGGCTTCTTCGGCGAGTTCGATGGCCTTGTCGCGTGGGCAGTCGAGCAGCTTTATATATTCGGTGCGAAAGAGCTCCTGTCCCCTGGCTCCGGTCAGGTATCCAAGCAACAGCGCGTATGAAACACTCCCCGCGGTTGGTGTGGGGTGGGCGCGAACTTTTTTAACCCTGCCGTTCAAGTGACCAGACTTGGTCCAGCTTGAGTTGATGTTCTGCGCCGTCGATTTCAGGGTTGCCTTGCTGAAGCGGCCAGGTTCCTGGCTGTCGATAAATTCTTCCAGGGACTCCCTGTTAATCACTGTCCCTTCCGGACATTTCAAGATAAAGGGTGCCGTGGAGCGGAAGATGGAGTCCCGAGCATAGGCGCACAGCAAGGCCAGCAGTGGTCGCCCTGCTTCATCTCGCTTCCAAAAATGCCGGAGAGCGCGAAACAGGATGTGGGCGGTATCCAGAGAATAGAGCTCCGCCAGGTGACGGTAGGTCAACCTACGGGTTTTTCCTGAGCGTTTGGCGAGGCAATTGTCCTCTTCGACAGCCCGGAGGTAGTCGCTTTTCGAGGCATCTTCGCGGTCGACATAGCCAAGAAGCGCTGCCAGTTCGTCGAGCATCATGGTTCGGGAGCTGTGTGCTCCTCCCCGCTCGAAACGAAACCCGAACCGGGCTAGCGACTTATGATTTTTTGCCATTGTCGCCACTGGTGTCACTTGCTCCGCCGTTGCGTACCCACTCATCAATCTCATCTTTCTTGAACTTCCAAAAACGGCCCACCCGGTGGGCTGGCATGGAGTGTTTGTCTATCCAGCGGTAAACCGTGTCATTGCTAACACCGAGGTGCTTGCCTATTTCATCCACGGATAACCAGCGGTCTTCCATCTCGGCCATGTTTTCGCTTCCTATGGGCGATGGTGTTGCCGCCCCGTCTGAGGCAGCAGGATCTCACGGGCGAAGCAGCCCTAGCCTAAATTGACCTACCAATATATAGAGGTGCCCTTATGCTTTCAACCGATTTGATCCGGATAGACCGGCAGAGAGCGGCATTTATAGTCTTTTAAAATTTGAGATCACCAATCAATAGCGCTTTGTAATCAAGGCCTGAGGGGTGAGCGGGCAGGCCTTTTAGCTTCAGCAGCCCTTATCCCTCCTCGTTAGGAGGGCTTGCAGTCCGGCTGGCAGCCTCCTTCAGTCCACCGAGGTGCTCCTCCAGATCTTTCAGAAGGCGCTCGCTTTTCCGCACGATTCGACAAAGCTCCGCCTGGTTGGCATTGAGCCTTCGCAACATTTCAAAACCGTCCTCAGTTTCCGTGATGAGCGGTTGCTCCC
>PAJK01000059.1 GCA_002706025.1 Oceanospirillaceae bacterium
GCTAAATAATCGCCAACTTCGACCATGACCACTCGGATCTGGCACTACCAGGCTTGGTCTGCGAAGGTTGTTGGAGCACTATGAGAAATCCGGGCTAGGGTGGCTATTCTTCACTGAGATTCCCAGTTGTGGGGCTGCAGTTGGAGGCTTGATCATTATGTCAGGGGCTCTGATCAATACCTTCTACAAGCGTTAGAGATCTTAAGAAGTTTGACAAATTCCCACCCCGGAACGGCTTTTTTGTCAACATTCTGAAGTTCTATCAGTGTCAAAGAAGCACTTTAGACAAATTCCCTAGAAAGCCGTGTTTATGGCATTGATAGCTAATTTGTCAAAAAAACAAACCTGAGTGTGCGTGCATGGGCACTACGTCGCTGACCGCACGGGCGTTCGGTCAGAACGACAATCCGGTGCAGGTGCTGCAACAGGCGCTGTGGCTGGTTGCCCCGGTGCTGATACTGGTGCTGGGCTGCGCGCTGATCGCCGTCCCGCTGTTACTGCCATTAATGGGTGGCAGTGCGGATATTCAGTCCGGGGCGCGGGAATACCTGCTGATCCGCCTGTGTGCGGCACCGGCTGTTCTCGGTCAGTACGTACTCACTGGCTGGTTTATTGGTCTGGGGCGCACGCGCATTCCGTTGATCGTTCTGACCGTCGCCAATCTGCTGAACGCCGTGCTGGATTACTTTTTTGTCTTCCATCTGCATATGACCAGCGACGGCGTGGCACTGGGCAGTGTTATGGCAGACTACTCCGGGCTTGCAGTCGCTCTCTGGTTTGCCCACCGCCAGGGGCTGATCACGCTGGGCAAAATGCCATCACTGACCCTGCTGAAGCCGATGCTGCGCATTAACCGCCATCTGTTTATCCGTACTCTGCTGCTGCTCGGGGTGTTTGCTTTCTTCACTGCTCAGGGCGCCCGCCAGGGCGAGCTGGTACTGGCCGCCAATGCCATGCTGATTTCCCTGCTGATGCTGATATCCAATGCACTGGATGGCTTCGCCCACGCTGCCGAAACCCTCACCGGGCAGAGTCTTGGACGAAAACAGTCTGACGATGTACTGCGCACCATCCGTCTGACCGGCATCAATATGCTGCTGATGGCACTGCTGCTGACCCTGGCGTTTGCGCTGTCCGGTTCTTATCTGTTCCGCCTGTTAACGGACAATCCCGACCTGCTGCCGGTGCTGAACAAGTACCGCTGGTTTCTGTTCTTCCTGCCACTAATGGGCATGCCCAGCTTCTGGCTGGACGGCATATTTATCGGTGCCCAGGCCACGGCGCAGATGCGCAATGCCATGATTCTGTCAGTGCTGCTGGTATTTATCCCGCTGTGGCTGGCAGGCCAGAGCCAGACACTGAATCTGGGCAACAGCGGCCTCTGGTTTGCCTTTTATGCCTTCATGCTAGCCCGCGCATTCTTTATGGGCGGCACTTTTCTGACATTGTTAAAGCGTCCGCAAAATTTTATGTAACAGAGATGGCCAGAGCGTCAATCTTTACTATACTTTCCATTGTCGACAGAAAGAATGTTTTTAAATATCTGATTTTAAAGGGATTTTTATAAAGTCCGCCGGATGCGGAAAAATTCCATCAAAGCAGTGCGGATGACTGGTTGATCTGCTTTACCCACAAAGATAACGTGGATCATTCGCACTGATGAAAGGAGGGCAGAGGCAAGGTTATGGCTGAGCAAATCATTGAGTTCAACATTCAGCAGGCTGCAGAAGAAGAAGCAGGCAGTGGCTGTCTGCGCAGCGTGCTGGCATCCCGCGCCGATCAGGTTGCGCGTATTGTTGATCTGCCGGAAGGCGAAGCAGAAGAGAAGCTGCTGGAGTTCGTGATCCGTTATATTGAAGACGCTCCAAAGATGCTGAACGACCTTGAAGATGCCGCGGAAGAAGCCGGCCTCGCCGACTTCGTTGAGCCCATCGTGCGCATTGCCCGCGAGTTTTTCACCATGCCACCGGCCGAGCTGCAGGATGCCTCCGGTCTGACGTCTCTGATGTACGAAGCCTATCTGGCGCACCGTATGCTGGAAGAGGTCAACGAAACTTACATTAACCAGATGGGCCAGCCGCTGACGCCGATGGATATGACGCTGTCCAATGTGATTATTCACACCCTGATTGGCGAACCCTTTGCCAACGATCTGGATGACATCACCACTGCTACTGTAAGCCGCCTGTTTGGCCGCGATAACCCGTACGGCAGCGCTGACTTCAAATCATTCATCAGTAAACAGAGTGCCAACAACCTGGTACATATCTGGCGCAAGTGGCCTTCCATGTCCGGCGAAATGGGCCTGCTGAGTAACCTGCTCTGAGCCCAGGCATAAGCACAATCAGACATTGAAATCAGGCCCGCCAATGCGGGCCTTTTCTGTTGTTGCCAATGCATTCGCTGCTCCGAACATGCCTGCGACATTTTGTCACCCCTGACTTTCTGCAACCCGGTCCGAATCCGCCAGTCTTACCCCAGGCAATACAGCACGCGGAGTGCACTTATGAAAAACCTTCTTCTTTCTGCCAGCATGACTCTGATGGTTATGCCGGGCATCAGCTACGCCGACTCGTACCGCATCGACAGCGAATCCGGTAATTCCTTTATCAGCTTCAAACTGCGGGAAGACGGTCACCGCTGGGTGGTCGGGCGTTTCAATCAGTTTGAAGGCGACCTGCAATGGGATGCCACGCAGCCGGAGAACACCGAGCTGAACATCGCCATCGATTCAACCACTGCCGATACCAACAGCCAGAAGCGCGATAAAACCCTGCGCGGTAAGAATGTATTCGACAGCAGCAACTTCCCGCACATCAGTTTTACCACCAGCGATTATCAGATGATCAACGATGAAAGCGGACGCATATCCGGCACTGTGACGCTGCACGGCGTCAGTAAAGATGTCAGCTTTCCGGTACAGCAGACCGGTATCGGTTTCACCAGCAACGGCCACCCCCTGCTGGATTTCCAGGGCATGACAGTGCTGCATCTGCGTGATTTCGGCATTCGCTATCAGGCTGGCAATGCCAGTGATGAGATTATGCTGGAGATGAATCTGGAAGGTGTATGGCAATCAAGCTGATGCCAGTTGGCGGCGCTTAAATAGCAACCGTCCGGCCAGTCCGGATACAAAAACGCCGCACGGATCAGTGCGGCGTTTTTGTTGGGCGTAAGTCCTGCCACGCGAATCAGTGCAGATCGTCTACCAGTGTCGCCGCCAGTTCTGCTGCCATCATGCTGCCGGCGGACTGTACCGCTTTCTGCAGGGCAACCTTCTTCAGCCCGGAGACACCTTTGGCCTGCTGGCTGAACGAACTGAGGGCACGGCCCTGATTGTCGACGATGGTGACCCGGCAATCGAGAAAGGCATAGTAATTACCGCTCTGCTGTTTGCTGGTCTGATCCGCTGTGATCTGAAACTCCAGATCATAACTGCCACCACTCTGAATCTTCATACCCTGATCGGTTAAGGCTTCGATCATTGGCCCGCGCATGGCTTCGCTGTCGCTGTCCTGTGCCACAACGGAGACTCTTAAGGCACCGATGCGATCATAAATATCGCGCTGCAGCGCACGCAGTTCCGCCGACATAACAGCACCCTGACGGTTCATACTGACCAGCGCCAGACGTTCGGATAAACGTTCCCGCTGGGCGAACAGTTTCACCGCCGGCAGTAATGGCGTCAGCTGCTGCAGTGGCTCGCCACCACGGGACTGGGCAGCGATGTCCATGATCTGCTCATCAATGCTGTCGACATCACGGCGCAGACGCGCCGCCGCCTGGCTGCGGTTCAGCTCCACCAGCACGTAAGCGTAGGTGCCATCCACATAACTGTCGGACTGAACCACTTCGTCCAGCTCAGCTTCCGGCACCTGACTGCGGGCATAGTTGGTTACGCTGCGCTGCACTTCGCTGGCACGTCCGGTCCCTGAGGTTTCCGTGGTAGAGCTGCTGAAATCACCGGTTACCGTGACTTTCAGCTGCGACACCAGATCCACCCGCGCCAGTTCCGCCGCACGTTTCACCGCGGCAGCCTGATCACCGTAGATTTCCATGGAACCGACGCCGTAAGCCATGCCGCTCTGCTGCGGTGGCTGGGTAATCCAGTCCGGGCGCATGGCCTGCTGTGCTTTATCCTGCACCGATGCCTTACTCTGTTGCGTGGCGCAGCCCGTCGTCAGACAGGCGCCCGCCACCAGCAACAGCACAGCGGAAAACTTATTCACGTGAGCTCCTTAAAATCCGAACTTGGATTTTTCCTGCAGCTTCTGGATTTTCTTCTGACCATTCCAGACTTCGATGTTGGATTCCATATCCACCAGTTTGAGGTCCACCTGGTAGAAGGTCACTCGGTCATTACCCACCTGATCAACGATGGAGTTGATGCTGCCGGACAGAGCGAAGTCGGCGGCTTTTTCCTGACCCATCTGCTTGGCGTCTTTGGCGTTCAGTTCCTGATCACGGCGCTCGTCACGGATGGCATCACGCTCGTCACCACCGGCAACAAAGCTGGCTTTGCCGGAACGGATAATGGCGCGCTTGATATCGTTCACGAAGGTATCAATGGCGATGTGCTCATGGGACTTGTTGGTGATGCGCGAAACGATCACAGTCGGCTTGCGGCTGTTGTCCATTTCAAACTCGCTGGCCCATGGGAAAGACAGAGCGTCGGTGATCATCTCGTTGGCCACCAGTTCCGAATCCTTGGCGTTCCAGCGGTCCGACAGCGCGACTTCTTCACCTTCCTGCAGACGGGTCACTTTGGTGCTGCAGGCGGAGGTGGCGACTACGGCCAGACCGAGCAGAGTACAGGCAGTCAGTTTGCTGAATTTATGCATAGTTTTGTCCTTTCGTTTTGGCCTTCAATGATTGACCTTCAGTTACTTACCCTGTGGTTTGACACCGTCAAAGGTGCGTACCCGCCACAGGTGAATATCCCCGGTCTGCAGATTCACCTGTTCACGGTGTACCTGCTGACCCCCGGTAGTTTTATCAGACACCAGTTCCAGCTGATGTTCACCCGGCTCCAGCGCCACCCGGCGCAGACGGATTTCGTTCGGCAGCAGCAACCAGTTGCGGGTTTCCGCCGCATCCGTCAATTGCATCAGCAGCTTACCGGCAAAGCTGAGTAATGCCTGGCCGCCGTCACCGCTGCTGCCATTACCCGAATTACCGGTCAGGGCATTGGTGGCGGTCTGGGCAGTCAGGGCTTTGAACGCGGCCCGCGCCAATGCGGCGCGGATATCTTCACCGGCATTCACCAGCTGCTCCTGCACCGCGATCATACCCGGGCTGGAGGCTTCCAATAATGGCAGTTTTTCATTACCGACCTGTAACTGCGACGGGCCTTCGTGCTGTGGCCGGCTGTAATAAGGCACTGTGACCCGCAGCGAGTTGCCAATGGCACTGATCAGACCGATGCTCTCCGCCTGACTCCACAGTGGCCCCAGCGGCACCGTCTTGGTAAAAAAGATTGGCTTAAAGGTAGCGCGGCTGACGTTGAGATAAGCGGTTACCAGTCCGTACAGGCTTTTATCGGCATAGAGCACGTAGAACCACGCCAGTTCATCACTGTCAGTGCCGATAAAATACGGGCTCAGCGACAGTGAGCGGATGTGCGGATTGACCGACATCTCGAGGTTCATTTCTTTACGCTGCGGGGCGATGCCTTTGTCTTCCAGCACAATCAGCTGGGCTTTGTCCGCGCCCCAGTCATCCAGCTCAGCGCGTTGTTTTTCGCTCAGTTTTTTCTCTGCCAGTGCACGCCATTCGTTATCGTAGCCACCAGCTCTGCGCATCATGCGCACCACATCGAACCAGGCCTGATCGGTGATCGATGAATCAAGAAAATACTGTTTGGCGTAACCACCTTCGTAAGCTTCGGCCGCTTTCTGATAACTGATGCGGGCGTCGTCGTATTCGCCGTTCATTTCAAAGCTGACACCCGCCATATAATGGGCCAGCGCGTCATCACGGTATTGCCAGTCGTCGGTATCGACGAAGTTGCCCAGCAACAGATTGAACACCTTCATGATTTTGCTGAAGGTGCGCTCGTCTTTGTCTTTCTTCTGCTGGTAATTGCCTTTGCGCGAATTGATATCGTTGAGCTTGATGATAATGCGCCGTGCTTCGACCCGCGCCGCCTCGAGATTATCCAGACGCTCATTGCGGGTAGTGGACTGCTCCGCCAGCGCCAGATAATTCAGGGATTTGTAGTAGTTGATCAGCACCCGCTCAAACTCTGCACCCGGGTATGGCCCCAGGCGCGGGTTAGTCATCAGTACCGCCAGCTCATCCCCGACACGACGGGTTTCGAGGTCTTCAGCGATACGCTCGGCACTTTCCAGAAGCTGATTGCTTTCGGCGTACTTACCTTCAAGGTAACGCACCATGCCCAGCTCAAGGTTATACAACAGGCGGTCGTTACCGGTCGGCGACAGGGCCTTCTCGATTTTAGCGGCGGACTCTTCGTATTTGCCCTGCTGTGCATCGACGATGGCACCGTTTACTCCGGCACCATAGGTAGCGCACCCGGCCAGAAACATCAGCGGTAAAGAGATCAGCAGTGCACGAAATAAATGCCTCATGGCAGGAGCGGTTCCTTGCTTCAGGTAAGGTCACTGAAAGGTCACTAAAGTCAGACTGGTAAGGCTAGTGGAAAGCAGCCGCCCGCACAATGCGCAGAGACATGAAGAATTCGTTTCACCAGCGCCGGCAATGCCCGGGCGATCCGGATTGGTTATCGGGGACTGGTTATCGGGGATTTGTATCAGGGTCTGTTAATGGGGAGCGGTTAACGGGAATCTGTTAACGAAGAGCCAGAAACGACTCAGGCCACGGGTATATCCATATACCGGTGGCCTGAGAATCGGGTGCTGTATTGAGTTTCAGTTTAATTACGGACGGTTATAAGTCCAATGGAGATTTGTTAAGTATTGTCACTGTCTTGGGGCGACAATCCAATGATCTTCAGCGGCTGCTCACCTTCATCGTAAATGGCCTTACCCTCAGGCGTGACGCGGGTTACCAGCTCTTCTGCGGCAGCATCTTCAGCCAGCTGCTCGGAGTAAGTCTGCTTGTATCCACAGGCAATACACTCACGCACTTCTTCCCCGGCGTCATCAGTGAACATGACGGTCTTGTCCATCTCACTGCATTTCGGGCACACCGCACCGGCGATAAAACGGCGCGGACGTTTCATTGGCTGATCGCTCATGCCACTTCCTCCACTTCAATACCTGAGTGGCGCAGCAGCGGTTCAACCGATGGTTTGCGGCCACGGAAATTCTCGAACAATACCGCCGCTTCCTGGGAACCACCTTTGCTGAGGATTTCGTTCAGGAAACTCTCGCCTGTGGTGCGGTTAAAGATGCCCTCTTCCTCAAAACGCGAGAAAGCATCCGCACTGAGCACTTCTGCCCATTTGTAGGAGTAGTAACCCGCGGCATAACCACCGGCAAAGATATGGGTAAAGCCGAGCTGGAAGCGGTTGAAGTCCACCGTTGGCACCACGGTCACTTTTGCCCGCACATCGTTCAGCAGGGCCTGCACATCGACGCGGTTAGTGTCGGAATATTCATTGTGCAGACGGAAATCAAACAGCGCGAATTCCAGCTGACGCATGGTGGCCATGGCGCTCTGGAAGTTCTTCGCCGCCAGCAGTTTATCCAGCAGCTCCTGTGGCAGGGGTTCACCGGTCTCAAAGTGACCAGACAGGAACGCCAGCGCTTCCGGCTCATAACACCAGTTTTCCATAAACTGACTTGGCAGCTCGACCGCATCCCAGGCAACGCCGTTAATACCGCTGACATCGGCGACATCAATCTGCGTCATCATATGGTGCAGACCGTGGCCAAATTCGTGGAACAGGGTGGTCATCTCATCATGGGTCAGCAGCGCAGGTTTATCACCCACCGCCGGGCTGAAGTTACACACCAGATAGGCCACCGGCAGCTGCACGCCATCGGCGGTACGGCGACGCACACGGCAGTCGTCCATCCACGCGCCGCCCCGTTTTTTCGCGCGGGCGTACAGATCCAGATAGAAAGCCGCAATCTGCTGGCCATCTTTGGTCACATGGAAGAAACGCGCATCCGGATGATAGGTATCAAATGTTTTCTGCTCTTCAAAACTGACGCCATACAGGCGCGAGACCACTTCGAACATACCTTTGATCACGGTATCCACCGGCAGGTATGGGCGGATATCTTCCTGCGAAATCGAGTAGCGCGCCTGACGCAGCTTCTCGCTGTAGAAAGTGACATCCCATGGCTTGAGTTCATCACAGCCGTTCTCTGCGGCAAACGCGGCTAATTCGGCAAACTCACGTTCCGCCTGAGGTTTGGCTTTGTCCGCCAGATCGTTGAGGAAACCCAGCACTTCATCCGGAGACTGCGCCATCTTGGTGGCCAGTGAATAGTCGGCGTACGATGGGAAGCCCAGCAGCTGCGCCAGTTCAAAGCGCAGTGCCAGAATCTCATTCATATTGGCAGTGTTGTCGAACTTACCTTCATCCGGGCCCAGCTCGGAAGCTCTGGTGACGTAGGCGGTGTACATTTCTTCGCGCAGCTCACGGTTTTCGCAGTAGCTCATCACCGGCATATAAGACGGGAAATCCAGCGTCAGCAGATAGCCCGGTTCATCTTTGGCTTTCGCCTGCTGCGCCAGCAGATCCATGGCGCTGTCCGGCAGCCTGGCCAGTGCGGACTTATCGGTAATCACTTTCTGCCAGGCGTTGGTGGCATCCAGTACGTTCTCGGCGAATTTGGAGGTCAGCTCGGACAGACGGCTGCGGATTTCACCGTAGCGTTTCTTTTTGTCTTCCGGCAGATCGACACCGGCCAGATGGAAATCACGCAGCGCGTTATCCACCGCTTTCTTCTGTGCCGTGCTCAGGGTGTCGTAGGCTGCGGAATCACGCAGTTTTTTCCACGCATCACACAGCTTTTTGTTCTGCCCCAGCTCAGTGCTGTACTGGCTCAGCAGCGGCAGGCAGGCATTGTAAGCATCGCGCAGTTCATCACTGTTGAGTACGCCATTCAGGTGGCCGACAGGAGACCAGGCCAGGGAAAGCTCATCGTCCCACTGCGACATCGGCGCGACAAAGTTATCCCAGGTCGGCTCAGATACCGTGTTCAGCAGCTCGTCGATGCGCTCACGGTTGCGCGTCAGCAGGGATTCGATGGCCGGCTTCACGTGTTCCGGTCTGATGGCAGAAAACGGGGGTAACAGATGGCTCTCTAACAGGGGATTCGCGGACATAGAAACTTTCCTGAACGTGTCGATGGCTGAAGGTGGATACAGTGTTCGCCGGTTAAGACAACGGCAACGGTGGCTATTCACCCAGAGATTGGGTCAAATAGTGAGAAATTCAATATCAGGGCCTGTTTACACTCACTAAACAGTTCTGGCGATGGCCGCTCAGCTGTTATGAATACCGGGCAGCTATGGCTAAAAAGCCCTCAGGCTGTGTTGCTGAACAGCTCGCTTAAGTCATTAAGCCACGTGTTCAGCGCCTTGCCTGAAGACTTTTTCACCGATACCAGAACTGTCCACTGAGTATAAACAAGCCCTCAGCGGAAATAACCACTATGTCAGATATAAGAAACTATCAGGGCCATAGCCCGAAACTGGGTGAAAGAGTATTCGTCGACCGCACCGCCGTGGTGATCGGCGATGTGGAGCTGGGCGACGACTGCTCCGTCTGGCCGCTAACCGTCATCCGCGGCGATATGCACCATGTACGCATCGGTGCCCGCACCAGTGTGCAGGACGGCAGCGTGCTGCATATTACCCACGCATCCGATTTTAACCCTGGCGGCTACCCGCTGATCATTGGCGAAGACGTAACCATAGGTCACCAGGCCATGCTGCACGGCTGCACCATTGGCAACCGCGTACTGATCGGCATGAAATCCATGGTGATGGATGGCGCTGTCATTGAAGACGAAGTGATCGTTGCCGCCGGTGCCGTTGTGCCTCCGGGCAAAGTACTGGAAAGCGGCTATGTCTACAAAGGTAACCCGGCACAACAGGCACGCCCGATTACCGACAAAGAACGTAAATTCTTCCCCTACACCGCAGGTAATTACGTCAAACTGAAGGATAAGCATCTGGCGGAAGGGTTTGATCAGCCGTTGTGATTGCGGGTAGACAAACCTGCTGCTGAGCCGGGCGGGCTGAGCTGTGTCATCAGCCCTCCCGGTCTGCGGAATACGCCAACTGACCCTGATCGCCGACACGCCCGCATGGGTAACCCGAAAAATACTAGCGCCTGCCGGCAGAAGGTCTTTTTGGCTGTCCGTCTTCTGCTGTTTTTACGTTAGTCTTGCGCGATCATCCCGTTGGCGACTCATCCAGTTACCTACGCATCCCGTTAACGACTGAGACCCGTTAAATAAGACCCATGACTAAGGACAGTCCAATGACCCACAGCCGTCTTCCGCTGGCCCCAGCGATGGTAAGCATCAGAGCAATGGTGTTAATAATCAGCGCCATGCTGCTCAGCGCATGCAGCAGTCACGCTCCACATAACGCCTGCTTCAACCAGACTTCCTGCAACCAGAACTCCTTTAACCAGCTATCAGCAGACAGTATTTATGTCCATGCTGAAAAACCCTATGCAGAAAAGGTGCAGGATCTCATTCAGCGCCTCGAGCAGGAATATCAGCCACCCGCGGGACTGATCGCTATTATCGTTGCCACCCGCTCATCTGAATCCGGCCTTTATCAGCTGCAGATGAAAACGCTGCAATCTGTGGATGCCGAGCAACAGCAACTGCTTTATGTCACAGCGGATGCTGAATCTGAGGATCGGGATCAGTATTTTGTCGGTATGAAAGATTCCGCCGCGCTACTGGGCGCCGCAGATTTCCGGATTCTGCTGATAACGGATGACGGCATCGCATGGTCAGCAACAGATGAAGTCGTATCGGCCCCACAGCTGTCTGCCATTTTGACGGCCATTCGCAGTAAATAAGCGCGGCGATCTGTCGGCAGGAGCGGAGGTTATTCCTCCGTTTCCTCTTCTTTGTATAGCTTCATTCCCCGCGCCTGATAATTTGTCAGCGCACTCGGGTGATCCAGAGTGCAGGTGTGCACCCACACTCTTTCTGTTCCCGCCCAGTTCCAGGCAGACTGAATGGCATGACTCAGTAACGGCCCGCCGAAACCACGGCCGATAAACCCCGGCGCCAGACCAAAATAGCGGATTTCAGTATTCCCGCCGTCCGACCGCTGCAGCTCGTAATAGCCAGCAATACTGCCGCGGTGATATGCCACCCAGGTGCGGTGATCGTCGCTCTCTACTGTGTTGCGCCACTGCTCATCGGTCCAGTTATCAAGATCGCCCCACTCCCAGTCGCTGCCAACCAGCTGGTACAGAAAGCGGTTAAACGCATGTTGTGGGACTTCGCTTTCCATCACCATCAGGTCATGGGGCAGCGGTTTGTATTGCAGCTCATCCGCTGACGTCATTTCCAGATAGTAGGTGGTGTAACGCATTGTTTTTATGCCCGTTAAATTGCCTGATTGCGCTGTGCAGATTGCAGTCATCGCCACAGCGCAAAGTTCTTCACAGATTCGTGATCTGAGTCGTACATTCTGACACATTTAACAGTTATCTTCCCTGTCGCTCAGATGCTCGCCCTCCCAGTAATGGGCGGCACCGCTGATCGGGTCTCCTGCCTGTCAGGTATTCGGGTTGTCCGCCCTCTCTGACTCCGGTAAGTTGAACTTCATCACATGTAATGATTTATCACATGTAAGGTATTTAACCTCTTACATGTGATGAGGTACTTTGATCCCATGAACCAACAATCGAAACCGAAATCTTCAGCTCATTATCAACGGGAATACCGTCGGCGCCTGCGCGAGCAGGGGCTGATCAAGAAGGAAGTATGGATTCTCCCGGAGAACGCCAGGCAGCTTGCCGAGTACGAAAAGCAGCTGCGTGGCCCTCATGGCGAGACCGATTCAACAGGAGTGATAAGTATGAACGAGACTATTAAGCGCTGGACCACTGACAGCCTCGCCGAAGCTTTGCAGAGTGCAGGACTCTTTGCAGACAAACAGGCGTCACTGGAACTGATTGATGGGGTTGATCCGGCCCTGCACATTGTGATGCATGAGTACGGTGATCTGCCGCTGTTTTTAACCGTGGCCGGTGATCAGATTATTGTTGAAGCCGTACTGTGGCCGGCAGCCGATGTGGCTGACGTACAGAAATTCAACGATGCGGTACTGCGCACTCATAAGTATCTGCCGTTATCGACCATCAGTCTGGATAACATCGACGGTGAAGATTACTACCACATGTTCGGCGCACTGAGTGCAACGTCCATTCTGGCCAACGTCATTTTCGAAATCGAAGTGCTGGCCAGCAATGTCATTCAGGCGACCGAAGCCTATGGCGAGTTTTTAACCCTTCCAATGGCGGCCAATTAAGGCAAGGAGACGCATATGAACATCTGGGCAAAAATGATGACCGCATTGCGCGGTGGGGTAAACGAAGCCGGTGAAGCCATTGTCGATTCTCAGGCACTGAGAATTCTCGACCAGGAAGTCCGTGATGCCGCCAGCGAGCTGAATCAGTCAAAAAATGCACTGGCTGAAATCATGGCGCGCCACAAACTGGCTGAGCAGAAATGCAAAACGCTGCAACAGCAGATTGAAGAGCATGAAGGCTACGCCCTGAAAGCGCTGGAAAAAGGCGATGAAGGTCTGGCCCGTGAAGTGGCGGAAAAAATCGCCGGCTTCGAATCCCTGCTCAGCACAGAGCAGGAAGCAGAAACCGGTTATTCCGCCAGCGTGGCAAAACTGAAAACCGCCATTATGCAGACTGAAGCCAATATCAAACGATTGAAACAACAGGTGGATACCGTTAAGGCAACAGAAAACGTACAGCGCGCTCAGGCAGCGGTCGCTGCGCGTCACAGTGGCTCCAGTTCAAAACTGCATACCGCGATGGAATCGCTGGAACGCATTAAAGAAAAACAGGCCCTGCGTGACGCGCAGATGACAGCCGCCAGCGAACTGGCAGAAGAATCACAGGACGTCTCCCTGCAAACCAAACTGGAACAGGCCGGTATAGCAATAAAGGGGAGCAGTACCGACGACATTCTGCAACGGATTAAAAGCAAAAAGCAGTGATCGCACTCTGATCACCGATAAATGCCGGTAATGCGCAGGCCGGCCTGAGAATACTGCACAGGGAGTAAAGGAATGTTTTTTATCTTTTTAACCGACGGAATGAATCCGTTCTACCAGAACATTGCTTCATTCCCGACGGCCATCTACACCTTTCTGCTCGCAATCTGCGTGCTGTATTGGCTGGTCGCAGTATTGGGCTGGATCGATATCGATGTACTGGATTTCGATCCGCCTGAGGCTGAAGGCAACCTGGATATTAATACCAGTCACAATCACAGCACCGCAGATGCGCTGGCCGGCCTGATGCTCAGGTTTGGCTTAACCGGCGTGCCGGTTACCGTGATTGTCAGTCTGATATCCCTGTTCGGCTGGCTGATCTGCTATTACCTGGTGCACTTTCTGTTCGCGTTTATTCCGCATGGATTATTGCACTGGCTGGCAGGCGTTCCGATATTTTTTGCAGCACTTTATGGCGCGGTATTAATTACCGCCCAGGTGATCAAACCACTGCGTTCTTTTTTTCAGAAAACCGAGCAGAACACTCAGAAGCGGGTGCTCGGTCAAACCGCTGTCGTGCGCACCTCACGGGTAGATGAAAACTTTGGCGAGGCCACACTGGCGGATGGCGGTGCTGGCCTGATTCTGAAAGTCAGAGCTTCTGCGGGAGAAAGTTTTGCCCATGGAGATCGCGTCGTACTGCTGGAATACCTGCCGGATGACAACGCCTACCGGGTGATATCAGAAGCAGATTTCAGTAGCTGAATACTGACAGACGAATGAGCGGCGACAATTGTCCCCGCAGAAGGATTTAGTTAAACCACACAGGCTGCAGTGCAGCCATAACGGCCTGGTTAAGTTAACAGGCCAACATGCAAACAGGAAATGGAGTACCAGGACATGGCAGATTTGTCTGTGTTAATGCCTATTGTTACCGGAATAGGCATCGTCTTTATCATTCTTATGGGGCTGGCAGCGCTGTTCAAAGCCTTTTATTACAAGGTGGATCAGGGCACCGCGCTGATCGTCAACGACATGAGCGCCACACCGAAAGTGCATTTTACCGGTGCACTGGTGTACCCGATCATTTACAAAAAAGAATTGATGAAAATCTCGCTGATCACACTGGAAGTGGATCGCCGGGCTAAAGATGGTCTGATCTGTGCAGACAACATGCGTGCAGACATTACCGTTGCATTCTATCTGCGTGTAAATGAAACCGCGGAAGACGTACTGAAAGTTGCCAAGTCGATTGGTGCCAGCCGTGCCTCTGATAAAGATGCGGTTAACGAACTCTTCAATGCGAAATTTTCAGAAGCACTGAAAACCGTTGGTAAACAGATCGACTTCGTATCGCTGTTTGAAAACCGTCAGAAATTCCGTGACAAAATTATCGAAGTCATAGGTAACGATCTGAACGGCTACATCCTTGAAGACGTTGCGATTGACTACCTTGAGCAGACGCCGAAATCGTCCCTGGATCCGAACAATATTCTTGACGCTGAAGGTATCAAAAAGATCACTCAGCTGACCGCGACCCAGAATGTAATTACCAACAATCTGGAACGTGACGAAGAACTGGCAATCAAGAAAAAGAACGTCGAAACCGTTGAAGCCATGCTCGAACTTGAGCGTCAGCAGTCCGATGCAGAAGCACGTCAGGGACGCGAAATTGCCACCATCCGTGCGCGTGAAGAAGCTGAGACCATCAAGGTTCAGGAAGAAGAACGCCGCAAAGCGGAAGAAACCACCATTTCCGTTGAGAAAGACCTGGCCGTACAGCGTGAAAATCAGCAACGTGAAATCGAAGTTGCCGAGCAGAATCGTCAGCGTGCTGTGGTTATCGAAATTGAGAAAGTTACCCGTGCCCGCGATCTTGAAATCGTTGCCCGTGAACGTGAAGTAGAAATTCAGAAAATCGAAGCTGAAAAAGCCATCGAAGTTGAACGCAAAGAAATCGCCAACGTGGTGCGTGAACGTGTTGCTGTGGATAAAACCGTGGCCATCGAAGAAGAGCGCATCAAAGAGGTTCGCGAAGTATCCGAAGCGGATCGCCTGAAACAGACTCAGGTACTGGCTGCAGAAGCCACGGCCGAAGAAGAGAAAGTGAAACAGGTGAAAGAAGCCGAAGCCAAAGAACTGGCGGCGAAACACAAAGCCGTTGAAATCACCACCATGGCTCAGGCAGAACTGGAAGCGGCTGCGAAAGAAGCCGACGCCAAGAAAAAACTGGCGGAAGGTACTCAGGCTGAACAGGCTGCCCGCGGTCTGGCTGAAGCGAAAGTACAGTCTGCTAAAGCAGAAGCTTACGAGAAAGAAGGTCTGGCTGAAGCCAGCGTAATCAAAGCCAAAGGTGATGCACAGGCCGACGCCCTGCTGGGTACCGGTAAAGCAGAAGCTGAAGTTGTGGCGGCGAAAGGTAATGCAGAAGCTGAGTCTGCCCGTGAAATCGGTATGGCCCAGGCTGCGGTTACCCGTGAGCAGTTTAAAGCCGAGGCCGATGGCCTGGTTGATAAGTTCAACGCCATGAACAACATGAGCGATGAAGCACGTTCCCACGAAGAATTCCGTATGGGTCTGGAAACTGCACTGAAAGAAGCGCTGGCCTCTATCGATGCAGGCAAAGATATTGCCCGTGAAAATGCCGAAGTTCTGGCCGTGGCTCTGCAGAAAGCGAAAATCGATATCGTTGGCGGTGAAGACCACTTCTTCGATAACTTCGCCAAGTCTCTGTCCATCGGTAAAGCCGTTGATGGTCTGGCCGGTAAGAGCTCTACCATTCAGGCCCTGCTCGGCAAAGTGATGCAGGCCTCCACTGTGAAAGAAGCAGCGAAGGACGTTGCCAACAACGCACAGCACTGATCGGTAAAACGAAAGTGTAAAACGCTGATGTAGAAAGAAGGTGTGAAGCGGCAGCCCGGCTGACGGGCTGCTGCACTTCCGCTAGCAGTTTAGCCGGTAAAAACAAACACACCGATACGCAGGATTATCGATCACTGCCCGGGACCAGCAGTACGGAAAAGGACAACGCAATGGCAGAGCAAAAACAACCTGAAGACGTCATCGACAGCGCCGTCGCTCAGGGCGGCGCTTATGAGATTATTAAAAAGCGTCTGCAGGATCAGGGAAAACAGCTGGAACAAAGTCTTGATCAGCTGAATAAATCCCGTACCGAAGAATTTGGTCAGTCCGATATGAAAGTCGTTGGCCGCATCCGGGTTCGTACCGAAAATAACTGTATCGCCCGCGATATGGTTCAGGTCGGGCAGCATTTATTATTTGGTTACAACGTCTTTATCGGCCTGAAAAAGGAAACTCAGGTTGAAGATGTCTTTGCCCTGTTTTCACTGCAGGAAAATGATGGTCAGTTTGAAGCCGTTGAAGTACCTGCAGCCGGCACATTCTTGTCTGAGCCTGCCTTTGTTAATGACTTTGACGAACTGTACCGTTACTACAAACACACCCGCCTGGTTGAACTGACGGTTAAGAAAGGTCAGCTGCTGGCTGGTTTCCAGATCGGTGAACGGCTGGAAGATCTGCGTGTGTTCCGCTGGTCAGTATCCGCTGACGGCAAAAATATTACCTACATTGATAATCGTGGTGAGCGCGATATTCAGTTACCGCCGGCCTTCGATTTTGAATGGACCGAATCTACCCGGGATGATGCCGTTAATGGCCGTCATCCACATATTAATATTCTCGATACTGTCTTTGTTGAAACCGTGGGTGGTGACCTCACCATCAAAATCGAAAACAACACCCAGGATGGTCTCGGCATTTATCAGGAACCGGTAGAAGACAAAACTCAGTCTCTCGGTGATGCCAGCATTTCCTATGCCGCCGTTGGCAGCCTGATTCTGCTAAAAGTAAAACCTTACCGTGAAGAACTGTGGCGCCATTTTATTTACAACACAGTAACCGAAACCGTTGTCCGTGTTGACGCCATCGGTGAATCCTGCGTTCAGTTGCCGGAAGATCACGGCGTTATTTTTCCCGGCGGCTACTATCTGACCACAGGTGAGTTCAAGCAGTTTGACGGCAACACCGAAGGCATGCGGGTGAAGCGTAAAGTCCGTTCCCCGAACGGTGAAGATATGCTGTATATCTTCTACCAGCCGGTGAGCGGCGAAGTCTGCCTGCTGGCCTACAACCTGATTGAAAAAAGTCTGCAGAACCCGGTGTTCGGTCACGGCTACGCGCTGGCCGACAGTGGCCAGCTGGTGATTTTTTCCGCGGAAAACGAACCCACCCGGGTACACCCGATGCAGATCTGGGAAACCCCTTACCAGAGCGCTGAATTTGTCAGCCGTGCACCGGCCAGCCAGACATTTTTTGGCCGCATCGGTAATGCTGAACTGGTGCGCGGTATTTCCGATCTGTACAGCGTCATCCGTCTGGTTAATAACCAGAGCGTATCTGCACGTTTATATGAAGAGCTGAGCAAAGCAGCCAATAAGATCTTCGACGATCACTATTGGGTGAGCGAAACCGAAGTTGCCGATATTGCCGCACTGCTGAAGGAAATCGCTGGTACGTCAGAACTGGTGATTGATGAATTTGAAAAAGTTCAGAGCATCCGCCAGCAGTCCGCCAGTGTGATGCGTGAAACCGAGGAAGAACAAAAAGCATTGGTTCAGTCGGTTCAGACTGAAAGCTGGGACAGCACTGAGCAGTACGTTACGGCGCTGGCTCAGGTACGTCGTCAGCGCGGTAAATTAATGACCGTGCGCGATCTGCGTTATATCGATCTGAACAGAATTGACGAGCTTGATGGCGAATTGCAGAAAGTCGAAGCGACGCTGAGCGAGCGCACGGTTGCCTTTCTGTCAGACGAACAGGCGCTGGAGCCTTACCAGCAGAAAATCGACAGCATTAATCAGGAAGTGGAAAAGGCGGAATCCATTGCCACCCTGACGCCGGTTATTGAAACCATAGATAACACCGCCGAAGGCATGGACCTGCTGTCCGAGCTTATGGGTACGTTACAGGTGGATGATGCCACCGTGCGTACCCGTATTATTGATGCTATTTCTCAGGTTTATGCCCAGCTTAACCAAAGTAAAGCCAGAGCCAGACAGAAACAGAAATCCCTTGGTTCCGCTGAAGCCGTGGCGCAGTTCAGTGCCCAGTTCAAACTCTTTACCCAGAGTATTGCTAACGCTCTGGGTATGTCGACCACACCGGAAAAGTGTGACGAACAATTATCCCGCCTGTTAGTGCAGCTGGAAGAACTGGAAAGCCAGTTCAGTGAGTACGACCAGTTCCTCGCTGACATCATGGAAAAGCGCGAAGAACTGTACGAGTCCTTCGAAAGCCATAAGCAACAGCTGGTTGATGAAATTCAGCGTAAAGCTCAGTCGGTTGCCGATGCCGCTGCACGTATTCTGGGCAGTATTGAAAAACGCTCGCTGAAGTTTACCGAACAGAATGAGCTGAATACTTACTTTGCCTCCGACGCCCTGGTCATGAAAATCCGTGAACAGGTCACTCAGTTACGGGGGCTGGATGCATCCGTTAAAGCCGATGATATTGAATCGCGCCTGAAGGCAATTAAAGAGCAGGCACTGCGTTCATTGCGGGATAAATCCGATATTTATGAAGATGGTGGTAACGTCATCAAACTCGGACCGCGGCATAAATTTTCGGTCAATACTCAGGAACTGGACCTGACCATTATTCCACGCAATGACGTGCTGAATGTGCATCTGTCCGGTACCAATTATTTTGAGCCGATTGCCGATCCTGAGCTGCTGGATTTACGTGCTTACTGGAGCATGAATCTGGAATCCGAAACACCTGAGGTTTACCGCGGTGAATATCTCGCCACCCTGATTCTCGACAGCGCCCGGCAGAATCAGAACGGCCTGAGCATGGATCAGTTACGCACCGCGCTGTTAACAGACGATCTGGACAGCATAGTGCGTAATTTCGCCGGCCCGAGATATAAAGAAGGCTATGAAAAAGGTATTCACGATCACGATGCCACTCTCCTGTTACGTGCGCTGATTCCGGCGCTCGACAGTATTGATTTACTGCGCTTTGATCCGTTAAGCCGTGCTCTGGCACAGGTGTTCTGGGCCAACATAAAAGGCCTGGCCCGTGATTCACAAAGCGTACTGAGGTTACTGGAAGACAAAGCCGATGAAGAGCTGCAGGCGGAAGAAAAACAGGCTGAACTGAGTGTCAGCACCTGGCCTGAACGTGCGCAGTCGGCAGCACAGATGGAATCCGTATTCCGCAGCAATGAAGCAGTCGAACTGCTGGCGGCAGAAGTACGGGCATCGCTGCAGCAATTTATTGAACAGCATCCGATTGCTGTCTCCGCTCTGGATATCCGCCGTGCAGCAGATTATCTGGTAGCAGAGCTGGGCCGTGACAGTATTGAATTTATTGGCAGTAAATATGCCCAGCGTCTGGTGGAAGAATTAAAACGTTCCATGGACGACGAAACCTGGCGCCGCTATCAGATGGCGCTGGAAAAAATGCTGGGCTGGCCGGCAGAACGCTGGAACCTGACAACCGCCTGGCTGCAGGCACTGGTAAAAGAAAAAGATCTGCAGTCACTGGCACGCTATATCCCGGAAGCTGTGGCATTAATTAATGCCAGTGAAAGACTCGATCGCCGCTTTACCGAAACCGATCTGGAACTCTCTGTAGAAGGTCTGATGGGCGATCACCCGCTGATTCAGCAACAGACGCTGAGCTTTGGCGTGGATGCCTTCCTGTTGAAAATGGAACGTCACCGTCAGGAAGTGGTGCCGGCTTATCAGCGTTATCTGCAGGTACGTCAGAACGTGACCGAACGAGAGCGTAAGGCGCTGCGTCTGATCGAATTCAAACCACGGCCACTCAGTTCGTTTGTCCGCAACCGCTTAATTAACGAAAGTTATCTGCCGTTAATTGGCGATAACCTGGCGAAACAAATGGGCACAGTTGGCGAGAATAAACGCGCCGACCTTATGGGTCTGCTGATGATGATCTCGCCACCGGGTTACGGTAAAACCACATTAATGGAATACGTTGCCAGCCGTCTCGGGTTAATCTTTATGAAGATTAACTGTCCGTCTCTGGGCCATGAAGTCACCTCGCTGGACCCGCAGCAGGCACCGGATGCGACATCCCGTAAAGAACTGGAAAAACTGAACCTCGGTCTGGAAATGGGCAATAACGTCATGCTCTATCTGGACGATATTCAGCACACTAATCCCGAATTTCTGCAGAAGTTTATTTCTCTGTGTGATGGTACCCGCCGCATTGACGGCGTGTGGAAAGGCGAAACCAAAACCTACGATATGCGTGGCCGTAAGTTCTGCGTGGTTATGGCGGGTAACCCCTACACAGAATCCGGCGAGGCATTCAAAATTCCGGACATGCTGGCCAACCGTGCCGATATTTATAACCTCGGCGATATCCTCGGCGGCATGGAAGAACAGTTCGCCCTGAGTTATATCGAAAACGCCCTCACCTCTAACCAGGTATTGGCACCGCTGGCGGTACGTGATCTTAACGATCTGTACAAACTGGTGGATATGGCCAAAGGGCGTGAAGTGGCAACCACCGATTTATCTTACCAATACAGTGGCGCGGAAATTAATGAAATTACCAGCGTGTTGAAAAAAATGATGGTGGTACAGGATGTGGTGCTGAAGATTAATCAGCAATACATTGCATCGGCAGCTCAGGACGATAAATACCGTACCGAACCGACCTTCAAGTTGCAGGGCAGTTACCGTAACATGAACAAGATGACGGAAAAAATTTCCGCGGTGATGAACACAGACGAGCTGATGCAGATGATCCAGGATCACTACCTTGGTGAATCTCAGCTGTTAACCACAGGAGCAGAAGGTAACCTGCTGAAACTGGCGGAACTGCGCGGCAATATGACCGCTGAACAGCAACATCGCTGGGAAGCGATTAAAGCGGACTTCCTGCGCAACAAAGCCATGGGCGGTGACGATGCCGATACCGGCGCCCGCGTTGTTGCGCAACTGGCTGATCTGGTGTCCGGCGTGCAGGCCGGCGTTGAAACATTAACGATAAATGCGACAAACGCCAGTCAGCAATCCGGTGCAAATCAGACGCTTATGGCAGATACCATTAATCGTGGATTACAGCAGTTCGCCGCCGCCATGGAAAATCTTAAGCCACAGGTAAATGTGATCAACGAGCCTGTCCCCGGCGTGGATAAAATTCTGCGGGCACTGGCCGACACTCTTGAGCACAGTATCGTGCCACTGGTGCGCAGCATGGATAAAAAGATCGATATCGATCTGCGTACCCACGATAAAATGCGTGATATTTCCGAGCAGTTGCGCAAACTCAGTACAGAAGTTGGCAAACCGCAGAAAAAGCCTGCCCTGCAGGCACAGGAAAAAACGCTGAACCAGCAGAACAAAGCGCCTGACTCTGTACCAGCACCTGAACAATCGCCAACACCCGGAGATTCTCCCAGGCGGGATAAATAACGAACGGAAGACTGACTTCCATTCCCATAGTCCGTTGCCTGAACAGCAACGGGCTGTTCACTCCAACAAGGATAAGGAGTTTATTGTGAAAGAGAGCCGCGATTACCTGGAAATGACATTTCATTCCATTAATTGTTTTTCAGACGACGGTACGCTGGACGCTGATGAACTGGAAAAGATTCTCGACATCGCCAAACGCGACGGTGTGGTAGATGACAATGAAAAACGTGTTCTGGGAAATATTATCGGTCAACTGTCCGATAAAGAACTGCGTGGTGAATTACGCCGCAAAGTGGACGAGATCAAATCTGAATACGATCTCTGACCATCAGTCAGGGACGACAGCCGTTTCCGCATAAACGGTTGTCGTCCACCTTCTTTCTTCCCTTCGTCTGAGCGATCAGACAGAAAGCGCAGCTGCGGCCAGCGGGTCTTTATTTGCCAGCCAGGCAATTTCGGCATCGTCATTATGCATAACAATCGTAAGCGCATGATTCAGATCGTAGAGGTCAGCCGGATATTCCGCTTCTGCTAACGCTGTTTGTAATGCGTTCTGAATTGCACTCATCACCTCTGGCGCAGCCCCCCCGGCATTTTCTGCAGACTGGTTACGACATTCCAGAGGACGAACAGGATGAATGACGCAATCCTGCTTTACACTGTAGGGGCATGTTTTCGCTGGTCGGTGAGCGGACTGCTCCTGCCCCAGATTAGCCAGAAAAGCATCGAGCAAACGCAGTCGCATATCGACGCCTTTCTGCTCTAACTGCTGCTCCATGGCGTTCAGATAACGGGCTGCCATAAAGACTTCCGGAGCACTGACGTTAACCGGTGCCTTAGCTGTATTCTGGCAGGAGCCGAAGTCGCTGACTGCTGCGCTGTCTTCTTCATGGTGACGGAAGACATCGCCCGCAAGCGCCGGGATAACGCCGGCAGAATCTTTGTATTTCGTGATGGTGTCAGTGAATAACTGGTTCATCTGCTCCACAAGCACTGCATCGTGACGATTGCTACAACTCATCGTTTCATCCTCTTTCCCGAACGCGCGCGAATTATAGTGAGGAGATGCAGTGCCGGGATCAGCCAAAAGTACGAAGTACCCACACATTGGCGGCTTTGTCGTATCTGGTCTAAGTCCCTGATAATAAGGTCAGAAACTCAGTCCCCAGCTGATCGCCAGCAGGTCCTGATCCATGGTCAGATCCGCTTCACCACCACCGAACTGTGCCGGGATGGAATTACGGCCTTTCACCGTCTGTTCGAAGGCGTGGGTGTAAGCCACAGACAGGCTGTTGGTATCGTTTACGTTCCAGCTGCCGCCCAGACTCAAATGCTCCTGAATCACGCCCGGAGCGAGAATATTCATAAAGGTCTGGTCCTTTTTGATCGGCTGATCTGCATAGCTGTAACCGGCGCGCAGAGAGAATTCGCTGTTCAGTGCGTATTCCGCACCCACTTTGTAGACGTTGATATCGTCCCAGCCAAAACCGGCGCCATTATCAGCACCTAAAGGTGCAGCCAGGCTCAGATCATTACCCACAGATTTCACATCGCTGTAGGCGATGTACTGCCAGTCAGCTGCCAGGGTCAGTGCATCGGTGGCCTGCCAGGCCAGACCCGCGGCGAAGTTTTCCGGAATATCAAAACCACCGTCTTCTGCGAACAGGCCGCTGTAACGATGGAATTCAGAGGTCTCAATTTTTGAGCTCCAGCTCAGGCCGGCTTTCACGCTGTCGCTCAGCTCGCCCTGCCAGCCCAGTTTCACACCCCAGCCGCGGGACACGTCTTTGCCATTATTGGAGACGCGGCTGCCATCCTGTGACATACCAGCGAACGCCTGCACACCGCGTGCTTCGAACTGCTGACGGGTCCAGGTAACACCCAGACCAATGCTGTTGCTGTCATTCAGCCGATAGGCCACGGTACCGGTCACGAACAGCTGCTCCAGATTCACACCGGCACTGCCGCTGGAGCCAAAGTTAGCGAACGGGTTGTTGCCATAGTCGGTGTTCATACCGCCGTTGGCTTACAGCGCCAGGCCATAGCTCAGGGTATCGGAGTGGTGACGGGCAAAGCCCAGTTCAGGAATCAGAAACGATTTGGTGTCGTTAGCATGGTAAGTACCGTCAATGCCGAAGCCGTTGCCGGAGATTTCGCTCTTACGCTTTGGTTCAAAATAGGTCACACCCAGATCCAGTTGCTGATCAGCGCTCAGATTGCTCAGCGACGCTGGGTTGCTGGCAGCGCTCAGACTGTCATGGGCCAGGGCAACGGATACACCCGCCATACCCTGAGCCTTAACACTGGTGCCATGGGTAAAGTAACCATTGGTTGCCTGAGCACTCAGGGTAACCGCAGTAAGGGAAAGCAGGCCGCCAAAACGCAGAACCGTCGACATAAAAAACTCCAAACCAGATCTATAAAGGGCATATCAAATCAGGCCGCGGAGTTTAGAGATGTTTTTTATAACTGATAACTAATATTTCGCAATATCTATATAACCAAGTGCGCAATATCTGATTCAGATATTCATCAGGACGTTTACCGGCATTGTGCTTCCTGCGTCGGCAGCGGTCCCTGAAATCAGCCAGCATCATACTAACGACTGCAGCAAAACACGCCAGTCAGCACGCTCTGACCCCAGCATTCATCAGCCTTGCGGAGAAATGAGACCCAATTGGCATACAGAATAATCCCAGCTACAGATGGCCCCTGCAGGCATTGTAAGGTGAAGAATCAATAACCGGAGCGAGCCATGATTCTGCAAAATATTCACGGCCATGGGCCATCGTTCAGTGCCTGCAACAGGGTATTCAGCTGCGCTAACCTTCTGCCTGTGCAGGCCGGACATGCCGGTCACGCTACGCTGACGACGAGGACCTTGTGATGAAGAAACTGACATTGCTGCTGATGCTGCTGGGGGGCCTTAACGGTTGTGCGACCCTGAGTCAGTCCAGTGGTCTGCAGGTCACCGATGGCCAGGGCTATACCCGCGCCGCAGAAAAACTGTTGGCCGAAGTGCAGAACGCCAACCCTGCCGACAGTGCGCCGGTGGCTGTCATCGCGCTGACCTCTGACACTGAATCCGCTCTATTTAAACAGCAGGACGAGATCATCGCCGCCATGGATGCTGAAGACCTGGGCTTTCTTTATGTAGTTGGTGACGCCGCCCATACCTACAGCCATGGCTATCACCTGTCACAGAACGACAGCCAGCAGCTGCTGGGCAATCATCAGCTGAAAATTCTCATCGTCTCCGCCGACGGTATCAGCCGCAATTCAGTGACTAACCGCACGGCATCCGCCCGTGAACTGATGACCCTGATGGCTAACGCGCGTCAGTAATCGACCTGCCCTTAAGTTATTAACAGGCACTAAAAAAGCCGCCCGTGGGCGGCTTTGCTCTTGCTGAACGCGGGTGCTGTGGCGGTCAGTTAAGGTCGAGGCGTTTACGGATACCAATATGCGGCTCATCCTGATTACCGAATATGGCTTTGATATGCTCGTAACCGCGGCTGATGGCATTGCCATCCATTGCTGAAATCTCGGCATCCTGTGGTTCGAAGGCCAGCAGCATCATGTCCGGGTCCTGATTGCCTTTGTCAAACCAGGCTTCAGCATCCANCGACCAATAGCGGGCAACAGCGCCGCGATCCTGTGATTCAAAAATATCGCCATGAATATCAGCCCAGAAGTGCTCGCGCCCGTTCATCAGGCAGATGTGGGCATGCATCGGCTGATGAATGGCGCCAAACATCTCATTACTGCGTCTGGCGAAGAACCAGATGGTATTCCTTTCGGGATCGGGATATGCCGTCATCGGTTGCATGTAATCGGTAATGCCGTCGACTTCCAGCATCACCCGGTTCTCTTCTCCCAGCTGCTGCCAGAGAGCCTGCTCCGGCTGTTGGGCTATCTGATCAATCATTTTCATAATGCTCTCCCTGAATGACGTTATCTTGCAGGTCGTGCAGGCAGCTGTGTTCAGCTGGCCATTGTTATGTGCGACAGAAAGCCCGGAGGATTGTTCAGATCTTTACCATTCTTTAAAAGCGTGCCGGTTGCCTGCTCAGAAACAAGACAGCTCCGCCTTCAGAGAGTACAATTCGGCATCTTTTTTTCTTATCAACCAGCCAACAAGAAGCAATTCCCATGGGCAGAGCGTTTCAGAACCGTAAAGAATCCATGGCCAAAACGGCCGCGGCAAAAACTAAAGTTTACTCAAAATACGGCCGTGAGATTTACGTCACCGCCAAAGCCGGTGGTTCCGACCCGTCCGGTAACCTGGCGCTGCGCAGTCTGATCGACCGCGCCAAAAAAGATCAGGTGCCAAGCCACGTGATCGACAAAGCACTGGATAAAGCCAATGGCGCCGGCGGCGAAGACTTCCAGCCAGCGCTGTACGAAGGCATTGCCCCAGGCGGCGCCATGGTGCTGATCAGTGCCCTGACCGACAACAACAACCGTACCTTCGGTGAAATCCGTGGCGTGTTCTCCAAGTGCAAAGCCAAACTGGGTTCCCAGGGTTCTGTGTCGCACATGTTCGATCACCGCGCCATGTTCGTATTCGCCGGTGACGACGAAGAGCCAGTACTGGAAGCACTGATGGAAGCGGATGTGGATGTCTCCGACATCGACAGCGAAGACGGCATGATCACTGTACTGGTACCGCCAACCGAGTTCTTCAAAACCAAAACTGCGCTGAACGACATGAACGGCGAGATCGATTTTGAAGTGGAAGAGATTACCTATCTGCCAACCACTGAGCACCCGATTGAAGGTGATGACGTTGCTCAGTTCGAGCGTTTTGCCGGTCTGATCAACGACCTGGAAGACGTTCAGGAAATCTACCACAACGGTACTTTTCCGGAGTAATCAGCCCAGGCTGATCNGGACCTGATCCCGCCAGCGCCTGTATCAGGCGGGGCGGAGAAAGAAAAAGCCACGGCGGATATCCGCTGTGGCTTTTTTATTAACGCATCGTTATCAATCCGTCGTCAGGAAGGCCTGATTATGACGGGTCCGCAGGCTATGGCCACTGCAGATCCTGCGGCAAAGGCATCACCAGCGTCACCCGCAGACCACCGCCCTGCGCATTTTCCAGCAGCAGCTCACCGCCACAGGTTTCCATAATGCGGCTGACAATCGACAAACCGAGTCCCGCACCACTGTCCTGATATTGCTCTGCAGTATCACCTGAGCCAATACTCTCATAGCGGTTTCCGGCGCGGAAAAAACGTTCAGTAAGACGTTGCAGGTCGTCAGCAGGAACCCCCGGACCATGGTCCCGTACACTGAGATACAGTGCAGTGCCCTCCTGACAGAGCCGCGTTTCGACTTCGTGGCCATCGCCGCCATAGCGGATGGCATTATCCACCAGATTGCGCACCGCCATTTCCAGCAGCGACGGGTCCATGTTAACCGCAGGCAGGTTATCAGCGGCATCCAGAGTCAGTTCAACTCTGTGCACATCAGCCTGCCACTGCATCGCAGCCAGTGTGCGGCGCACGGGTTCAGCCAGATCAATGCGGCTGCTGTTAATCTGCTGGTTGTTGTCCATACGGGCAAGAATCAGCAGCTGCTCGAGTAAGCGGCTGGTACGTTCGGTACCCGTCTCCAGTTCTTTCAGTGCCTCATTGAGCTGCTCCGGCGGCAATGTCTGCAAACGCTGTGACTGCAGTTTCAGTACCGCCAGTGGCGTGCGCAATTCGTGGGCGGCGTCATCAACGAAGCGGCGCTCGCGCTCAAGCCCACCAGCCAGACGACTGAACATCTCGTTCAGGCCGTCTACCACCGGCTGCAATTCTTTTGGTGTACGGTGTAACTGAATTGGTTGCAGGTTATCCACCGAGCGGCGACGCAGGCGGCTGCCGAGCTGACGGATCGGCCCCAGACCGTATTCAATGACTGCCAACGCAATCAGAGTACAGAGAATCAGAGCAACGATACCTGATACCCCAAAGATGCCGCCCAGCGCATAAATAATATCCTGCCGCGCATGCGGATATTCCCCCACCATCAGCCAGGCATCTTTGGCAGGGCCATTCTCTCCGGAGGCATTTTTGGTGTGCAGATCAATGACGTAAACCATCCATTCGCGTTTATCGCTTTTATGGTGATAAAAGCCGGCCTTCATCGGTGCCAGCGCATGATCCGGCGCTCCCGGCGAACGGAACAGCAGCTCCCGGCCATCGTTGCGCCAGATCTGAATAAGCCGGGTATTCTCGTACAGCTCAAGCTCTCGCTGAGCGGGCTGTTTATGATCCAGGCTCTGATTCAGGGCTTCGACGATACGCGGCAGGTCTTCCATCAGATCGTCGTCTTCCAGCAGCCCTTTGATCAGCTTGGTGGTTACCGCCAACTCGGCATCGAAGACCTCGTTCACTTCCTGACGTACCAGCATATGGCCCAGCACACTGTTGATCAGAATGGCCAACACCAGCACCAGAAACAGCAACATCAGTAGCGTGCTGCGGATCGACATTTTCATTCTTCAGTCTCCGGATTAAGGCGATAACCGACGCCGCGGACCGTCTGAATCAGACCGTTGTAGAATTTTTTACGTAAATGATGGATGTGAACTTCCAGCGCATTGCTTTCCACTTCTTCACCCCAGCCATACAGGGACTGCTCCAGCTGCTGACGGGTAAACACCTGTCCCGGGCGGTTCAGCAGTGCTTCCAGTAACAGGAATTCGCGCCGCGACAGGGTAACAGCAGCCCCTTGGTAGGAAGCATGATGATTGGCGGTATCAAGCACGATCGCGCCAAAGCGCAGTTCATTCACCGCCGTTACCCCGCTGTTGCGCCGGCCAAGGGCGCGCAGACGGGCAAACAGTTCACTTAAATCAAAGGGCTTGAGCAGATAATCATCGGCACCGGCATCCAGACCTTTGACCCTGTCCTGCACGCTGTCACGGGCCGTGAGAATCAGAATCGGCAGCGGCATCTGCTGCGCACGAACCTCTTCGATCACACGGATGCCATCCAGCCCGGGCAAACCGAGATCCATGATGGCCAGATCAAAATGTTCGGCCTGCAGCGCAGCCAGCGCACTCAGACCCGTCTGTACCCAATCAACAACATAATGCTGCGCCTGCAACGCCTGCTGCAGGCTTTTACCCAACATCATGTCATCTTCAACCAATAGCAGGCGCATCAGCGCACACTCCAGTATTTAACGTCTTGTTCATCAAGAAAGGCTTCCGCATCGGTACCCGTCATCAGCGCCAGCGTGCTGAGCATGCCGGCCTGTACGCAGGTCTGTGCCAGTACCGTGACCGCATGGGGTGCTCCGGCCACTGGCCAGCCACTGCGCGGATCGAGTATGTGGCTGTAGCGCACGCCGTCACGCTGCAGGTAACGCTGACTGTCGCCGCTGGTTGCCAGTGCTCCCTGAGCGATTTCCAGCCGTTCAACGTTCTGTTCGCTGCTGACCTTCTCCACGCCGATCTGCCACAACGAACCGTCCGATCTGGGCCCGTGAGCACGCAGGTCACCACCGAAGTTGACCAGTAAGGCGCCGCCAAACTGCGACTGCAGCAGGGCGAAGACTTTATCCACTGCGTATTCTTTGCCGATACCGCCAAGGTCGATTTCCATCCCGGCGGGCAGCTGCAGTTCTGGCTTTTGCCAGCGTACTTTATCCCAGCCGATCAGCGGCAGCAGCGCATCGATTGCCTCCTGCTGCGGCAGCCGGTCAGAGCCATCAAAGGTCCAGGCGCGGCGCAGCAGACCCGAGGTAATATCAAAGCGGCCGTCGGAAACGTCCCAGAGTTCGGTAGCAAAGTCGATCAGGCCGGCCGTTTCATCATCCAGCTGCAATGGCTTGCCAGCAGCCGCATTGATACGCGCGACTATGCTGTCGTCGCGGTAACGCGAGAATTTTTGTTCGATACGCAGTGTCTCTGCCCGGGCCTGTTGCCCAAGCTCTAATGCCAGTGCGGCATCCGTGGTATCGATCAGAATTTCACACAGGCAGGCCATGGCCGGGAAATTAACCCGGCACCAGCCTTCCAGTTGTGTCAGTTGCAGTTGAAACTTCATGCCGTGCACGGCACTCCTTCTGCAGTGTTACCCCGCAACCCATGCTGCGGGTTTCCATTAAAGTCGCCTACCAGCGGAACGAGTAGCCCACCTGAATCCAGCTGGCTTCAAGCTCAGTAAACTGTGACATGCCATCGAGATCCGATCCGGTTGCCACCGCTTTACGGCTGTTGTCATCCTGCTGTTGATAGTATTCCACACGCACTGAAATTTCTTCATCCTGGCGCAACGGGAATCCAGCCTTGATGCCATAGGTATTGGCACTGAAGGCCGCCAGGCGCGGATCAGAGGAGGCCTCATTCACCAGTGCGGTGACACTGCTGCCAGTGACCGCCACTTCGCTGCCGGCATTCAGGAACGGCTCGTAGAAATCCGCCGCTGTCTGAGTGTAGTAGCGATAGTGAGGTTCGAGATAGAAGTGATCCAACGGCTGCCAGTGATAGGTCAGATCCATGGTATGAGAGTTAATGCCCCAGTCATCGGTCATATAGCGGTAGCCGACATCAATGGCATCGGTACTGCCGATGGCCACTTTATTCTGCCAATAGAGGCTGATCTTCTGGCGGTCTTCCGGCCGGTTCTCGAATACGTAAAGGTAGCGTTCACTGTCATTCGGGTCGGTCACCAGATTGCCGTTATCCACCACGGTCAGAATTTTATACGGATCATTCTGGTAGCCGGATGACTGGCTCAGACCCAGGTTGAACTGGGTAATCCAGCGGCGGTTCAGCACCTGTGTCACGCCCACCATCATATCCACTACCTGTTTGGTATCGTCGCTGCCACTGGTGTTGTGTTCACTCAGTGAACCCAGTGCCTGCGGAATACCACCGTTAGGATTGATGGTGTCGAACTCCAGATTCAGGCCAACAGACAGAGTGGTGTTGTTATTGTTCAGGTCTCGGGCGATGGCACCGTTGACGCTCATGGAGGTGAAGTCGCCTTCGGTGGAATAGGTACCGCCGACGCTGACTTTGTAGTCATCACCCCAGGGCTGAGTCCAGCCCGCGGACAACACAGTGCGAGAGTCTTCAAAGGACGGATCCAGCGGTGTATCACCAGCGTTCACTGTGTAATCGCCACGACCTTCGTACCGTTCCTGCTCTTCTTCATCAGCATCTTCCATACGCGAAGCTGCCGACGCCGAGGTAAACGTCTGCGGCACATTAGCAATAGCAGCACCATTAGGTGAAGAGCCGGTCAGGGAGTCATAAACGATGCGCAGATTAAACGCGCTTTCATCTTCAAATTCCCGTGTCAGACTGAGTACCGGCTCTACCGCCTGCACGCGGTCATCGCTCTCGCTGTAGACCAGCAGGGCGGAGTCAATTTTCCAG
>PAJK01000060.1 GCA_002706025.1 Oceanospirillaceae bacterium
TATAAATAGCCGAACCCAAGTCCGATCGTAGGTCGGATAAGCCGAAGGCGTCATCCGACGCATAACCGGGTTGGCGTATCCGGATGCTTTTTATCATTTATGCTTTGCACTCCTGTTTTGCCGCTCCCTTTTTATAACATTTTTTTTTGCAACGTTTCCCCTCATTCCTGTTCTGCATCCCTTTTTCCATACCTGGTTTATTTCATTTCTTCCATTTAAGGCAATAAACCAAAGGGCCAATAAAAAAGGTTCATCGCACTTTACCGGGAAACGCCGCTTTGATTTTCAAAAAGAAGTAGTCGTTGTCCCGGTACCCATACGCCATTCTCTTGATCACTTTGATCTTGTTGTTCATTCCCTCCAGCACGCTGGTGTTCAGACGGTAAACAGCACTTGCCGTAATCCCTGACAGATATCCTTTCAGACGCTTTGCAAACTGGATCGCTGGCTGGATTCCACTGCTCATTGCCATTCCGTACCACTCCCTCCAACGACGTTTGGCTTCTGCTTCCGATGGCGCAAACCAAAGTTCTTTAAGCTGATCTTTCAACACATAAACCGTCATCAGACTCTGATTTGCCTGCAGTAACTCCTGCAACTGTATCGCCTGCTCGGCTTTCAGATTGTTCGCGTTCCTAAGCAATAACCAGCGAGCCCGCTTGATAATCTTGCGTCCAGGTTTGTCGTGACGCAGTTGGTTAGCCTGATCCACACGCACCCGATCCACCACTTCGCGGCCAAATTTGGCCACCACATGAAACAGGTCATAGACAACCCGGGCGTTCCGACAGTGGTGCTGTACCTCCAGATCCATGGCGGTATTCATATCCATCGCCACCGCTTCAATTTGTTCACAGGCCTCCACTCCGAGCCATTCAAAAAAGGGCCGCACAGCCGCCCGGCTGCGTCCTTCTCCGACCCAGAGCAGTTGCTGATTATCGGCATTGACCACGACGGTGGCGTAGCGGTGGCCCTTGAACAAAGCAAACTCATCCATGATCAGGCGCTTCAGGCCTTGCCGGTCTGGCTCCCGCTGCTCGCGTTTCAGGCGCTGATAGTCGATGGCTTTGACGGTGTGCCAGTGAACACCAGTTAGCCGTGCGACATGAGCAACCGGCATCTTCTGCACCAGCACTTCGATCCAGAGCATGAAACTGCGGGTCATGCGTAATCTGTCCGGAAGCCATGAAATACGCTCTGTCCTGGGGCCGCAACGGGAGCAAGCGACTCTGGCAACGGGGACATCAAGCCAGACTTTGAAGGGGCCGATATCGCGTTCACGAATGCGCCGGATGGAGCGGTCATGCATTTGATAAGCCGATTGGAGGCAGTGGCGGCAGTGGTACTGACGGTTCGGTGAAGGTTGTAGCTGGATGACGAGCGAATCGGAGGAAATCTGTTGGTAGCTTTGGATCTCAAAGCCTTCCCAGAGAAGGGTAAGCGGATTAGGATTCATGGATCGGCAGTAGTCGGTTTTGTTTGGGTTTTGGCGAATGCAAACTTAACCGATTTTACTGCCGTTCTCATTTTTCACGCTTAAATGCGTTGAACCATAAAAAAGCCCCATCAGTTTCCTGATGAGGCTTTTATTTACCCTGAAAGGTAAGCAAATCAACCGTTACCAAAATTACCGCTGTTGTAATCAACAATGGCCTGTTCGATCTCGCCCATGGTGTTCATCACAAACGGTCCGTAGTGCGCCACAGGTTCGCGGATAGGAGTACCGCGCAGCAGGATCATGCCGACATCCTGTTTCGCCTTCACTGTCAGGGTATCTGTGCTGCTGAAGATCAGCATCGCTTTCTCCGGCGCCAGGGGGCTGGTGTCCAGCAGGCCCTGATAAACGAAAGCGATGACCTTCTGGTGCTCAGATACTTTAATGGTCAGTTCACTGCCAGCTTCCATATTGATATCGGCGTAAGCCGCGTCAGCGGCAAGTTTGTCCAGCGGACCGCTGCCGGATGTACCGTTAATATTCCAGTCGCCGGCGATCAGTTTGGCTGACCATCGCTCACCGGAAATCTGTGGAATGTCTTCCCTGGGAACGTCACGATAATCCGGTGCCTGCATTTTGTTTTTCGCTGGCAGATTAATCCACAGCTGGAAACCATGCAGTTTTTTCATTTCTCGGGCAGGCATTTCGCTGTGAATTACCCCGCGACCTGCGGACATCCACTGGGCACCACCGCTGTGGATCATACCTTTATTACCCATGTGGTCCTGGTGTTCCAGTGAGCCCTGAATCAGATAGGTCAGAGTTTCCATGCCACGGTGTGGGTGTGGCGGGAAACCACCAATAAAGTCATCCGGGTTATCTGACAGCAGTTCGTCCATCATCAGGAAGGGGTCTGCCCCCGGCTGATTGAACAGGCCGACACGACGGATCTTAACGCCATCTCCATCAGAGGACGGGTGGCTTGGAATAATTTTTTCTACGCTGGAGTGAGTCATTATGCGCTCCGGAATTGTTGCTTTTCTATTACAACAAGATACAGGCTTGAGCGCGGTAAAATGAGCGGATTTTTTCGCTGGGTTCTTTCGAATTTATCTAAGGCTGGAAGCTGGCCGCCGGCATATCAGGAGGTAAAGCGGAAGTCAGAGCATGGTCGTCAGACCGCGCTCTGTGCTTCCACCTGTTCATCCAGCCCCTGGATGATGGCTTCTTTCAGTCGCTGGCATTCTTCGACATCGGAGTAAGGGTTACCATTTTCATCCAGGATGAAGAAGATATCCGATACCTGCTCACCTTCGGTGAGAATTTTCGCGCCCTGCATCTGCGCGCCACGTTCGGCGAAGATGGCTCCCATGCGTGCCAGCAGGCCCGGTCGGTCAGCAGCAATCACTTCCAGAACAGTACGCTGCATCACCGGGTCATTGCTCATCGACACCCGTGTCTTCACCTTAAACTGTTTCAGGGCCCGTGGTGTGCGGCGCTGAATGATTGTTGTGTAGTCATCCGGGTCGGCGAGGGCTTCGGCCAGTGTGCTGCGGATCTGTTCGATGCGCTTCGGATCGGATATCGGCTTGTTGTTCTCATCCAGCACGATATAGGTATCCACCGCGTTCAGTTCCGTTTCTGACGTCATAATCCGCGCATCCTGAATGTTCAGGTTGAGCTGGTCGAGGGTGGCTGTTGTCGCGGCGAATAAGTTGAGCTGATCTTTCATAAAGATAAAGATCTGGGTTGCGCCTTCAAATTCGCGGTCAGAGGTCTGCCGGATCGATACCAGAGGTTTGCTGCTGTCACCGTGGGCATGAATTGCCAGTGTCTGCCAGACGATGTTCTCCGTACCTTCACGCAGGAAGTAGTCATCACCCGGTGTGCCCCAGATCGCCAGTACCTGTTCTTCGCTCAGGCCCTGCTTCTGCAGTTCAGTCATGGCGTCCCGCTGTACTTCAGCAATAACGTCTTCTTTGTGTTTTGGATTTCCCAGGCCGCGGCGGAAGGCATCCTGCGTATTACGGAACAGGTTACGCATCTGCTCTGCACGCCAGCCGGTCCACAGCTTGGGATTGGTGCTGACGGTATCGGCCACAGAAATCAGGAACAGCATTTCCAGATGATGCTGGTCGCCGACTTCCTGAGCGAACATGTGAATATCATCCGGGTTGTTCAGGTCGAGACGCTGCGCTGCGTTGGACATCAGCAGATGGTTTTCACACAGCCACACCACCATGTGCGAATCGGTAGGGCGCAGGTTGTGCTGACGACAGAAAGCGGCGGCAATTTCGCCACTGTTGGCGGTGTGATCGCCTTCCATGCTCTTGCCTGCATCGTGCAGCAGAGCCGTCAGGTAGAGTATTTCTTTCTTCTGTACCCGGTGAATCAGACGTGAGGCTATCGGATAGCGTTCACGCACATCGCCAAAGCGCAGCTGGCGCAGGAAACGCATCATACGGAAGCTGTGTTCATCGACGGTATAAATGTGCAGCAGGTCGTGCTCCATCATGCCGATGATGTGACCAAACTCCGGAATGTACTGGCCGAGGATGCCGTAACGCATCATACGCGTCAGCTCACGTACCACGCAGGAGCGGTTGGTAACGATCCGCATAAAAATGCGGTTGTTTTCCGGATTGCTGCGGAAGGCATCGTCAATGCAGCCGCGCTGATCACGCAGTGCGCGGATGGTATCTGAGTGAATACCTTTGGCGTCCGGGAGTTGTGTCATCAGCAGGAAGACTTTCAGCAACCAGACAGGTTCACGACTGAAAATGTCAGGATCATTGGCCTGGAGATAGCCGTTAGTGAGAACGAAGTGTTCATTCAGGGTTTCCACTTCGCACACTTTACCGGCTTTCATAAAGTCTTCGTTAAAGTGCAGCAGCAGCAGGTCAGTCAGCTCAGTAGTGGCCAGCTGGTTGCGGTAGAAGCGCGACATAAAACGCTCAACGCCGAGCATTTTCTTATCGCTGTGAAAGCCCAGCAGATCGGCAATTTCCCGTTGCAGGTCAAACAGCAGGCGGTCTTCTTCCCGCCCGGCAAGCATGTGCAGAGCGAAGCGCACCTGCCACAGGAAAGTGAGACTGTTCTGCAGTCGTTCGCGTTCGAAAGCGGTCAGGAATCCCTGTTCTTCCAGTGCCTGCAGCTTGCCCTGGCCAAAATGGCGCATGGTTACCCAGGTAACGGTCTGAATGTCGCGCAGGGTTCCGGGAGAGTTTTTGACATTGGGTTCGAGGTTGTACTCGGCCTCGTTGTGCTTGTCGTGGCGCTCCTGCAGTTCCTGCCACTTGGCTTTGAAGAATTCCTGCGCCGGCCAGATGTGTTGCGGCGATGTGCGTTCTTTCAGCTGTGCCAGCAGGCTGGCGTCACCGGCCAGTGAGCGGGTTTCCATCATATTAGTAATGATGGTCAGGTCTTTACTGGCTTCGGTAACGCATTCGTCCAGGGTACGCACGCTGTGGCCTACATCAAGTTTGATGTCCCACAGCAGGGTGATGAAGCTTTGCAGCTGCTCACCATGGCGGTTAATGCTGTCTTCGTCTTTGCACAGCAGCAGCACGTCGATGTCAGAGTGTGGATGCAGTTCTCCGCGGCCATAGCCGCCTACTGCCAGCAGGGCGAGGTCCTGGTCTGGTAAACCGGCATTGCGCCACAGAACATTCAGTACCTGATCAATGGTCGCTGCCCGGTGGCGGACCAGCAGGTTGGCGTCCAGTGTTGCACGGAAGTAGGCGTAAGCCTCTTCCTGAATGCGCTTAAGGACTGGTTTGATCACCGGAATGGGTGATGGGGATTGCTTCAGATCCTGAAGTAACTGTTCACAGTCGATCGATGGCAGAGCCGGTGCTTTGTTATCCATATCAGATCTGGTACCGCTCTTCATCGGAACGCAGGGTGAGGATTTCCACGCCGGTTTCCGTTACGAGCAGAGTGTGTTCCCACTGAGCAGAAGGCTTGCGGTCTTTGGTAACCACGGTCCAGCCATCTTTCATCAGTTTATTAAAGCGAGACCCCTGATTGATCATAGGCTCGATGGTGAAGATCATACCTGCCTGCAGTTCCAGGCCGGTTCCCGGTTTGCCGTAATGCAGAACCTGGGGATCTTCGTGGAATTCTTTGCCGATGCCGTGGCCACAGTACTCACGCACCACGGAGTAGTGGTTGCCTTCGGCATGTTGCTGAATGGCATGGCCGATGTCACCCAGGCGAACGCCGGGCTTAACCATATCAATACCAATGTACAGGCATTCCTGGGTGATCTCGACCAGGCGTTTGTTGGCCGGGCTGACTTCACCGACATAAAACATGGCGCTGGTGTCTCCGTGGTAGCCATCTTTGATCACAGTGATGTCGATATTGACGATATCGCCTTTCTTCAGCAGCTTGTCGTCGCTGGGGATACCGTGACAGATCACCTGATTAATCGAGGTACAGATGGACTTGGGAAATCCGCGGTAGTTCAGCGGTGCCGGAATGGCATCCTGCTCATTAACGATGTAGTCATGGCAGATACGGTCCAGTTCGCCGGTGGATACCCCGGGTTTGACGTGTGGACCGATCATTTCCAGCACTTCAGCCGCCAGCCGGCCGGCGATGCGCATTTTTTCGATGTCTTCAGCGGATTTGATGTTCACACTCATGGGATGCCAATTACCTGATTACGGGGAAAAACGTCCGGTATTGTACTGGTTACGGGCGCCGGATTGAACCAATGGAGTGTCCGTATCCGCCATATCCTGTATCCGCTGCCGGTAAAGGGTGTCTGGCGCAGGTTTCGTACTGGCCATGGTTGGCGAAAAGTGGTATAAAGCGCCCGCGCTCAAAGCTCCGCCGTTCCGGGTATACCGGATACTGCGTAAAAAATGACACACACATACCGCAACACTGCGCCGGGGTGCCTGAGAAATCGGGTCGGTCAGGTGGGTATGTGGAGGCCTAACCCAAATTTAAAGGTAAAGACACATGGCACAAGTAAGCATGCGTGACCTGCTGAAAGCAGGCGTTCACTTCGGTCACCAGACCCGTTATTGGAACCCGAAAATGGGTAAATACATTTTCGGTGCCCGCAACAAGATTCATATCATCAACCTGGAGCACACTGTTCCAGCTCTGAACGAAGCCCTGCAGATCGTTGAAGGTCTGGCTCAGCGTAACAACAAAGTACTGTTTGTTGGTACCAAGCGCGCCGCCGGCAAGATCATGAAAGAACAGGCTGAACGTTCTGGTATGCCTTTCGTTGCTCACCGCTGGTTGGGCGGTATGCTGACCAACTACAAAACCATCCGTCAGTCCATCAAGCGTCTGCGTGACCTCGAAGCGCAACAATCCGATGGTACTTTTGAACAGCTGACCAAAAAAGAAGCTCTGATGCGCTCCCGTGAAATGGAGAAGCTGGAGCGTTCTATCGGCGGTATCAAAGACATGGGTGGTCTGCCTGACGCACTGTTCGTAATCGACGTTGATCACGAGCGTATCGCTGTTCAGGAAGCCAACAAGCTGGGTATCCCGGTTATTGGTGTTGTTGATACTAACTCTAACCCAGATGGTATCGACTACGTTATCCCAGGTAACGACGACGCGATCCGTGCAATTCAGATCTACGCTGGCGCAATTGCTGACGCAGTACTGGAAGGCAAACAGTCTAACGGCGTAGCCGCTGACGAGTTCGTTGAAGTTGCTGAAGAAGCACCAGCACAGGAAGCCGCTGAGTAATCACAGCCGCTGACCGGAAAAGGGGGCTTGCCCCCTTTTTTTTAAGGTTTATTCAGGCTTGCAGGATGTACTGCGGGTCTGCAGACAGATTCAGAAAATTAAGAGGATTACACACATGGCAAACATTTCTGCCGCAATGGTTAAAGAGCTGCGTGAACGCACTGGTCTGGGCATGATGGAGTGCAAAAAAGCACTGGCTGCTAACGACGGTGACATCGAAAAAGCGATTGAAGACCTGCGTAAAAACTCCGGCCTGAAAGCAGCTAAGAAAGCTGACCGTGCAGCTGCCGAAGGTAAACTGCGTATTGAAGTTCAGAACGGTGTTGCATTCGTTGTTGAAGTTAACTCTGAAACTGACTTCGCTGCCGGCGACTCTAACTTCGGTGCTTTCGCAGACTCTGTTCTGGCCAAACTGGTTGCCACTAAAGAAACTGACGTTGCCAAACTGATGGAAGGCGAACTGGAAGAAGCCCGTATGGCTCTGGTTCAGAAAATCGGTGAAAACATCACTGTACGTCGTCCTGCAGTTATCGAAGCGCCTGTTGTTGGTGCTTACCTGCACTCTAACGGCAAAGTTGGCTGTATCGTTGCTCTGACTGCTGGTGATGAAGAACTGGCTAAAGACATCGCGATGCACGTAACTGCTTCCAGCCCACGTGTTGTACGTCCTGAAGACATGCCTGCTGATGTTGTTGAGAAAGAAAAAGACATCATCAAGGCTCAGCCTGATATGGAAGGCAAGCCAGCTGAAATCGTTGAGAAAATGATGGGCGGCCGTATCAACAAGTTCCTGAAAGAGAACAGCCTGGTTGAACAGCCTTTCGTTAAAAACCCAGACGTAACTGTTGGTAAGCTGGCGAAAGACGCTGGCGCTGAAATCATCAACTTCCTGCGTCTGGAAGTAGGTGAAGGTATCGAAATCGAAAAAGTTGATTTCGCTGCTGAAGTTGCTGCACAGCTGAAAGGCTGATGCTGTACGGGTGGTGAACACATAGCGAGATACACAGAACTATGGGGTCATACACCCACCCAAATATGCCGGGCTTGCCCGGCATATTTGTATAAAAATCACGGATTTTGACGAAACCGTTATTCCGTGACAGGAACCCGCGTTACCATAGCGGGCGCCGGAGTCTGACTGAGCGGCAGACACCGGTATGGGCAGGAGCCCCTTCAAATCAGGCACAGCCTGAAGCTGCAGACAGATAATCGATTCCGGAGAATGCCATGGCCGAGCAAAAAAGCGCTAAATACAAACGTATCCTGTTAAAACTGAGTGGTGAAGCCCTGATGGGTGAGATGGATTTCGGTATCGATCCGAAAGTCCTCGACCGTATGGCGCTGGAAATTGCTCAGCTGCGTGGTATTGGCGTTCAGGTTGGCCTGGTAATTGGTGGTGGTAACCTGTTCCGTGGTAAGGCATTGAGCGAAGCTGGTCTTGACCGTGTTGCCGGTGACCACATGGGTATGCTGGCAACTGTGATGAACGCGCTGGCCATGCGCGACGCTCTGGAACGTGCCAGTATGCCGACCCGCGTGATGTCCGCTATTCCGATGAGCGGTGTGGTGGATCACTACGACCGCCGCAGCGCAATCCGCGCTCTGGATTCCGGTGATGTGGTTATTTTCTCTGCCGGTACCGGTAACCCGTTCTTTACAACCGATTCAGCTGCCTGTCTGCGTGGTATTGAAATCAATGCGGATCTGGTTCTGAAAGCAACAAACGTCGATGGCGTGTATACTGCCGACCCGAAAAAAGATCCGACGGCAGAAAAATACGACCGTCTGACTTACGAAGAAGTGCTTGAGAAGCAGCTGGGTGTGATGGATCTGACCGCTATTGTTCTGGCTCAGGACCACAAAATGCCGCTGCGTGTATACGATATGAATGAGTCAGGAGTGCTGGCCCGTCTGATGACTGGCGGTAGCGACGGCACCCTGATTGTAAGTGAGGAATAATAACGATGCTGAATGACATTAAAAAAGACGCTCAGGAGCGTATGGGTAAAAGTGTTCACGCACTGATCGAAGCGTTTAAGCGTGTACGTACCGGTCGTGCCAACCCTGCCATTCTCGATAACGTTATGGTGGATTACTACGGCAACCCGACGCCTATTTCTCAGGTCGCCAACATTATTGTTGAAGATGGCCGCGCGCTGGCAATTAACCCATGGGAAAAGAACCTGGTGCCAGCCATTGAAAAAGCCATTCTGAAATCGGATCTGGGTCTGAACCCGGCAACTAACGGCGACACCATTCGTCTGCCAATGCCGGCTCTGACCGAAGAAACCCGTAAAGACTACATCAAGCAGGCCCGCTCCGAAGCGGAAAAAGGCCGCGTATCTGTGCGCAACATCCGTCGTGATGCCAACAGCACAGTAAAAGATCTGCTGAAAGAAAAAGAGATCTCTGAAGATGAACAGCGTCAGTCTGAAGATGAAATTCAGAAACTGACCGATAAATTCATCGCTGAAATCGACTCTCTGCTGGCGGTCAAAGAAAAAGACCTGATGCAGGTTTAACCGGCCGTATTGTATGTCGACCAGTATTGACGACTCACAGGCCGTCAGCGGTCAGGTACCGCGCCATGTTGCCATCATCATGGATGGCAACAACCGCTGGGCCAAGCGCCGCTTTATGCCAGGTGTTGCCGGGCATAAAGCCGGTGTTGATGCCGTGCGCTCAGTGGTGGAAACCTCTATGCGTCATGGCGTTGAGGTACTGACCCTGTTCGCTTTCAGCAGCGAGAACTGGCGTCGTCCGCAGGACGAAGTCAGAGCGCTGATGCAGCTGTTTGTTATGGCCCTGGAAAGGGAAGTGCGCAAGCTGCACCGCAACAATATCCGTCTGCAGGTGATGGGAGATGTCACCGGCTTCTCCCCGCGACTGCAGACGCTGATCCGTGACGCAGAAGAACTTACCGCCCAGAACTCCGCCATGACCCTGGTGATTGCCGCCAATTACGGTGGTCAGTGGGATATTGCTCAGGCGGCGCAGAAAATCGCGCTCGACGTTCAGGCCGGCAAGCTGGCTGCTGCGGATATCAATGAGCAGGTGTTTCACCGATACACCTGGCTGCATGAGTTACCACCACCGGATCTGCTGATCCGTACCGGTGGCGAAATGCGCATCAGCAACTTTATGTTATGGCAGACCGCTTACTCTGAATTCTACTTCTCCGACGCTTACTGGCCGGATTTTAAAGAAGATGAGTACAACAAAGCGTTAGCCGCATTCGCTGACCGCACCCGACGCTTTGGCCGTACGGATGACCAGCTTGAGGATGTAAAACAAGGTGTTTAAGGAACGTGTACTGACGGCACTTGTGCTGGCGCCGATCATGATAGGCGGTATCTTCTTTCTGGAAGATAAACCTTTCGCTCTCTTTATTGCTGCGATTGCCACCATTGGTGCCTGGGAATGGGCCAATATCGCTGGCTATCAGAAGAACTGGAGTCGCATTGCTTACGCATTCGCGGTTTTTGTGTGTCTTTACATCAGTGCCCGCTTCCTGCGTGTACGCCCTGAATATCTGGTGTATTACCTGGCCGTCGGCACCCTCTGGTGGGTGGTCGCCTTTGCTCTGGTAAAACGCTATCCCGGTGGTACCGATATGTGGACGGCACGGCCAATCCGCGCCTTGCTCGGTCTTTGTGTACTGGTGCCTATGTGGGTTGGCTTTATGCATCTGAAAACCCAGCCGCACAGCTCTCTGCTTATTATTTATGTCATGCTGATTGTTTGGGGTGCTGACACCGGCGCTTATTTTGCCGGTAAGCAGTGGGGCAAAGCCAAACTGGCACCGCACGTCAGTCCGGGTAAATCCTGGGCCGGCTTCTGGGGCGGTCTGGTAACCACCATTGTGATTGCGCTGATCTTTGGCTTCTGCATTGATCGCTGGTTACAGCCGATGGATGGCTCTGATGTGATCCGACTGCTGTTCATCACCGTTATTACCATGGTGATCTCGGTGCTGGGTGATCTGGTGGAGAGCATGATGAAGCGTCACCGTGGTATCAAAGACAGCTCCTCCCTGCTGCCGGGTCATGGCGGCGTTCTCGACCGTATCGACAGCATGGCGGCAGCGGTTCCGGTATTTGCTTTCTGCATGATGCTGCTGGGCTGGGGTCTGGTGAAATGATCCGCCAAATCACTGTGCTCGGATCAACCGGTTCGATTGGTCAGAGCACACTGGATGTCGTTCGCCGTCATCCTGATCAATATGCCGTATTTGCGCTCAGTGCTGCCCGCAGTGTTGAACGCATGCTGGCCGATATTGAAGAATTCGCTCCACGCTATGTCGTCATGGCGGAACCGTCTGCCGCTGCTCAGCTGATGGCTGAGCTGGCGCCTGAATGCCGCACGGAAGTACTGACCGGCACAGATGCGCTGGCCATGATTGCTTCTCATAGTGATGTTGATCAGGTCATGGCCGCTATTGTCGGCGCCGCAGGCCTGTTGCCAACGCTTGCTGCAGCGCAGGCCGGTAAACGCGTGCTGCTGGCCAACAAAGAAAGCCTGGTAATGGCTGGACCGCTGTTTATGCAGGCCATCAAACAGGGCGGTGCCGAGCTGCTGCCTATCGACAGTGAGCACAACGCTATCTTTCAGTCGCTGCCGGAATCTTACGATGGTGACTTCAGCGCATTCGGCATCGAGAAAATTCTGCTGACCGCATCCGGTGGGCCTTTCCGGGGCTGGACGGCGGAACAGCTGCACAATGTAACCCCTGCCCAGGCCGTTGCTCATCCGAACTGGTCTATGGGGCAGAAAATTTCCGTCGACTCAGCCACCCTGATGAACAAAGGGCTGGAGCTGATCGAAGCCTGTTTCTTATTTAACTGCCAGCCTGATCAGGTGCAGGTCGTCGTGCATCCGCAGAGTGTGATTCACTCTATGGTGCAGTACTGCGACGGTTCAGTGATTGCCCAGCTCGGGCAGCCGGATATGCGTACCCCGATTGCCTATGGTATGGCGTGGCCAAACCGGGTTGCCGCCGGCGTGGAGTATCTCGATCTGTTCCGCATTGCGACGCTGAATTTTGAAGCACCGGATGCAGAGACGTTTCCCTGTCTGACACTGGCCGATACCGCCTTCCGTCAGGGCGGTACCATGCCCGCGGTGCTGAATGCTGCCAATGAGATTGCCGTTGCAGCATTTCTTGCGGAACAAATTCCCTTCACCGGTATTCCAAGTCTGATCGCCCAGGTCATGGAAAAGCATCAGCCGCAGCCGGTCATTTCTCTTGATGCTGTTCTGGACGCCGACCAGTGGGCACGAGAAACAGCCAGATCGCTGATTAATACACAACAATCTGTGGAGATGCCGGGGTGACAGTTCTGTACTTCATTATTGCTATCAGTGTACTGGTGGTTATCCATGAATACGGGCACTTCTGGGTGGCGCGTCGTTGTGGCGTGAAAGTTATCCGCTTCTCTGTGGGGTTCGGTAAGCCGTTCTGGTCGTTCCGCGACCGTCACGGTACCGAATTCTCGGTCGCTCCAATTCCGCTGGGCGGCTACGTCAAAATGGTCGATGAGCGTGAAGGCGATGTACCGCCGGAACTGCTCGATCAGGCCTTCACGCAAAAGCCGGCCTGGCAGCGTATTGCCATTGCTTCGGCGGGTCCGCTGGCCAATTTCATCTTTGCCTTTATCGCTTACTGGTTTATCGCTGTTGCCGGCACCACAGGTGTGGCTCCGGTGGTGGGTGAGCTGAAAGCCGATGGTCCGGCAGAAATGGCGGGTGTACACACAGGTGATGAGATCATCGCCATCAATGGTGAAGAGGTTTCTACCTGGCAGGAAGTCAACTGGGAACTGGTGGGCTACATCGGCGAAGATACCGAGCTGAATATCCGCCTGCTGTCAGAAAGTGGCGGCCAGCGTGAAGTACAGATTCCGGTTTACAGCTGGTTGGCCGATCAGGATACGCCAGACCCGATGACCGCACTGGGCGTTGAGCCACGCCGTCTGCAGCTTGACCCTGTGATGGGCACCATTGAACCCGGTGGCGCCGCAGAACGTGCCGGTATGCAGCTGGGTGACCGCATTCTGGCGGTTGACGGCCGGGCAGTGAACAGCTGGGCAGAGTGGGTTGAGGAAATCAAAGTTGCGGCCAACAAACCGCTGTCTGTGCTGGTGGAGCGTAACGGTCAGGAAACCACACTGAATCTGACGCCGGCGGCGAAAGATCGCGATGGTGAGCAGATCGGTTATGTCGGCACTGCGCCGGTTATTCCTGAGGTACCGGAATCCTGGCTGCGTACCAGCCACGCGGGATTTTTTCAGGGAATCTGGATCGGTCTGAGCAAGACCAGTGATTACATAGTGTTCACTCTGGAATCCCTGTGGAAAATGATCGCAGGTGATGTATCAGTAAAGAACTTGAGCGGTCCTATTACCATTGCTAAAGTAGCCGGCGCTTCAGCGTCTGGCGGCTTAGAGTCTTTTATCAGTTTCCTTGCTTTGTTGTCTGTTTCACTGGGCGTACTGAATCTTTTGCCTGTGCCCATGCTGGATGGCGGGCATATCGTGTTTTATCTCGCCGAGATGATCCGCGGCAAACCGCTTCCGGATAAAGTACAGGATGTTGCAGTCAGGTTTGGCTTAATGCTGATTATGAGCCTGATGCTGGTAGCTTTTTACAATGATATTAGCCGGCTGTAATTGCTGCCGGATACGACTGGATAACGATTTTCATGCGTTCTTTGCTGTTTACGCTTTTACTGGGGGCTTTCTCCGCTACCGCTTCTGCTGAATCTTTTGTGGTTTCTGACATTCGTCTGGAAGGCCTGCAACGGGTTTCGGCCGGTACAGTTTTTGGTACCTTCCCGGTGAATGTGGGTGAAGAAGTGGATGAAGCCTCACTGGTGGCTGCTTCCCGCTCGCTGTTCAAATCCGGTCTGTTTAACGACGTTAAACTCTACCGCGATGGCTCCGTTCTGATTGTGCAGCTGGTGGAGCTGCCAACCATTACCGGTATCGAGATCGACGGTAACAAAGCCATTCAGACCGAAATGCTGATGGACGGTCTGAAGCAGTCCGGTCTGGCTGAAGGTCTGGTGTTCAAACGTTCGACACTGGAACGTATCGCGCTGGAGCTGGAGCGTCAGTACGT
>PAJK01000061.1 GCA_002706025.1 Oceanospirillaceae bacterium
TCTGTTCTCTGTTCTCTGTTCTCTGTTCTCTGTTCTCTGTTCTCTGTTCTCTGTTCTCTGTTCTCTGTTCTCTGTTCTCTGTTCTCTCTGTGTTCTCTGTTCTCTCTGTGTTCTCGCTTGAGTCGGATCCGTTCTGGGCGGTGCGGCGCATCAGGGCTGTCTGAACGTGCGTTAGTACTCACTGTTATCGCTCCATAAAAAAACGCCTCCGTATCAGGGAGGCGTTTCTTTTTGCTATGTGTGTATTGCCGATCGGTTAACGCATCTGCAATACGATCACATCACTGCTGGCAGGATCTGTATCAGCGCGCAGGTGTGCAACCTCTTCGGCGGTGACGGTGCCGCCAGTGTTGCCCCAGGCAGTACGGATAAAGGACAGCACTTCGGCAATCTCTTCATCCTTCAGTTGCTTACGGTAAGGCGGCATACGGTACGAATCAGGAACGCCGGCAGTCACCACACGACCTGAACCGTTTAACGTCGCATTTATCGACGATACCGGAGTAGGTGCCAGTGAGGAGGCGCTGCCAGCCAGTGGCGGAATCCACTTACCTTTACCCAGGCCGTCGTTACCGTGGCAGGCACTGCAGTGGTCATAATAAATCTGAGCACCAGCAACAGATGCCCGGTTATTAACGGCTAATTTATCGGCCGTGGTGGCATCATAACTCCACGGGGCTCCATCACGCTGAGGATCGCCTGGCAGTGATTTCAGGTAATGCGCAATGGCTTTCAGGTCTTCATCGCTGAGAAACTGTGTGGAGTTGTTGTATGCATCCGTCATAGAGCCATACACCACAGCGTGTTCATTGCGGCCTTCTTTCAGGAACTGGGCAATGTCTTCTTCGCTCCAGCGGCCAAGGCCGGTGTTGTGATCATCGCGCAGGCTTGGGGCGTACCAGCCATCCAGTGTGGCACCGGAGAGGTATTTATCGCTGGCATCGCTGAGGGCTTTTTCCTGCATGGCGAAGCCACGCTCGGTATGACAACTGCCACAGTGGCCGGCACCCTGTACAAGATAGGCACCGCGGTTCCACCGTTCATCTTTGCTGCTGTCGGGCTGGTAAACGCCGTCTTCGGTAAATAACACGTTCCAGTATGCCAGTGGCCAGCGCATATTCATCGGCCATGGAATGGTGGAGTCTTTATTTTCCTGTATAACCGGTTCAACGCCGTGCATAAAATACGCATAAAGCGCTTCGATATCGGCATCGGTCATTTTTTCATAAGACGGATAGGGCATCGCCGGATACAGTCGTTTGCCATCCGGGGTAACACCCTGACGTACCGCACGTTCAAAATCGGCCAGCGAATAACGGCCGATGCCTGTGGTTTTATCCGGTGTAATATTAGTGGCAAAAATGGAGCCCAGTGGCGTGGCCATTTCCAGTCCACCGGCAAAGGGTTCGCTCTCCGGTGTGCTGTGACAGGCAACGCAGTCTGCAGCGCGGGCAACGTATTCGCCCTGATGTATCAATGCGTCGGATACCGGATTCTCATTTTTGCTGTTATCAAACGCAGAGGAAGGCACCCGTGTACCGTGCCATACCATCAGCAGGGCAATAATAATCAGTGCCAGTATGACGATCAGAAACTTTTTCATGGTCTGTCCTTTTGAGGCTCAGAATAGTGTGATCAGTAAATGCCGGACCTTAGTGTTGCGGTCCGGCGGATGAGCGTGCATATGCGTTATTTCTGACGCAGATTACGCTTTGGTTTTTTTACTGAAATCGTGACGGGACAGCGGCATGCTGCGGATACGTTTCCCTGTCAGATGGGAAACCGCATTAATGACCGCTGGTGGAACGGATGGCAGGCCAGGTTCGCCCACACCGCCCATTTTGGCGCCACTTTCAACGACTTTGACGTGTACATCCGCCATTTGTGACGGCCGCAGAATAGGGTACATGTCATAGTTGCGCGCGGTTGGTTCACCGTTTTTATACACGGCTTCTTCTACCAGGGTTTCTGACAGACCAAGGGCAACAGCGGACTGAACCTGAGCCTCAACAACCCGTGGGTTTACCACGGAACCCGGATCAATCGCCTGCCAGACGTTGTGTACCCGGACTTCGCCATTGTGAATGGATACTTCAGCAATGGATGCGGTTTCTGAGCCAAACGGTGATGCCATGGCAATGCCGCGGGCGCGCACTGAACCATCGTCGGCAGTGTAGGGGCCGCGACGCCAGCCTCCGGATAATTCAACCACGGCATTGAGCAGGTTGGTCAGGCGTTCATTGTCTTTCAGCAGACGCAGACGTAATTCGTAAGGATCGATACCGCCTTTGTCGGCGACTTCATCAAAGAAACATTCGTAAACAAAATCGTTCATCGAATGGCCCACGGAGCGCCAGTAACCCTGCATGGCCGNGTGNTNTNNCGTATCTCCTGAGCNATACGGACATTCGGAATTTTATAGGCTTTACCGGAAATACCTTCCAGCGCAAAGCTNTCGGCTTTNCCTTCCTGATAACCGTAAAGTGCCTGTCCTGGTCCTTCNGTGGCGCTGATGGATTCCAGTGCTTTTGGCATGCCATTGGCGTCCAGCGTGGCGCGTAATTTAACNGCCGCCATCGGGCGCATGGTGTCGCGCAGGAATTCTTCTTCACGGCTCCAGATCAGTTTGATCGGACGTCCGGTTTTTTNCGCCAGNTCGATTGCCTGAGGGTAAGGGCTGGCTGCGGCATACAGGAAGTGACGGCCAAAGAAGCCGCCCAGCATGGGCGAGTGTAGATTTACCTGTTCAGGTTTAAGGCCNGCGCGTTTGGCAATATCGCCGCGGAACATATCCTGCGCCTGGTTTGGCAGCCAGATATCCAGCGTGCCATCGGCATTGAATTTCGCCAGCGCGGATGGTGGCTCAAGCTGTGCGTGATGAACGTGCTGAGTNCGGTAGGTGGAAGCCAGTACATCATCGGCGCTGTCGAGCATGGCGCGGGCATCACCTTCNGTTTCAAAGGCCACACCGGCAGCGGTTTTGGATGCCAGTAAATCNGCGTGGCCATCGGTAGAGTAGTCCGCAGGCATATTACGCAGCACACCGCCGGCGGGTTCAGATTCTGCTTCAGCCCAGGCAACCTGAGCGGCTTCTGCTGCCTGTTTGGCGTGCCACCAACGTTCAGCAACCACCGCGACTGCGCCATCCAGAATGTGTACGGAGTGTACACCTTTCATGTTTTTAATCTGGCTCAGATTNCGGACCTCNGCGACNGTCATGCCCAGACGCGGCGCATGTTGNACGGCCGCATGCAGCATGCCATCGACTTTGATATCAATGGAGTATTCGGCTTTACCGGTGGATTTGTCGTAAACATCCAGACGGTCCATGGCTTTACCGATCCAGCGGAAATCTTTTTTATCGCGCAGGGTTACGCTNTCGGGTGCGGGTACTGGCATATCCAGTGCGGCACTGGCCAGTTTTCCGTAGGTTACGGAACGGCCGCTTTTTGCGTGCACAACTTTACCNGGCTCGGTAGTGAGTTCGGCAAACGGTACATTCAGCGCTGCTGCTCCGGCTTCCATCAACATTTTACGGGCGAGGGCGCCCAGGCGACGCATATTGGTATAACTGGTACGCACCGACATACTGCCGCCGGTAATGCGCATACCATTATCCATTGCGACATAGTCGGCCCCGGCAGGAGCGCTGACCACAATAAAACTGGCCGGATCAACATCCAGTTCTTCGCCGACGATCTGTGCCATGGCGGAGTAAACGCCCTGGCCACCTTCTACAAACGGGCTTTGCAGGCGCACGCTGTTATCCGCCAGGATTTCCAGNAAGGCAGGGACTTTGGTTGCGTATGCTTTGCTGTCAGCAGCACGGGCTTTGCCGGCGGGAAGGCCCACACCCAGAACGAACGCACCGGCCGTCAGGCCTGCGGAAGAAAGTAAAAAGCGACGGCGGGAAACGTTCACCGGCTGATCGGANAATTCTGCNTGTGTCATNACAGGATTTTCATCTGCAGCTTTCATGGGCTTANGCTCCTGTTGTTTCTGACTGGGTGTTGTTCNNGAGGTCGGAGANTGTGCTGGATACAGTCACTTCCGTGGCCAGATCGGCTACCGCAGCGTGAATGGCATTGTAAGTACCGCAACGGCACAGATTGATCATGGCNCTGTTGATCTGTTCTTCGCTGGGNGACGGATGGGCTTTCAGCANGGCTGTTGCCGCCATGACCTGACCAGACTGGCAGTAACCGCACTGTGGCACCTGATGTTCGGTCCAGGCTTTAACTACTTTTTTACCCACATCATCGTTTTCGATCGCTTCGATGGTGGTAATGCTTTTGCCGGCGACACTGCCAACCGGTGTGANGCAGGAGCGCATCNCCTGGCCGTCAATCAATACTGAACAGGCCCCGCACTGAGCCAGGCCGCAGCCGTATTTGGTACCCGTCATGCCCAGGTCGTCGCGGATTACCCACAGCAGTGGCGTATCNTCGTCCGCCTGGACGTCGTAAGTCTGATCATTAATGGTGAGTTTCATTGCTTTCCCTCTCATCTGGATAACCCGCGTATCTGGNNGTNCAGGTCTTTCTGCATCCNGTTACCGGGTTTNTGGGCGTCTCGGTGCTGTTCTGGTGCTTTGATTCTGTTGCTGTAAAAGCAGCCTTGAACGGGGGGCTGACCCTGCACAGGTCAGGCTGTATCGGTTGTTTTATCAGTTGCTCTATCAGTTATCGGAGAGTGCCGGGAATTNTTTTCCCCGGCAAACCGNCGNAACAAATCAGGCTTATGAACNGCATTCATAGANAATGACACGTCCCCGNGTTGNGTCAGTATGGTTTAAGCGACAAGGCGAGCCAATGAATGTTTCCCTGANNGAATGTCACTCTGTGTTCCATCANCGCNCCCTGTCATGAACTGCCTGATTTGTACGGGTGTCCTGTTCGCATGTACTGCTCAAATGTACTGCTCAAATGTACTGCTCAAATGTCTTGCTGAAGTGCAGTGCTCGGCGCAGTAATCAACTGCGCAGGNTTGCNGNAGGAGGGCTCAGCTGAGGCCGATGCGCGCCGCCAGTTTCTGCCACAGTCCTGGCTGAGGAGNCGGGCTNTCGNCGTNGTCNGAGGCTGCAGAAAGCAATCCACTGNCATGTGTGGCTGCTCTGCCNTTANCCGATGATAAACCCTGTTGCTCGCGGTGCAGTNGGGNGANCAGCNGCTCAATCAGGTCGTGGGAAAACTCAAACGGTGTAAAGCGGCGATAGCCGTGTTTTTTCAGCAGGGCTTTNACGCCGTCNGCTGCCGGGATGTATTTCATNGACCAGTCGGTAAACAGNCGCTCATCAATNCTGCGCTGCAGCAACACCTGAGCACCGGTATGACGGTCGTCACGNACGATGCGGTTATAGGTGGCAATCACTTTGTGGGCTTCGCCTTCCAGACACTGGAAAAAGTAACCATCGCCGAANAAGAGNATGCCACCGATTTCATTCTTNGGNTTNTTGCGGCGGGACTGCGCCAGTACGGANCCGACCACNGGGTCAACGGCACCACCGTTCGGNTTGTGAACGGAGTGNCTGGCATACACNAGACGGATCAGCTGTGACATGAGGGATACCTGTATTGACNCTGAGCGGGCTCTGCAGGCGATTCTGCGTTGCCATCAGGGNATGAATATTAAGTTGTACAATAGNTTGTACAACATCTTATACAAAAACCTGTACAAAGTAATGCGGCGGTATNATCTGACAGGACATTATAAAAGGACGCTATTGANCTGATAGTCAGCGTTAACCTGTTTGCTGGCGCTGAAACAAACGGCGCTGAATANGGTACAGAAGGGNTGCAAGAGGCCAGTTGACGCCAATAGCGGCTNAGAGAAGGCGAGACTCACAGGGCAAAAATCCGCATAATGTCGGCCCAATCGCCCAGNGGGCAAACGACACAAATGTTAAGCGGTACCGTGCATGCAAATTAAGGTCAATTTCCTCGACAACCTGCGGGTTGAAGCCAAGTTCGACGACTTCACCGTGGTGGCCGATCAGCCCATCCGATACAAAGGCGATGGCTCAGCGCCGGGGCCGTTTGACTATTTTCTCGCGTCTTCGGCGATGTGTGCNGCGTATTTTGTGAAGGTTTATTGCCTGGCGCGTGACATTCCTACTGAAAATATCCGCCTGTCGCAGAACAATATCGTCGATCCGGAAGACCGCTATAAGCAGATNTTTAAGATTCAGGTCGAGNTGCCNGAAGGNCTGTCGGAGAAAGACCGCACCGGTATTCTGCGNTCCATTGAGCGCTGTACAGTGAAAAAAGTTGTACAGACCGGGCCGGAATTCGTTATTGAAGCCGTCGACAGTCTCGATGACGATGCCCAGGCNCTGCTGACCGTGGGCACGGACAGCGACAGCGAAACCTACATTCCCGGCAAAGACCTGCCTCTGGAGCAGACCATTGCCAATATGAGTGGCCTGNTGGCNGANCTCGGNATGAAGATTGANGTCGCTTCCTGGCGCAATATCGTGCCGAATGTATGGTCACTGCATATCCGCGATGCGGATTCACAGATGTGCTTCACCAATGGTAAAGGNGCAACCAAAGAGAGCGCNCTGGCNTCNGCACTNGGCGAATTTATTGANCGCCTNAACTGCAACTTTTTCTATAACGATCAGTTCTTNGGTGAAGAGCTGGCCAATGCNGAATTTGTGCATTACCCGGATGAGCAATGGTTTCAGCCNGGTGAAGACGACAGTCTGCCGCCAGAGATTCTGGATGANTACTGCCTNGGNGTGTACGACCCGGAAGGGGAATTACAGGGCACNCATCTGATTGATACCAACTCCGGNAATGTNGAGCGTGGNATCTGCTCGCTGCCATTTGTGCGCCAGTCCGATGGNGAGACGGTTTANTTCCCGTCNAACCTGATCGAAAACCTGTTNCTCAGNAANGGCATGAGNGCGGGCAACACCATCGAAGAAGCTCAGGTGCAGTGTCTGTCAGAGATTTTTGAGCGCGCGGTAAAACGTGAAATTCTGGAAAATGAATTGGCGTTGCCGGATGTACCGCAGGATGTGCTGAATAAATACCCGGGCATTATCGCCGGTATCAAAGGGCTGGAAGAGCAGGGATTCCCGGTTCTGGTCAAAGACGCCTCCTTAGGTGGTCAGTTTCCGGTGATGTGCGTGACCCTGATGAATCCGCGTAATGGCGGTGTGTTTGCTTCTTTCGGTGCTCATCCGAGTTTTGAAGTGGCGCTGGAGCGCAGTCTGACGGAACTGCTGCAGGGGCGCAGTTTTGAAGGCCTGAACGATGTACCGCAGCCAACCTTTGAAAGTCAGGCCGTGCAGGAGCCGAATAATTTCGTCGAGCATTTTATTGATTCCACCGGGCTGGTGTCCTGGCGCTTCTTCAGTGCAAAAGCAGATTATGATTTCTGTGAGTGGGATTTTTCTGGCGAAGGCGAAGACTCTAACCAGCAGGAAGCACAGACCCTGTTCGATATTCTCGAAGACATGGGCAAAGAATCTTATATGGCGGTCTATGAGCAGCTGGGTGCCAAAGCCTGCCGTATTCTGGTGCCGGACTATTCCGAAGTGTACCCGGTTGAAGATCTGATCTGGGATAACACCAACAAAGCACTGTATTTCCGTGAAGATATTTTAAATCTGCATCGTCTCGACGAAGAGCAGCTGAATGATCTGGTGGAGCGTCTGGAAGAAAGCGAGCTGGATAACTACACGGACATTATTACCCTGATCGGCGTCGAGTTTGACGATAATACCGTGTGGGGACAGCTCACCATTCTGGAACTTAAACTGCTGATTTATCTGGCGGTCAATCGTCTGGAGGAGGCGAAAGAGCTGACTGAAATGTTCCTGCAGTTTAACGACAATACGGTTGAACGTGGTTTGTTTTATCAGGCGCTGAACTGTGTGCTGGAAGTGACTCTGGATGATGAGCTGGAGCTGGCTGATTTTATCGCTAACTTCACCCGCATGTACGGTGAAGAGCGCATGCAGGCGGCAGTTGGTTCGGTAGAGGGCAGTGTGCGTTTTTACGGACTCACGCNAACCAATATGCAGCTGGAAGGGCTGGATAANCATCAGCGTCTGATCAANAGCTATAAAAAACTGCACGCCGCCCGTGCNAAAGCGGCGGGAATGCAGATTGCTGGTCAGTAAAAGAGNCGGNNATAAAANGTAGTCATAAAATGCCGGACATAAAAAGCCGGCAGAAAAAAGAGCGCCAATGGCGCTCTTTTTTNNACGNCGGATNTTNACCCGGTGAANGGATCAGCAATCCGTATCTTCAGCGCCTGCTGATTCCTTCACATTCTCGCAGGCATCCTCTACCGCATTGCCAGCGTCGGTGGCCATATCGCTGGTGGCGTCGGAAATATCTTCACCTTTTTCTTCCATGTAATCGCCGGTATTTTCAGCCGCTTCNGAGATGGTTTCTTTGCTTTCATCATAGGCTGCGCTGGCTGATTCTTTCACACTGTCAGCGGCCTGTTCTGCTTTCTGACTTATGCTCTCAGGCTGNTCCNCGCTGCAGGCGGCCAGTGTCATGGTCAGAGCNACCATCAGGGCAGTCATTGCGGACGATAATGTTTTCATTGTGTACTCCTTACTTATGCTTATCTGGTGCTGTTAATTCACGCGCTTTNANTCTTCATGGTCGGCGGGATCATGCNAAGCGCAAAGGTGGGAGGCGCCTGTGTAAAGAAGGTTCAGCAGGATTCACCATGGCGTGAANCAGTACGCAATTTGATCAATTGGNGGAAAATTCCNGGGAACTCTGCGCATGCGTGGAAAAGGTNGNCGTTTCTGCAAANGNTCCNGAACTGTCCGTGACAGAGCGCACACTTGTACAGGGACGGNGCAATATCTGGTAATCTCTGAGCATATCTTCTGCGCCCGGATTGAGTGTCTATGTTCCGTCTGTACCATTCCAATGATCTTGAAGTTCTGCGGGGANTTCTGCTTAACGAGATGCGCACCGCGCCCCTTGGGCCGTTCGATCAGGAAGCCATACTGGTACAGAGTCAGGGGATGGCGCANTGGCTCAAACTGCAGCTGGCGGATGGCCTGGGGATCGCAGCTCAGGTGGATTTCCCTTTACCGTCGAGTTTTATCTGGAAAGTGTTTAACCGGCTGAAGCCGGAATTGCCGGANCAGTCGCANTTCGATAANCAGATCATGAGCTGGAAGCTGATGCGCCTGCTGCCNACATTAGCANNGCAGCCCGGATGNGAAGCCATTGCNCATTANCTTGAANNNGATCACAACGGNCTGAAATGTTTTCAGCTGGCGCAAACCATCGCCGACGTCTTTGACCAGTATCTGCTCTATCGTCCGGACTGGTTACTGGGNTGGGAGTTGGGGGATGACACCATCGCCGATGGCGATGTCAGNGCGCATCCGTGGCAACCTCTGGTNTGGNGTGCNNTGGTNGCNGACAGTGCCGAACTCGGTCATTCGCTGGATCACAGGGCACGCTTATTAAGTGAGCTGGAAGATCTGGTNCAGCGTTATCCGGAACGTCTGAACGGCCTGCCAAAGCGTCTGTTTGTGTTCGGAATTGCGGCACTGCCTGGCAGTTACTGGCAGGTNCTGCAGGCTATTTCAGCTCAGGTTGAAGTGCATTTCTTTCTGCTCAACCCNTGCCGTAATTTCTGGGGCGATATTGTCAGCGATAAACAGCGCCGGGCGATTTTACGGCAGCAACCTATGGCTGCGGANCTGCTGGAGCGGGGTAATCCATTACTGGCCTCCTGGGGANGGCTGGGGCGGGATTTTCTTACACTGGTGCATGAAACTGCNGAACAGCGTCCGGAAAATATGGCCGATATCGAAGCCTACGTTGAGCGCCAGCCGGTTAATCTGCTGCAACACCTGCAGGACGATATTCTCAATCTGAATGATCNGCAGCAGCGCGCNTTTACCAAAGAAGCGGTGAACAGCAGTGCTTTTAAACAGGTNGTGGCGGCAGACGATGGCAGCGTGCGTTTTGTCAGTGCCCACAGCCCGCTGCGNGAAGTTCAGCGGCTGTATGATCAGATTCTGTATTGGCTCGATAACGACCCGCAACTGAAACCGCGCGATATTGTGGTGATGGTGCCGGATATNGATCAGTANGCTCCNTACATTGATGCGGTATTTGCCAGCAGCCGNGCGCAAACGCANCANGGTGATGATTACCGTATTCCCTGGGCCATTGCNGACCAGTCGATTGCGCAGGAAGAACCTCTGATCGACAGTTTCCTTTCTCTGTTAAACCTGGCCGACAGCCGCTTTCTGATTACCGANGTTCAGGATTGGCTGGATGTGCCGGCGATNCGCCAGCGTTTTGCGATCAGTGAAGACGATTTACCGTTGCTGCGTGACTGGCTGGCNCGNGCTCAGGTGCGCTGGGGGCTGGACAGTGAACAACGACAGCAGCTGGGCTTACCTGCTTTTGAGCAGAACAGCTGGCGTAAAGGGCTGCGGCAATTATTGCTGGGCTATATGTTNCCTGACTCGCAACAGGATTTTCGTGGTGATTTTCCGGTCAGCGCGGCGGAGGGTAACGAAGGTGAATTGCTCGGTAAACTGATGCAGTTCGTTGATACGCTGGAATACTGGCAAAANATATTCTGCTCTGATTCTGATACTGATGCTGATNCAGACGGTCTNTCCGCTGATGCTTCGCCTGTTGGCGGAGAAATCNGGCAGACAGGTAAAACNGCCGAACAGTGGTCNGCCATTCTGTTAACCATGCTGGATGATTTTTATCTGGCAGAAGATAACGATCAGTTCCCGCTGCAAAAAATCCGCGATGCCATTATGAGCTGGCTGGAAGAATTAAATACCTCGGCATTTAANCAGACACTCAGCCCGGTGGTGGTNCGNAGCTGGTTTATTAATGAATTAGGGCANCAGGGCGGCTGGCAGCGTTTTCTCGCGGGGCCGGTGAACTTCTGTACNCTGATGCCGATGCGTTCTATTCCGTTTAAAGCCGTGTGCCTGCTCGGCATGAANGACGAAGATTACCCNCGCCGGGTNACCCCGGTGGGGTTCGATTTAATGGTCAGTGGTAAATCCCGCCGTGGNGACCGTTCGCGCCGGGAAGACGACCGTTATTTATTTCTTGAAGCTGTNTGCTCCGCACAGANTTANCTGTACATCAGTTACCGTGGCCGTGATGTGCGCGAAAACGCTGAGCTGCAGCCATCGGTGCTGGTGGCNGAANTGCAGGATTATCTGTGNGACAGTTATTGTCTGGCGCAGCACAGTGACCTGCCGCACAGCGAAAGCCGTGAANNGATGCANGAATGGCTGACGGAATATCTGCCGTTGCAGCCATATAACCGNCAGTCATTTATTCCGCCTGAGGGCAGCCGTGCTGTTGCCGGATATCAGACGNTGTGGTCCGCNGTGGCGAATGCCGCNGAGCAATTAAATGTGCAGGGTGCGCAGGANNCAGNCNCCTCGCAGTTTTTTACTCAACCTTTGCCGCTGCCGGCGGAACTGGATGTTACTCAGGCCGACTGGGAAGATGTTAAGCAGGCACTGAACGATCCCTTTAAGTTTTTTGTAAAACGCCGTTTGCGCGCATCGTTTGACAGTTATTGGCAGGCACATGAAACCGAAGAGCCCTTTACGCTGCAGGGGCTCGATTCGTATCAGCTGAAAGAAGACTGGCTGCATCTGGCACTGCAGGATTTCAGTCTCGCTAACGGCGGCAGTTATGATCACGGTCTATTAAGTGATCTGCCTAATTTTACCGCGCGTCAGCAGGCGCTTGGCCATCTGCCGGTGAATGCATTAGGAGAGGTCTGGAGTGCGGATCTGGTCGGCAATTCTGTCCCGCTTGCGCAGCAGATTGTGCTGCTGACGGAGCATTCGTTAGCCAGTCGTCAGCTGCTGTGTGACAGTGAATGTGCTATCGAAGTGAACAATGAAGCCGCTGCAGAAGACGATTCCGTTGCTGCAGAATTGAAGACCATTCAGGTTTCAGTGAAGGGCGAATTACAACGTGGCTATAGCAATGACAGCCATGATCCACTTGCTCACACGGATGAGCCGTGCGGATATCTGGTGTTTTATCGGGTAGGCGACATTCATGGTAAACACCTGTTATCCCTCTGGCTCGATCTGGTTATGGCACAGACGGCGCAGCCCGGGCTGATTTCTCATGCGCATCTGCTGGGATTAAGCAAAGGTAAAAAGGGGACGCAACTGCGACATATACGTTTGCAGGCGCCGCCGCCAACGCTGGCAAAAGAACATATGCAACAGGCGCTGACATGGTTTATGCAGGCCTGGCGGCAACCTGTTCCCCATCTGCCGGATACTTTGTGGAATCTGCTGTCTGCAGAGGATATCGCCAGCGAAAAATACCCGGACAGCGTCACGGATAAAAACGAACACGTACAAAAGCAGATGCATAAGCAGGCAGAGGCAGAATTTGGCGAACTTGCGTCGCCGTATCTGCAACGCTGTATGCCGGATTTTGTCAGTAAGGTGCTGTTGGGTGCTTCGTCAGACTGGTTGGAGAAATATGGTGTGTTGATGGCAGATATTAAAACGCATATTCACAGCGACGAGACTCACAGTAGCGAGATTTACAGTAACGAGATTCAGAGCAGTAAGAGCGGGGAGGTGTAACGATGAAGACGTTATCCATTCCGCATTTTCCGCTGTACGGCCAATCCCTGATTGAGGCCAGTGCCGGTACCGGTAAAACCTTTACCATTACCGGGCTTTATAATCGTTTGATTCTTGGGCATGGCCGCAGTGGTGCAGCAGCAGATACTCTGGATTCATCTGCTGCAGATGGCAGTAGCGGTCGGTTAGGCTGTGATCAGATTCTGGTAGTGACCTTTACCCGTGCAGCAACGGAAGAATTACGCGGCCGGATTCGCCAGCGTCTGCGTCTGACTCTGGAAGATTTACTGCGACTGGAAAATGATCAGCCGGCGGCGGATTCTGATCTGCCGGATTATCTGGCGCAGTTGTCTGCTGCTGCCGGTGTCAGTGAGGCGGATATTCGCCAGCAATTATTACCCTGGTTGCAAAGTAACCTGGCGCTGATGGATGAAGCAGCGATTTATACCATTCACGGTTTCTGTCAGCGCATGCTGAAGCAGTTTGCCTTCGACAGTGGTGTGGTGTTCGACGCTGAGCTGGTGCTGGACAGTGAACAATATCTGCAACAGGCCTGTGAAGATGTCTGGCGTACCGAAGCCTACGGCCTGAATACAGAGCAGGGGCGGTTTTTATTAAGCCGCTACAATGGCCCGGATGCCTTGTTTGCCAAGGTCCGTTCGCGCATCAGTCGCCCGGATATGCGCATCGTTCCTGAGATAAACGATCACAATCTTGATGCTGTCTGGCAACGGACAAAAGAACAATTTCACAAGGTTGCTACCTTGTGTAAAGCAACCGCTGCGGAAGATATCGCTGCTCTGATTCAGGATTCAGGGCTGAATAAACGCAGTTACAGTAAAACCAATACGCCTAAATGGATTGGTCAGGCGTATCAGTATTTTCTGTCGTCTTTCAGTCTGCCTGCTGCCGATAACCTTGATCGCCTGACTCCGGCGGGGATGGAAGAAAAACTGGCCAGTGGCGATCTGCCAAAACATGAATTGTTTGATGCCATTGCTGATTTCTGTGCGCAGGCAGACGCATTGCAGCTGATGCTTGAAATGGCATGGCTGGATGTGATCAAAGAACGTTATTTTGATTTGCTGGAAAAAGCCGGGGCGTTAACGCCGGATGATCTTTTACGTCTGCTGGTAACCGCGCTGCGCGGTGAGCAGGGGGATTTGCTGGCATCTCATATCCGTCGTCAGTATCCGCTGGCGATGATCGATGAATTTCAGGATACCGATCCGCAGCAATACGATATTTTTAACCGTATTTATCCGCCCGCTGGTCAGGCTGATGACAGGCTGGCGACGCAGCCAGACCATTACGGGCTGATTATGATCGGCGACCCTAAACAGGCCATTTACGGCTTCCGTGGTGCCGATATTTTTACCTATATTCAGGCGCGGCGGCAGCTCAGCGACGAACGGCGCTTTACGCTTGGTACTAACTGGCGCAGTCACTCTTTACTGGTTGATGGTGTTAACCAGTTGTTTACGGCTCACAAAAGCCCGTTTATTTTTGATGAGGATATTCACTTTGTTGAAGTGGCGGCCGCAGGTAAAGCCGACAGCCAGCCATTAACCATTGCCGGAGAGGTTCAGTCTCCTCTGCAACTCTGGTTTGACGGCGAAGAATATTCGCGCACTACCGCTCAGGCGGAAGTGGCTGAACAGTGTGCTGCGGCCATTCATGGTCTGCTCAGCGGTGACGCACAGTTGGGCGACGATAAGGTTCAGGCAAAAGATATTGCGGTACTGGTGCGCAGCCGTAAGCAGGCAGGCTGGATTCGGGATGCGTTAATGATACACGGCATTGGCAGTGTATTTCTGACCCGCGACAGCGTGTATGAATCACAGGAAGCCAAAGACATGTTTGCCTGGTTGCAGGCGGTCGCTCACCCCTCCGATGAGCGGGCATTGCGCACCGCGCTGGCAACCCTTAGTCAGGGATTCAGTGCGTTACAGCTCGACCATCTGCTGAATAATGAGCAGGCCTGGGAACAGGCGCTGGAGCAGAATCTGGCCTATCACCAGCTGTGGAACCGGCGTGGCATCATGGCGGCGGTGATGCATTGGCTGGAGCAGGATCAGCGCGCCGAACGTCTGCGCTATCAGGAAGACGGTGAACGCCAGCTGACCAATATGATGCACCTCGGTGAATTACTGCAGGCAGCGTCACGACGTCTGCGTGGCCATGAGGCATTGTTACGCTGGTTTGGCGAGCAGGTTTTCTCGGAAGAACGTTCCGGCGATGAAGCTCAGTTAAGGCTCGAAAGTGATGCCAATCTGGTGACCATTGTGACCATTCATAAATCGAAAGGTCTGGAATATCCGCTGGTATTTTTACCTTTCCTCTGGGATGACAGTTACCTGCCGAACAGCAAAAGCGATACGCAGTATTTCTCCGTCCGCGATGACTGCATGGTGCTGGATCTTGATCCGGATGAGGAAGCAAAAGCGGCAGCCCGGCGTGATGCACTGGCTGAGTCTCTGCGCCTTCTGTACGTTGCTGTTACCCGTGCGGTGCAGGGCTGTTTTATCTGGTTGGCCGACGCTCTCGACGGGCGCAGTAGCAGACAGAAAAAATCCCGCATTGCCGACACCGCGCTGGGCTATTTACTCGACATTGAATCAGATCCGCAATGGTCCGTGTTAGAGCAGCGTATGACTGACAGTCAGGCAATACAGCTGTGTGCACCGCCGGCGTGGCTTCTTGCTGAAGGTAAGCTGAGTGGCGCAGGTGAAGCAGCGCAGATAAAACCTGCACAGATAAAAGCGGGAAAATGGGATCACTGGCGGGTCAGCAGTTACAGTCAGCTGGCGGCCGCACATGGCACGCATAGTCAGAACGGTATGACTGCTGCAGCGGAGCAGAGTACGGCTGTGTCAGAGGGGATTGCGGATGATGCACTGCTGCGTACCGATGAAACGCTCTACAGCGATTCAGTGGGAAGCTTTCTGCCGATTGCTGATTTGCCAGACGATACTCAGGCATCTTCTGCCTTGGCTGAACGACAGGAATTTAATTCAGACGCGGCGGCACTGACCTTTGCCCGCGGCGCGAATGCTGGTACCTGTTTGCATGCTGTATTTGAACACTGGGATTTTCACGATCAGGCACAACTGCTGGATATATGTGAGCGCGAGCTGCGCCATTATGGCCTTTACGATGAGTCGCTGAATCAGAACGGCCAGGCACAGGCAACACAACCATCACACGCTATCAATCAGACTGAACAGTTGGCGCAGTGGTTAACTGCCGTTGTGCAAAGCCCGCTGAATACGCTGTCCGCGGCGGGCAGCAGTGAAACCTTCACACTGCAGGATATTGTCGAAGGTGGGCGCCTTGATGAAATGGAATTTTATCTTCCGGTGGCCGGTTTACAGGCTTCGCAGGTGAATCGTTTACTGGCTCAGGGAAATGCAGATTCTGCTCAGGCAGAACGTTTTCAGTTTGATGCGTTATCCGGCTACCTTAAGGGCTTTATTGACCTGATTTTTTGCTATCAGGGGCGCTACTATGTGGCGGATTATAAATCGAATTTCCTGGGTGAACGGTTACAGGATTACGCTCCGGCGGCATTGAACGCCGCCATGGTGAGTCATCAGTACGATTTACAGGCCTGGATTTATACCGTGGCGCTGGATCGTCTGTTGAGTCAGCGGTTGCCGGATTATTCACCGCAACAGCATTTGGGGGGCGTGTATTATTTTTATCTGCGCGGTATGCATCTGGGGGCTGAGGCACCATTGCTGTCTGCTGTACCATCTGCTGCGACTGTGCGTGAGCAGGAAACAACAAATAAAACAACAGGGCAAACAGAGTCAGCACAGGCTGATCTGTTTGCACAGGTGGATTTATTTGATGAACCCGAGGTAACGGATATTAAAAGTGATGCTGCCAGTTTGCCGCAGGCGCCGGGTGTTTATTACCACAGTGTTGATCCTCATGCCCTGGCGCAGTGGCGGGCAATTCTCAGCGGCGCAGAGGAGGATGCAGCATGACTCAAAACATGAATCGTGGCATGACTCACACAGCTGTTAATCGTGTGCGACAGGAAGCAGATTCTCCGCTGCGTGCCATTGATTATCAGGTCGGGCGTCAGATTCTGGCTTATGAAAAAGGACGCTCGGATCTGACCGAAGATGAGCTGCGGCTACTGGAATTTGCGGCGCAGATGGTCAGTGCCGCGTTGGGCAAAGGCCAGGTCTGTCTGCCGGTCTGTTTACCGGACTCCTTACCAGCGTTTAGCCCGGCGACGGCTGACCAGACGCGTAGTTCTGTTATTGGTCCTGTTATGTGCCCGGTTATGGAACTGGATGAAGAATGGCAGTCTGTTGTTGAGGACCTGTATGCGGTTCTGCAGCGCAGTTTTACCGTATTTAATCCGGCGGCTTCTGATGCATCGGCGGCCCGCTATCAGCATCAGCCTCTGGTGCTGAATAATGGCCGGCTGTATCTGGCACGGTACTATTTTTATGAGCAGGGTGTGCTGCAGCAGATACATCAGCGTATCGGACGTGGTCCCGAAGTTGAAAAAACCGGCGAGCAGAACGAAGACGAACACGCTGCTTTGCAGCAGGTATTAAATGAATTATTTGCCAGTGCCGACAGCAGTCTGGTGGATTGGCAGAAAGTCGCAGCGGCCACCGCATGCTTGCAGCAGTTTACGGTCATTACCGGTGGGCCCGGAACGGGGAAAACCACCACGGTTACACGTCTGTTATCGGCGCTGATCAGTCAGTCGCCGCAGATGTCGATAGCCCTGGCGGCGCCGACCGGTAAAGCCGCTGCGCGCATGACGGAATCCATTCGCCAGGCCAAGCTGAATGCCAGTAATGGTAACAGTCTGCCTTATGCGGGGCGGATACCCGATGAAAGTTACACCCTGCATCGTCTGCTCGGCTGGACGCCCAATGGTTTCAGATACAACGCAGAACAGACATTGCCGTTTGATTGCGTGGTGGTGGACGAAGCGTCCATGGTGGATTTACCCATGATGTTTCATCTGTTTGCCGCACTTTCGCCGGCAACGCGGTTGATTCTGTTGGGCGATAAAGATCAGCTGGCGTCAGTGGAAGCCGGCAGTGTGCTGGCGGATTTATGCGATGCCGGGCAACAGCATGGCCCGGATGCGGCCTTTGCTGCAGTGCTGCAACAGCTCACAGAGTGTGATCTTACTGCCTACACAGAGCCTGCCTGTGGACCCATGCAGAACGCCATGGCGTCGCTGCGCATATCGCATCGGTTTGATGCCAACAGTGGTATCGGTCATTTGGCTGCGGCAGTAAACCGCAGTGATGCCGCGGCCGCAGAGCAGGCGTTCGCACAATTTGATGATGTAACATTTGATCTGCTGGAGACGCAGGATATTTATTGGCAACAGCCGCGCTGGCGCGAGGCGGTTACTCATGGCTACCGGGATTTCTGTAACGCCGTCAGTGCTGGGGCAGACGCAGCTCAGGTGTTTGCCGCCTTTAACCGCTTTCAGGTGCTGGTCGCTCTGCGGCAGGGGCCGTACGGCGTGGAGCAGGTGAACCTGCGTATCGAACAATTGCTGCGGGCTTCCGGTTTACTCAGCATCAGCAGTGTGGCTGGCGCTCTGGCAGGGCAGACGTCGGTCGCCGGCTGGTATCCTGGACGGCCAGTGATGATCAGCCGCAACGATTACGATCTTGGGTTGTTTAATGGTGATATTGGTATTGCGCTGCTGCACACCGATGACGACGGCAAGCGCGCATTACGTGTCGCTTTCCCGGATGAACATGGCGGAGTGCGCTGGCTGTTGCCAGGGCGTCTGCCGGCTCATGAAACAGCGTTTGCCATGACGGTACATAAAAGTCAGGGTTCAGAATTTGATAAGCTGTGCTTGCTGTTGCCGGAGTTCTGGCAAAGTGTGATTACCCGGGAACTGATTTACACCGCTGTTACCCGGGGTAAAAAAGAATTTCATTTATTTTCCGGACAAGCCTGCTGGCAGCAGGGGATTCTTGCCCGGGTACACAGGGCCAGCGGTCTGCGCGATGCCCTGTGGAATACTTCTGTTGACTGATTGGTTGCTATGACAAATTCCCGGGTAAAAATCTGGTTAAGGCGCATTCTGATTCTGCTGGCCTTTGTTTTTGCGTTTATTCTGGTGCTGCTGTATTTAGCGCCGGGCATTGCTCTGCTTGGCGCAAATCACTGGTATCAGAAGCAGGGCGAGGGCTACAGTCTTACAGCAAAAGACTGGACCTTTGCGCCGTTTCGCACCGAGCTGGAATTTACCGGTCTGGTGCTCGAACACCCGGGCAGTGGCAGCGGTGAAACCCGGATTGAACGTGTCCATCTCGATTTTGATCCCTGGGCGTTGTTCAGTCATCAGGTGGATGTACGCTCACTGGTGCTCGACGGCCTGAAACTGCAGGCGGATGTTAGCGAAGGCGAAGAAAAAACGATCGATCAGACTGATGTAAAAGATATTCTGCTGAAAATAGCGGGTCTTAACCTTCCGGTCACTCAGTTACCTATAAAACAGGTAACTGTGCCGGCGGAAGAAAATATATCTGAAGCCGACGATCCTGCGGCCAATGCAGTGTCTGACAGTTCAGTGTCTGATAAGACCGTGGCAAATAAAGAAACTACGCCCACCAGTGCAAACCCGGCAGCGGCGGCAGATCCGGGCGAAGATATTCCCTGGCTGGTGCGGGTTCAGTCTCTCAGTATTACTGCCAATGACCTGAACTGGAATGTGCAGTTAGCACAAACGCTGGATGTAGCATCGTCCAGCGGGCGTCTCAGCATCAATCAAATTAACGTCCGCGATTTCTCCACCGCAGAAACTGATCCAGTGGATATTGATATCAATCTGCAACTGAGCACAGAGATCCGTGCGGCTGGTGTGGATATTGATGTAAAACCCATGACCTTCAGTCTGCGCGGTTCGCTGGATCATCCGCTGACCGCCCCGTCCTGGCAGGGCGATATCGGTTTAAGCGGTACGGATGTAAAAGCCAATAATATCCGTGTCCGTCTCAGTGAGTTGAGCATCAGTCTGGATGCAGCGCTTAACGACGCATTTTCACAGCTTACTTTTGACGGCGAAGTGACTTTTGCCGACGCCGGTGCGGATATGCCGGAAATGAACGCTGGTTTTTCCAAACTGGTGCTGGAGCTGGACGGATCGCTGTTAAATAACCTGAAAGAACTGACTCTGAATAGTGGGATTCAGTTGAATGACGTGCGGGTGAATGCGGCCGGTTTACGCAGCCAACTGGCGGAATTAACGACGCAATTGCACACCTCGGCAACGGACGATTTCGCCGCGCCGCAGGTGGCTGGTGATATTCAGTTGCGCGGGATCGATGCCGGTTACCAGCAATATCAGGCGACGCTGGATGAGCTGAGTCTGAGTGGTCTGGATGCAGGCCTGCAACAGCAACGGCTACAGAATCTGTTGCTGCGTAATCTCCGGGTTAGCAGCCAGCCGGGTTGGCAGTCGGCTAATCCGGCAGCTACTCCGGCAACTACCCCGGCAGAAGACGGTCAGGGCGGAAATGCAGAAAATGATATTTCCGCTGCGGTTACTGAACCGGCTGCAGGAACAACAGAACCCGCCGTTGAGCTGTTGAATCTGGCACATTATCAGTTAAGCGATTTCGCTTTTAATCAGAACAGCCTCACATCCGGTAGCCATGATTTTGATGGGCTGGTGGTTGAACTGTACAAACTCGCTGACGGCACGATCAAAGGGCTGGAAAACAGCGCTTCTGAAAACAACGCTCTTGAAAACGACGCTTCTGAAAAAAGCATTGCGGAAAACAGCAGCGCGGAAAGCACAGCTGCAGAAAGTAACAAAGCGCAAAGCGATCCGGCATCAGAATCAACTGACAGTAAACCACTGGCATTTTATCTTGCTGGTCTGCATCAGGCTGCGCTCGTGTACAGTAAGGTGCGGGGTGAGAAGGTGCAGGGTGATGTTGCAGAAGATGGCGATGTTGGAGTAGATGGCGAGAGCGACACCACGGCAGTATCGGATTCTGAAAGTACAGAACAACAGGTTTCTGCTGAACAGACGCAGACCTTGCCGTTGCAGAATTCCATTATTCACTTTACCGATGCTGCGGTATCTCCGCCTCTGGATGCCAGTATTACGCTGTATGAGCTGGCCGTGGGTGAAGCCGAAGGCAGTGTTGCTGGTGCTGACGCTGAGTTAAAACAGCCCATTACTCTGCACCTGCTGGCGGGTCTGGATAAATACAACCGTATCCGTACCGATGCGTCATTGTCTGTGTATGAGCGGGATGGTGTTCAGTATCCGCAGGGAACGATTAAGGCAAAAATTACGCAGCTCGATCTCACGGCATTTAATGGTTATCTGGCCCAGTCTATGGGTTATAACCTGGAGCGCGGTATGCTGGAAGCCGATATCGATGTCACCATTGATAAAGCAAAACTGAAGGGCGAGGTAAAAATCCTGCTGCGCAATTCACGCTTTGTACCGGTGGATGAAGCCACCATTGATCGCGTCAGTAAGCAGATTTCCATGCCGGTTGATACCGCTCTGGATCTGCTGCGTGACGGTAACGGCAACGTGAATGTAACCATTCCGGTGTCCGGCGACCTGACCGATCCGAATTTTGGCCTCAGCGATCTGACCCAGCAGCTGTCTGTATTGGCGTTAAAAACCGGTGCTATGTTCTATCTGAAGCAGGCATTACAGCCTTACACTACGCTGATTAATCTGGCCTCGTTCGCTGGTGATTATCTGATGAAAATCCGTCTGGATGCACTCAGATATGAAAGCGGGCAAACGGAGCTGAGCGAAGAACATCTGAAAAACCTGAACAAAGTGATGTCTTTAATGCAGGATAAAAAATCGCTGGAATTACAGGCCTGTCCGTTTGTCAGCGCAGAGGAAGCTGAAACTGCGGGCGACGGCTGGACAGAGCTGGCGAAACAACGTGGTGCTGCAGTGAAAGCCTGGCTGAATGAGCAGGACGAACAACTGACACCGAGAATTACCGTATGTAAGCCACAGAAAGGCAAAAATGCTGAAGTGGTTCTGGGCTTTAACTAATTTCAAAATAAGAGCAGAGAGTATGAATCAGGTTATCGATTTACTTAAGTCACACCGTTCCATCCGTAAATTTAAAGATGAAGCCGTGACCGCTGAACAGCTTGAACAGATTCTGCTTGCCGGGCAGGCCGGTTCAACCTCCAGCTTTCTGCAGGTGACGTCGGTTATCCGCATTACCGATAAAGAAAAGCGCGAAAAGCTGGTGGAGTTTTCCGGCGGGCAGAAATGGGTTGGTCAGGCACCGGAATTTCTGGTGTGGTGTGCCGATTTTAACCGTCATAAGACCATCGCTCCGGAAGCCAAACTGGGCTTTGCCGAACAGCTGCTAATCGGTGCTGTCGATACAGCCATTATGGCTGAAAATGCCTTGGTCGCTGCTGAGTCTATGGGGTTGGGCGGGCTGTTTGTTGGAGGTATCCGTAACAACCCGCAGGGCGTTGTTGATCTGCTGGAGTTACCACAGCAGGTGATTCCGCTGTTTGGTATGTGCATTGGTGTGCCGGATCAGGACCCGACTATCCGTCCACGTCTGCCGCTGTCTCTGGTGTTGCATGAAAACAGCTATAACACCGACCTGAACCGTGAGGTGCTGGCTGAGTATGATCAGCGTGTGCATGATTATTATGAAGAGCGCATGGGTGCCAATAAGGTCATGACCTGGAGCGAACAGATTTCTGCAACGGTATCAAAAGAAGCGCGGCCATTTATGAAAGCGTTTCTGGAGAAGCAGGGCTTTGCGGTTAAGTAACCCCGTGCTGAGTTAATCTGCGCTGAGTTAATTTGCGGATTAAAAAAACGGAGGGCTTGCCCTCCGTTTTTTGTTTCTGTGCCCTTGCAGTCTTGTATGGTTCAATTCCCTTATTCACCGCTATTCCCTTGTTAATTTTAAAGATAAGGTGAAGCCCGTAGCTAGCGGCAACTAGTTACCGGAGAA
>PAJK01000062.1 GCA_002706025.1 Oceanospirillaceae bacterium
AGAGGGGTAAGGCCCCTCTATGAGGACAAGGGACCTGACATTTTTCGAAATGCTTGAATAGAAATTTGTGGGACAGCAGTGGCTACGGCGGGGTTTTTATTNCCTGTAATCCGGCAATTATTCCTTAATACATCACAGATGTGCGGCGAGATAGTCGAGCAGGATCCGCACTTTCGGAGACAGCTGCCGGCCCGGCAGATACATGGCCCAGATACCTTCATCGGCCGGAGCAAAGTTGGGCAGAATTTCCCGTAGCGAACCATCATCCAGATAGGGCTTTACGTAATAATCCGGTAACTGCACTATCCCCAGGCCCCGTTGCGCCGCATCGGTGAGGGCTGCACCGCTGTTGCAGCGTAAACGCCCGTGAATCCGGATCATGCGTTCACCACGGCTGTCGCGGAAGCGCCAGTAGTCGAGTGTTCCGACCAGGCAGCTGTGGCGGCTGAGTTCTGACAGAGTATCCGGCGAGCCGTGATGGTCGATATAGGTGGCTGAGGCGCAGGTGTAAAGGCGTCGTGTGCCGAGCCGGTGAGCCACCAGATCTTCGTTTTCCAGTCGTCCGAGACGGATGGCAATATCGTAGTTACCTTCCACCAGATCCATTTTTTTGTTGGTCAGATCGCAGCTGAGGCTGAGTTGCGGGTATTCCTGCAGGAAGCGGTTCAGCACTGGCATCAGCTGGCGCTCACCATAGGTCACCGGAGCGGTCACCCTTAACGTACCCTGAGGAATGCTCTGCAGCTGGCTGAGGCTGCGCTCTGCGTCGTGCAGGGCATCCTGCAGAGGGCGACATGACTGGTAGTAGAGCTGACCTGCTTCCGTCAGGCTCACCCGGCGTGTGGTGCGGTAGAAGAGCTTCACTCCCAGACGTTCTTCCAGCCACTGAATCTGGCGGCTGACCTGAGCGGTGGAGATCTTCAGCTGCTGAGAGGCGCGGGTAAAGCTTTCTGTTTCAGCCACAGCAATAAACTCACTGAGGCCCTGCCATTCGTTCATTGTTACCTATATGTAATAGTGATTTTATATGTAGGTAGATTATCGCTAAGAGAAAGGTAATTACAATGGTCACCATCATGAAACAGGAGAATGACCATGACTGATACTATTACCTGCCGTGCAGCCGTTGCCTGGGCAGCGGGCGAACCCCTGAAAATCGAAGAAGTTCAGGTAGCTCCGCCAAAAGCGGGCGAAGTTCGCGTAAAAATCGTTGCTACCGGTGTATGCCACACTGACGCTTTCACTCTGTCTGGTGATGACCCTGAAGGCGTGTTCCCGGCGATCCTGGGCCACGAAGGCGGCGGTATTGTTGAGTCTGTGGGCGAAGGCGTAACCAGCCTGAAAGTGGGTGACCACGTGATCCCGCTGTACACCGCAGAATGTGGCGAGTGTAAGTTCTGTAAATCCGGTAAAACCAACCTGTGCAGCGCGGTTCGTGCGACTCAGGGTAAAGGTCTTATGCCAGACGGCACTACCCGTTTTACCTGCAACGGTGAGCCGATTTTCCACTACATGGGTTGCTCAACTTTCTCTGAGTACACTGTACTGCCGGAAATCTCCCTGGCCAAAGTAAACCCTGAAGCGCCACTGGAAGAAGTGTGTCTGCTGGGTTGTGGTGTAACTACTGGTATGGGTGCTGTTCAGAAAACTGCCAAAGTACAGAAAGGCGACACCGTTGCTATCTTCGGTCTGGGTGGTATTGGTCTGTCTGCCATCATTGGTGCACAAATGGCTGGCGCTGGCCGTATTATCGGTATCGACCTGAACGAATCCAAATTCGACCTGGCGACCAAACTGGGCGCAACCGATCTGGTTAACCCATCCAAATTCGATAAGCCGATTCAGGACGTTATTGTTGAAATGACTGACGGTGGTGTGGATTTCTCCTTCGAATGTATCGGTAACGTCAACGTGATGCGTTCTGCTCTGGAATGCTGTCACAAAGGTTGGGGCGAATCTGTGATCATCGGTGTTGCCGGTGCTGGTCAGGAAATCTCTACCCGTCCNTTCCAGCTNGTNACCGGTCGTGTATGGCGCGGTNCTGCNTTNGGTGGNGTNAAAGGCCGNTCNGAACTGCCNGGNATNGTTGANGACTACCTGGCAGGNAANTTNGCNCTGANNGATTTCATNACNCANACCATGNNNCTGGANNANATNAACGAAGCNTTNGACNTNATGCACGAAGGNAAGNNNATCCGTNNCGTNATTCANTACNNNGCTTAATCNAAGAAGCGCAGCCAGGGTAATGCCTGTCTGCGCTTTTTTACTGGAGAAAATTATGACTCTGGAAATCGTAAGTCAGAACAAAAGCTTTGGCGGCTGGCACAAGCAATACACGCATCATTCAGAGGTGCTGAACTGTGATATGCGTTTTGCGGTTTACCTGCCACCACAGGCCAGTGCAGAAAACCCGGTACCGGTGCTTTACTGGTTATCCGGTCTGACCTGTACCGATGAAAACTTTATGCAGAAAGCCGGTGCACATCGTGTTGCTGCGGAACTGGGTATGGCCATTGTTGCGCCGGACACAAGCCCACGTGGTGATGATGTTGCTGACGAAGCCGATCAGTACGATATGGGTAAAGGCGCAGGTTTTTACCTGAACGCTACCCAGGCGCCGTGGAGTAAGCACTACCACATGTACGATTATGTGGTCGAAGAACTGCCGGCACTGATTGAAGAAATTTTCCCGGTTACTCAGCAGCGTGCTGTTGCCGGTCACTCTATGGGTGGCCATGGTGCACTGGTCATTGCACTGCGTAATCCTGAGCGTTATTCCTCAGTGTCTGCGTTCAGCCCGATTACCAATCCGGTGAACTGCCCATGGGGTCAGAAAGCATTTTCTAACTACCTGGGTGATGACCGTGAACTGTGGCACACCTATGACGCATCTGAACTGATGAGTCTGGCGACAGAAAAACTGCCGGCACTGGTGGATCAGGGTCTTGCAGATAATTTCCTGCAAGAGCAGCTGAAACCGGAAATGCTGGAAGCCGCTGCGGCACGCAGCAGCTACCCGCTGGAACTGCGTCAGCATGAAGGCTACGACCACAGCTATTACTTTATTGCGTCTTTTATTGAAGAGCACCTGCGCTTCCATAAAAAGTACCTGTAATAATCTGTGCTGCTGAGGTTTCTCAGTTGTTAGCCCATAAAAAACGCCGGAATTTCCGGCGTTTTTTTTTGCGTTCAGGTTGGGGGGCATTGCAGGAGCGGGCTTAGCCGTGAATCCGGCGCAGCGGGACATTACGGTTATTGGTGCGCATTGCGCACCCTAAAAATGGTGAGAAATTGTAGGAGCGGGTTCACCCGCGAAGGTCGTGCAATGGGCCAGCGGCCATCGGAGCTGAAGCACCTCCTACAGAATGATTTTGAATAGGCAATTTATTGTAGGAGCGGGTTCATTCGCGAATCCGGCGCGGCCAGACATTACGGTTATTGGTGCGCATTGTGCACCCTACAAATGGTGAGAAATTGTAGGAGCGGGTTCAGCCGCGAAGGTCGTGCAATGGGCCTGCGGCCATCGGAGCTGAAGCACCTCCTACAGAGTAATTTTGAATAAGCGACTTATTGTAGGAGCGGGTTCACCCGCGAAGGCGTGCAATGCGCCTGCGGCTATCGGACCTACTATCGAAGCCGAAGCCTTTCCTACAAAATAATATCGGCAAACGAACTGACGGCGTTATGGGCCGGATTTTGTGGAATTTCCGCATCGCGTATCAGCCAGCAGGTCTGCATGCCGGCTTGTTTGGCGGCATCCAGTTCTTCCTCGATATCCGATAAAAACAGCACATCAGCGGCATTAATATCATGAGTTTTCTGCAGTGCCTGCAGAATATTCTGATAAGATTGAGCTTCGCGTTTGCCACCCACCTGTGTATCAAAATGACCACTGAACAGAGGCAGTAAATTCCCTGCCTCTGAATAGCCAAAGAATAATTTCTGCGCGGCAACTGAACCGGATGAATACACATACAGTGGCAGGCCGGCAGCGTGCCATTGCTGCAGGTAATCAACGGCATCGGCGTACATATGTGCTTTGTAATCACCGTTTTCATAACCGGCTTTCCAGATCATGCCCTGCAGGGTTTTCAGTGGCGTGGCTTTTTTATCTTCTGCAATCCATTGCAGCAAAACAGCGCTGACGGCATCCATATCCGCAGCGCTGATGTTGTTGCCTTCCTGCGCGGCCAGTTCTGCTGTATCCGCAAGTAACTGGCGCACGGTGTCGTCCTGCTGGTGCGCTTTAATAAACGCTGGCAGGTGTTCTGCGGCATAAGGAAAAAGCACATCCTTAACGAATGAAATGGAAGACGTGGTGCCTTCGATATCCGTCAGAATCAGTTTCACGCTCATCAGTTATCCAGACGATTAAAGTGAGTGGAAATATGATCGCCGGTAAAGTTGGCGACCCAGCCATCCGGGTTATTAAACATGCGGATAGCGATAAAATTCGGGTTAGGACCCATATCAAACCAATGGCGGGTATTGGCCGGTACGCTGATCAGGTCGCCTTTCTGGCAAAGAACTTCGTAGACTTTGCCGTCAACGTGCATGCTGAACAGACCGTGGCCGGCGACAAAAAAACGTACTTCATCTTCACTGTGTGTATGTTCGTTTAAGAACTTTTCACGCAGTTCGGCTTTTTGTGGGTTATCGCTGTTGAGGCTGACAACGTCGACGGTCTGGTAGCCTTCTTCGGCGATCAGGCGGTCGATGTCTTCTTTGTATGCATTTATCACAGCGTCCTGTTCCGCTCCCGGAGAGAGGCTCACCGGCGTGTGCCACTGCTCAAAACGTACACCGATTTTTTCCAGGCAGTCGCGGATTTTGGTGTTGTTTTCGCTGGTGAACAGCAGGTCGGTGGTGTGACTCAGGTTGCTGTCTTTGTAAATGCGTATAACGCTCATAATAACCTCACAGTGATTCAGGACTGTTTCACAGCCCCAAGTTTCAGCAGTTCAAGCTGATAGCCAAGCAGATTTTCCAGTGCTTCCAGATGGCGGAAGCAACTGGCCAGGTCTTTACCCCAGGTATACACACCATGGCCGCGTATCAGATACGCGTGCCCCTGACCCTGCTGCTGCATTGTGTCTTCCACAAGCGTAGCCAGTCGGTGGATATCCTGGTGATTAGCAAACAGCGGGAAGGTGACCGTACCTTCGTGGCTGTCTTCACCGGCGAATGCTTTTTGCAGCTCCCAGCCGGTGAGGGAAATCGCGTCGCTCTGCCAGACCTGTGACAGTACAACAGCAACGGGAGAATGGGTGTGTAACACTGCGCCAATGTCGCTGTCACGCTGGTACAGTTGCGTATGCAGCAGAGTTTCAGCCGAGGGTTTGCCATCCGTCAGGGCGTTACCCTGCCAGTCGACGGCAAGGATGTCTTTCGGTGCCAGCTCGCCTTTGTGCTTGCCTGAACTGGTCAGGGCACAGCAGGCATCGTTAAGCCTGACGGAATAGTTGGAACTGGTGGCCGGTGACCAGCCGCGGCTGTAAAGAATGCGTCCGTATTCACATAACGCGCTGGCAGCGCGGTTAAATTCCTGTGGATTGAACATACATAAATTCCTGAGTGGATCTGTCTGCTGCAGGGGTTAACGGAATTTTCAGGTAGTGCTTTGCAGATGCCCGGATTGTACTTAACCGCGGGCGGGTCTGCTTATCCACGGGCGAACAACATCGCCACGCTACTCTCATCCGGCTGCATAATCAGGCCTTTTTCTGTGGCAATCACGTCAATCAGTCCGGCCGGCGTGACATCAAAAGACGGGTTAATCGCATCACAGCCATGCGGTGCAACCGGCTGACCATTCAGGCTGGTCACTTCTTCTTTCGGGCGTTGTTCGATAGGAATGTCGTCACCGCTGCGCAGCGACAGATCAAAGGTGGTGGTGGGCGCTACCACCATGACGTTAATGCCATGATGCTTGGCCAGTACCGCCAGACTGTAAGTACCGATTTTATTCGCCACGTCGCCATTGGCGGTAATGCGGTCGGCACCAACGATCACCCAGTCGATGCTTTCACGGCGGAACAGTTGCGCCGCCGCGCCATCGCACACCAGAGAGACCGGAATATTATCCTGCATCAGTTCCCATGCGGTAAGGCGTGCGCCCTGTAACCATGGACGGGTTTCACCGGCGTACACTTGTTTTACTTTGCCATCGGCAAAGCCGGAGCGGATCACGCCCAGTGCCGTACCGTGGCCACCAGTGGCCAGTGCGCCGGTGTTGCAGTGGGTATAAATCAGAGAATCCGGGTGCAGCAGGGAAGCGCCGTAATTGCCCATCGCCTGGTTGGCGAGGATGTCTTCTTCGTGAATTTTACGTGCTTCCGCCACCAGGGCGTGGGCATCTTCAGTACCCAGGCCGGCCATACGCTCCAGCGCCCAGAACAGGTTTACTGCGGTCGGGCGTGACTGCGCCAGTACGTGGTAGGCCTGCTGCATATCGCGGCCAGCGAGGGCATCCAGTGCGTAGCCATAGGCGGCTGCAATACCGATTGCCGGCGCACCACGCACAACCATGTCGCGGATCGCATCGGCGACTTCTGCCGCCGTGGTGTATTCATTCATGCGGTGCTCATGGGGCAGTACACGCTGGTCCAGCAGATGCAGACTCTGGTGGTGCCATTCAATGGCATGAAACGCGGCGGGGGGAATAGCGTGGGTGTGTGCAGACATAGTGCCTTCCTGATCTGCCGGTCAATACACCAAACCACAGTTACGGGGTTCGGCCTGCCGGAACGGGCGGATAACGGCCGCTATTCTAGCGCAGGTTAGCCAAGTGAAGTAGCCACAAAACCATATTGATATAGATGTTTCTAATCCCCTGTTCATTTTGTAATATGGGCTAAACGTCAGACAGGAACCGGCATGGAAGATATAGCCCCTTCGGACTTGAAGACGATTATTCACTCGAAACGAGCGAATATTTATTATTTGCAGTACTGCCGTGTGTTAGTGAATGGCGGCCGGGTTGAATACGTTACCGAAGCTGGCAAAGAATCGCTCTACTGGAACATTCCAATTGCCAACACCACGGTCATTCTGCTGGGAACTGGCACTTCAATTACGCAAGCCGCTGTGCGTGAATTTGCTAAATCTGGTGTGCTGATCGGTTTTTGCGGAGGCGGTGGCACACCGCTGTTTGCATGCAACGAAGTTCAAACCGACGTTGAATGGTTGACCTCGCAAAGTGAATACCGCCCCACCGAATACCTGCAACTCTGGTGTCAGTTCTGGTTCAACGAGTCCCTGCGTCTGGATGCGGCTATCCGATTCCAACAATTCAGGCTCGAAAACCTTCGCGAGATCTGGAACAAACTTTCGAAAAGCCGCGAGCTGGATTTTCCGGTATCGCTGCCGCAGCTCGATGGCGTGATTCAGTCATTTGAGCAACGTCTGGAAAGTGCCAACAACAGCAACGATGTATTGGCCACCGAAGCCGTTATGACCAAGGCACTGTACAAGCTGGTCGGTCAAACGACCGGCTACGGTGAATTTACGCGTGCCAAGCAAGGTGGTGGATTGGACATTGCCAACCGCTATCTGGATCACGGTAACTATCTCGCTTATGGGTTAGCAGCGACTGCCTGTTGGGTGTTAGGGCTGCCACACGGGCTGGCTGTACTACACGGCAAAACCCGTCGTGGTGGGTTGGTGTTTGACGTTGCCGATTTGATCAAGGACGCCATCGTCATGCCGGTAGCTTTTATTTCGGCAATAGCTGGTCACGACGAAACCGAATTCCGCCAACAGCTCATCAGCCAGTTCCAAAAGTACGACGTACTCGACCGCATGATCGAGGCTATCAAAGCGGTAGCAGAGCAAACCGGCCGCCCAGAGCGGGGAATCAGCAAAGCATGATCGTCACCATCAAATCCCAATGCGGTAAAAAAGCCCTGACTGAAACCCGCCGTATTCTCGATCAATTCTTTGAACGTGCCGGTGATCGCAGCTGGGAAGGACCGGTAACGCTGGAAGGCCTGAAAACTGTACGCAAGTTGCTGCGTAAAACTGCCCGAAGAAACACCGCCGTGGCCTGCCATCGCGTGCGTGGTACTCAGCAACNGGAGCTGGAATGGATCATTGGCAGTGCACGTAAATTCAATGCACAGGGCAGAGTGCCGACGAACTCGACCGGTCGGGATGTACTGAAAGCTGAATCAGAAAACCATTGGCAAACAGCTGAAGCCATTGCCTTAATGGCTGGGGTCGCTGGATTGTTTCATGACTTTGGTAAGGCCAATACCTTGTTCCAGCAAAAGCTGCTGGGCAAGCGTGGTACGCAAGAGCCTTTGCGTCACGAATGGCTTTCGTTGTTGATGTTTGTGGCTTTTGTCAGGGCTAAAACAGCGACGATTAAAACCGATGAAGAGTGGCTAAAGGCACTTGCGGGTATTTCAGAGCAGGACGAAAAGTTATGTCAGCAAGCATTGTCTGCTTATCAGCAGGATAAAGAGCTAGCGTTAAAGAATCCCTTTGTTCAACTCGAAGGATTGTCTTTAGCAAAAGTGGTTAGCTGGCTGATCGTCAGTCATCATCGCTTGCCTGTGTATCCTGCTCGTGAAGGCAAAAAGGCTGATGAAACCGAGGATGAATACCCAAGGCTCAAAAAATTCAAATTGTCCCAGTTAACTCTGGAGCATCAGGATTGGTACGCGCCCTGGAATTCTTCACAGTGTTTACGTCATGACTGGTCGGCTGCTGACTGGCAGGGTCTGTTCAACTTTGCCCACGGCACGCCTATCGCCAGTCAACAATGGCGGGCGAAAGCCAAACAGCTGGCGCAGCGAGCCCTGAAGCAAAGCGTGCTGTATAACGGCCAAACCCAATGGCTACAGCACGATCAGTTCAGTAGCCACCTGTCCCGACTGGCATTGATGCTGGCTGACCACAGTTACTCCGCAGCTGGCAAGCAGACCAAGTGGTGGGATGAAAAATATCAGGTGTTTGCCAATACCGATAAAAAGGACGCAAACGGCAAGCGGCCACTAAAACAACGGCTTGATGAGCACAATATTGGTGTCGGTCAGAACGCGTTGCTACTGGCGCGACAGCTGCCTAACCTGCGTTCGAATTTGCCTGTTCTGGTCTCCCATAAAACTCTCAAGTCTCGCTCTTCCAATTCCGGCTATCGGTGGCAAGACACAGCCTTTGATATTGCGACTGGCCTGTCGGCTGTGTCGTCAAAGCAGGGCTTTTTCGGCGTCAATATGGCTTCTACGGGTAAGGGTAAAACCTTTGCCAATGCCCGAATAATGTACGGCCTTGCAACTGAGCAGCAGGGATGTCGTTTCAGTGTGGCTTTGGGGCTACGAACGCTGACGTTACAAACAGGCGATGCTTTAAAAGAACGACTGAAACTGGATTCTGACGAGCTGGCAGTCTTAGTTGGTTCACAGGCCGTTCAGGAACTGCACCGACGTCGTACCGAGCAGAATGAGCCTGCTGAGTCCGCGCAAAGCGGCAGTGAATCATCGGCCGATTTACTTGATGACACCCAGCATGTCAGTTACGACGGCACCTTGAGCGATGGCCCGCTAAGACGTTGGTTGGGCCAAAACGCCTACGGTCAGCCCTCCAAGTCATTGCAGCTGCTCAGTGCCCCGGTACTGGTCTGCACCATCGATCACTTAATGCCTGCAACTGAAGGTGTTCGTGGTGGTAAACAAATTACGCCGATGCTGCGGTTGCTCACGTCGGACCTGGTGCTGGATGAGCCCGATGACTTTGACTCGACAGACTTGCCCGCACTTTGCCGACTGGTGAACTGGGCTGGGTTGCTTGGTAGCCGGGTATTGCTGTCATCTGCCAGTATGCCGCCTGCCATGTTAACTGCGCTCTTCAGTGCTTATCAGGCTGGCCGGAAGCAGTTTAATCGTGCTTGTGGCACTCCGGGGCAATCAGATGAGATTTGCTGTGCCTGGTTTGATGAATTTGGTGCCTTATCCAGTAACTGCACCGATCAGCAGGCTTTCAAGGTTTCCAATAGCGAGTTTGTAGCAACGCGAGTCAAGCATTTGAAAGCCGATCTGGAACCGGGTAAAGCGTTGCGTTTGGCAGAAGTACTGGATGTTGAAACCATTTCCGGGAGTAAGGAAGAAGCCGTCGACGCACTTTGTGCCAGCCTCTGGGAGGGTATGACACAACTGCATCAATCCCATGCATCTGCCGACCCCGCAACCGGCAAACAAGTGTCAGTTGGCCTGATTCGAATGGCCAATATTAATCCGCTGGTGGCCGTTGCCCAGCGGTTGATTGAGCGAGATATTCCGCAAACTGTTTCATTTGTTGGTACACGTCTGCATTTGTGCGTGTACCACAGCCAACATCCGCTGTTAGTTCGATCGCATATAGAAGCTCGGCTGGATAGCATGCTTAACCGCAAACAGCCTGGAGTACTTTGGCAACAGCCGGAAATCCGTTCCGCGCTGGATACTTTTCCTGAACAAAGCCACCTGTTCGTTGTGCTCGGCTCGCCGGTAACTGAAGTAGGGCGCGATCACGATTATGACTGGGCCATTGCTGAGCCCAGCTCCATGCGTTCGTTGATCCAGCTGGCTGGGCGCATTCAGCGCCATCGAAAACAAGCGCCAAAATCCACCAATATGCTGGTACTGAATTACAACTATCGCACTCTGAAGCAGCTTGCAGTAAACAGTGACACAGCGCCACTGCTGTACACCCAGCCGGGGTTTGAGGCCAAAACGACAGGGCCAAACACCATGCTGCAGCTGGACTCGGAGCACTGGGCAATCAAGCAATGTGTGAAGGCTGAAGACCTGTCAGCTATTTCATCTATTCCCAGAATCATAGAGCCAGCAAGGGCGGCAAATGGCACCAGCCTGATTCAGATCGAGCACTTGCACCTGATCGCCGCCTTATTTGAAAACAGGGCGGTTCAGATTCAGGGCCGAACCTGTGCCGACCGTTGGTGGCAGTTATCACCGGCACCAGATTGGCACGCTGAAATGCAACGCCGAACCCCATTCAGACAATCCAGCCCGGACGACGCCTTTGTGCTGTACCAGCAGGATGACACCGAAGAGCCGGTGTTCCATTTGATTCGAGAAAGCGATGGTTATCTGTTACCGCAAAAACTGACTTTCGATTACCCGGAAATCAAACCTGCTCAGCACTGTTCGCCCTGGTTGGAAAGTGACGTTAAGACTCTGATCGCAGAGATGTCGGAAAAACTGGGGCGTGAAGTGTCCGACATCAGCAAGCATTTTTGTGAGATTCGCCTGCGTCGCCTTAACGACACTGGCGCGAAGTCATGGCAATACCATCCGTGGCTTGGGATCTTTCGGAATATTGATTAAATCCAAATTTTAAATTTCAGGAACGTGCAGGAGGTGCAATGGAACTGACCGAAAAAATCCGCCAGTACATCGAAGATCGATGTACAGCCAAACTTGAGCCGCTGGAAAAAGAGCTGGCCAAGGCGGAAAAGGAAAAGACAGCCGATGAGTTCGCTGAATTCCGGCTGGACTGGCATCAGCGTAAACAAGAGCTGCTGGATAAGTTCAAACCGGCCACCTGGCTTTCTGATGCAGCAAGTCGGGCAAAGCAAATCAGCCTCGTCAGCCATGCATTGAAATACACACATAGTGATGCCAAGGGCACCAGCTTGTTGGCGGACATCACCGTGTGGGCGGCCGGACGTGTGCTTTCTTCCGCAGATTTAACGGCAATGAAAGCCGACGTGGTGGGGAACGCGGCGGCGTTGGATGTTGCCAATCTGTTGCTGCTGGAACACGAAGGTGTTCGTCTGCTGGATCAGGTAGCGGCAAACGATACTTCGGCACTGGCTGAGTTTGGTACCGCAGACCAACAGGCCGAATGGCAGGCAGGCTTCAAGGAAGCTCTGAAAGTGAAAGAGCCGTCCAGCCACACACTGGCCAAACAGCTGTATTTCCCTGTGGCCGATGAAGAAACTGGCTATCACTTGCTGGCTCCGCTGGCGGCGTCTTCGTTCAATCACGCTGTTTTTCAACGTGTTCAGCACTCTCGTTTCAGCGAGCACGCGAAGGAAGCTCGTGATGCCCGGCGCAAAGGACATTTCTGGCAAGTGGGTACCAGAGACTATCTGAATTTGGCCATTCAGACTTTCGGCGGCACCAAGCCACAAAATATTTCCCTGCTGAACAGTCAGCGCGGTGGTCGGGCGTATTTGTTTAATGCCCAGCCGCCGGTGTGGAAATCCCGATCCAAACCACCCAAATCTGTCGACGCTTTCTGGAGCGGTTACCGTTGGCGCATTCGCAAGCAGTTGGATGAACTGACGGGCTTTCTTGAGTGGGCTAATCAGCATGAGCTGAATAATCGCCATATTCGCAACAAGCGGGGGGAGATGGTTGCTGCTATGGTCGACGAACTTCACCAATATGCTGCACAACTCCGTCTTTTCCCGGCTGGATGGGCTGCCGAACCCATGGGCAATGGGCCTGAAGCCTGCTGGGTTGACCCCGCCAGAGATGATAAGGACTTCCAGTACGAGCGTGAAGGCAAGGCCTGGTGCAAGCAGTTAGCCCTTAACTTTGGCCGGGTGCTGGCCAAATCCATCGACCAGAAAGGCAAGCGAGCAAAGCTGAGCATGAGTGATGCCGAAACCGCGCACTTTAAACAACAAATTCAGCGTCAGGCGTATTTGCTGATGGTCGATCTGGAGGAATTGGTATGAGACATCTTTTGTTGCTCAACAACTTGCGTGTTGAAAACGCCAATGCCATCTCTGGCATGACCTGGGGCTTTCCTGCGCCAACCAACTTTCTGGGGTTTACTCACGCACTGTCACGCAAGTGCCAGGCAAAGTGGGGCAATCATGCCAGCCTGGGAGGTGTTGGAATCATCTGCCATAGCCATCAGGTACATACCCAACAGCCCAGCGGTTTTGAACATGTGTTTGCACTAAGTCGTAACCCTTTAACCAAAGACGGTAATACTGCGCCATTCAACGAAGAAGGCCGTATGCACATGACGGTCAGCTTGCTGGTGGACTGTGAGTTTGACCCTCTGGAACTGGTGTTGGGCGACGAACCTGCAGAGCAGCGCATCAAACAGTTTGAACATCAGGTGCTGGACTGGCTGGTAACCCAACGACTGGCGGGCGGCATTATCACAAGCATTGGCCGGGTTCGGTACTGGCAGCTTAATGAAACAGATACCAACAGCCAGCGGGCTTTCCGCCGCGAAATGTTGCGACTGATTCCGGGATTTGTATTGCTAGACCGCTCTGACTTGCTGGCAGAACACCATCAGGCCCAAAAGCAACAAACACCAGATACTGAATTGCTCGACAGTTGGCTCGATTTTGTGGCGCTTTGCTACCAGTCCGAAGCCATTGGTCTGGAAGACGGTGAAGCCCCCGTGGTTGGCGAAACCAAAGCCGAGTGGAAAATTCAGCCCAAGCCAGGCTCTGGCAAAGGCTATCTGGTACCACTGGCCATTGGATATCAATCCATTTCCGATCTTTACGAACCAGGCACCGTAGGCCGCGCCCGAGACAACACCGTACCTTTCCGCTTTGTAGAAAGCGCCTACAGCATTGGTGAATGGTGCAGTCCACACAGACTACAAGCTCCGGAAGACCTGCTTTGGCAATACCGCTACAGCGATGGTGCGTATGTCTGCGAGATTCCATCGCAACAAGTAATTTCTGCATCCAGTGAAGATGAAAGCATCGAAATTCCGGACAACGACTTCAACTCATTAGACGAATTGTATTAATCAAGGAGAGACAACATGGCAACTACCAAACTGAAAACTGCATCTGTTCTGGCATTCGAACGCAAACACGCCAACTCTGATGCCGCTATGTTCGCAGGTCGCTGGGAAGAGCGCGCTAACCCCGATGGCTGGAAAGCTATTGAAGTGCAACAAAAATCCGTACGCGGAACCATTTCCAACCGTCTTAAAGCAGCCATTGCCAACGACCCACTGAAGCTGGACGCTGAAATTCAAAAGCCTAACCTTCAAACGGTCGATACTGCTGCACTGCCTCAGGACAGTGACACTCTGAAAGTTTCCTTTACTCTGCGTGTTCTGGGTGATCTGGCAACGCCGTCAGCTTGTAACGACGGCGATTACCAGCAAGCGCTGGCCAACGTAATCAACGGCTACATCGAGCGCGAACAATTCACCGAACTGGCTTCCCGTTACGCCGAAAACCTCGCTAACGCGCGTTTTCTGTGGCGTAACCGCGTGGGTGCCGAGCAAATTGAAGTTACCGTATCCCAGTTGTCGGGTACCGATGTCCTGAACAGCTGGACGTTTGATGCCCATAACTTCGATCTGCGTAACTTTGGTACCCAGCCAGAGGCGATTAAGCCCCTGGCGGATCTGATCCAAACCGGTCTGAGCGGTAAAGGCTTTGTATTGCTGCGTGTTGAAGCCTATGTGCGTTTGGGTGAAGGACAGGAGATTTTTCCATCACAGGAACTGGTGCTGGATGGCTCTGGCAACAGCAAAAAGAGCAAATTCCTGTATCAGGTTGATGGTCAGGCCGCCATGCACTCCCAGAAAATTGGCAATGCCATTCGCACCATTGACACCTGGTACCCGGAAGCCGATACCTTTGGCCCTATCGCCATTGAACCGTATGGCTCTGTAACCAGCCGTGGTGCTGCTTACCGTCAGCCAAAGGCCAAGGAAGATTTCTACAACCTGCTCGATAAATGGGTACTGAAAGACGAGGCCCCATCGGTTGGCAATCAGCACTACGTGATGGGCGTTCTGATTCGTGGTGGCGTATTCGGCGAAGCAGGATAAGGAGCAGGGGATGAACCAACTGGATTTCTACCTCGATATCAAGCTGCTGCCCGACCCGGAATTTGAAACNCAGGACCTGCTAAATGCCCTGTTTTCAAAATTCCACCGGGCCATGAGTCAAACAGTACCAGGAAAAATCGGCGTCAGCTTTCCGGAAGTCGACAAGCGACTGGGTTCTGTATTGCGACTGCATGGCAGTGAGTCAGAGCTCGGCTTGTTGATGGAAAATAACTGGCTGAAAGGTATGCGTGATTACTGCCAGATCAGCAAGATCGAACCCGTGCCAAATGCGGTTCAATACCGCACGGTAAAACGGGTTCAGATGAAAAGTGCCCATAACAAGCGCAAACGCTCAATCGCCAAAGGCTGGCTGACCCCGGAACAAGCTGAAGAGCAAATACCGGACAGCCAGCAGAAGCGTAACCCGTTTCCGTTTATTGAAATGAAAAGCCTCTCGAACCAGAACCGGATGAGGGTGTATATCTACCACGGTGAATTGCAAAGCGAACCATCCGAGGGCACGTTTAATAGCTATGGCCTTAGCGCCACGGCGACTATCCCCTGGTTTTGACCTTAAAATCAGCCCAATCTGCAAGTCTTTGATTTATATAGGTTTGCAGGTTGGTGCCTGAAAAAGGGTTTTTGCGTAAAAAACGAGAAAGTTCTTTAACAAACAGGTATTTAACGCTGATTTGCAACAGCTCGCTGCCGCGCAGGCAGCTCAGAAATGACTGCGATTAAAGGCAGCCTGACTGCTGCTGCTCGCTGCCGCGCAGGCAGCTCAGAAATACCGCTCCAGCTGAATGTACCCGCGGCTGAGGCTCGCTNNCGCGCNGGCAGNNCAGAAATACTNANTNAGCCNGAATNNGCCCGGGCATTTGCTCGCTGCCGCGCAGGCAGCTCAGAAAGCGGGCAGCGGGCGGAAAGCGTGTAACTCGGTGCTCGCTGCCGCGCAGGCAGCTCAGAAAATGCTCCCGTGTGAAGAGTATGACGGCAAGGTGCTCGCTGCCGCGCAGGCAGCTCAGAAACAGTACCGGCACGGAAACTGAGAGACGCCGTAGCTCGCTGCCGCGCAGGCAGCTCAGAAATTTCATGCTGCGGGCCATATCGTCGGACGAGTGCTCGCTGCCGCGCAGGCAGCTCAGAAATTAACGACGTCATCATCTGGTTCGTCGGACGAGCTCGCTGCCGCGCAGGCAGCTCAGAAAACCTTCCAGAGCATACCAACCCACGGGTCGATGCTCGCTGCCGCGCAGGCAGCTCAGAAAATATACTTTGGCTTCAACCCATGCAGCATCTTGCTCGCTGCCGCGCAGGCAGCTCAGAAAAAGAACGCGGCGTGCATAATCCAGCACCAGTCGCTCGCTGCCGCGCAGGCAGCTCAGAAAACACAAGCTCAGACGGCAGCATGACGCCAACGGCTCGCTGCCGCGCAGGCAGCTCAGAAAAGTGGCCCGCCTGGTTTCTCCTGCCGCTGAAAGCTCGCTGCCGCGCAGGCAGCTCAGAAAAACCCGCTGGATGTGTTGCGCGGCTACCTGTGGCTCGCTGCCGCGCAGGCAGCTCAGAAAATTGTTGTACGGCTGATAACTTAGTAGAGGTTGCTCGCTGCCGCGCAGGCAGCTCAGAAATGCTGCAGGTCGTGCTTGGTGCGCTTCTGGGTGCTCGCTGCCGCGCAGGCAGCTCAGAAAACCGACAAAGACCTGAACATGCTGATGGCCAAGCTCGCTGCCGCGCAGGCAGCTCAGAAATCGTAGATCAGGCTATCCGAGAACGTCTGAGTGCTCGCTGCCGCGCAGGCAGCTCAGAAATGGAAGCAGGACAGAAGATCCCCGGATACGCCGCTCGCTGCCGCGCAGGCAGCTCAGAAAAGAAGTAAGGCACGCCTTCCATAGGGCGTGGAGCTCGCTGCCGCGCAGGCAGCTCAGAAAATGCTCCCGTGTGAAGAGTATGACGGCAAGGTGCTCGCTGCCGCGCAGGCAGC